>JAISBW010000037.1 GCA_031265995.1 Oscillospiraceae bacterium
GCAACCATTTTGAAATATTGCTGTCTTTTTCTCCACTTTGCTTATGTTTTACAATTTTTTCTCTCAAATCTTTTGACAATGGATTTGCCATATTTATCACCCGGAACTTTATACCATGTTATCTGCGATAAGTCAAAGCGCTATACTGTATTTTTTTGTCCTTGTCTCCAGAGCCTTGCATTAGTTTGCTGATAGAGCTCTGAACTCCAAGTAAGACCAAACCAGACTAGAGACGACCCACCTTCCTGAATATTAAGGCCGTAACCTGCGGAAGTCGAAAGTGGTTAATTATATAGACAATTCTTAGAGCCTATCTAATATCTCCGAAATAGCACATATTTTAGTTAAAATTTTAAAATTTTGCATTACTCGTTAGTTAAATACGCTAGTATTCGCTTTCCTCGTGCTTTAAATTTTAAAAATTTTATCATAAAATCTGCACTGCATAGAGATATTAGACAAGCTCTTATGAGAACAGGTTCTAAAATTATAGCGTCTTGACAGTTTATAATAAATAATAATAAAATAAACATAATAATTTGTAGTTTTTCAGGTGTTCTGTTTTTGAAGTAAGGAGCGATTTCAGTGAAAAATTGTAGTGATTTTTTAAAATTTTTATCTAATATGTTAGGAATACTAATAATTGTTAATTCTTGTACGAAAGTTTTAGCAACAGATTGTAAAACTGGAGAAACCAACTCAGAAATAAATGAATCTAAAGAAACTGTAAAAAAAATTGCTAAATTTGGCGCAATTCTCATTTCTTTTGCCATTCCTACATACTTTGCGTCCCGAGAAATTTCAGGTTACTATAAGGCGCGAAAGATTTTTTGTGAAAATAAATCTGCTCCGGAATTATTAGCGTTACTTAGAGAAAGTGGTATCGTTTTTGACTCTTTTCAATTGTATGTTTTTAATAAAACAAATAGGTTAGCTAAAGATTTAGGTGGATTTGAATTGACGGAAGACAAAAGCATCGGAGTTAGTAGCTCCGGTTATGAAAAAGTGGCAAAATTTACAGAAAAAATAGTTATAGAAAAAGTGGAAAGTTTAATTGGTGCCAGAAATTTAAAGTATGAAAATCTTAGCGAAATATTAGGAATTTTAGAATCTTCAGGGGTAAGATTTCTCAAAGTTTCAGAACAAAATTCAATACATTTTAAAGTTTCTAATATAATTTGGAAAAAACTCCCCTATGGAGTTCCTCAGATAACGATTTTTACCGGAGAAAGTGGTTTGCCTGTGCTTTTCGGGAAAGGAGTTTTACAACTATTTGTTTCCGGTGTTTCAGATTCTGTCCTTAATTTTGAAAGAGTCATAATAGATTTTGCGCACCTTCAAGAATCAGTTGAAGACCATAAATTTCCGCTAGCGTTGAATGATGATACAAAAAGACATTTGCTTGAAGAAATTAATTTAAAAGTGGCTCGTTTTTCCAGCCTCCGGCTTATCCTTGATGAAGATAACAAAAAGATGATTATTTGTCCTAAGAGTGTTGATAATTTGAAAAATTTTCATGAAATATATAAATCAAAAAATTTTTTAGAGTTTTTAATTAATTTGAGGAAAAAAAATAAAATAGAATCAGAAGGATGTATGGAAATTGTGAAATTTACCGAAAAATTTAATTTGGATAGAAAATTTGTTGTTGTAGGAGTGCCTTTAGAACTAGAATGTGTTCAAGAAGAAAATAAATTTAGACTTAAAATTTCAAAAAAATCTCTATGTGATTTAGCTCAAAAAATAAAATCATCCGCGGGAAACCGTAAATTAGAGAAACTTAATAAAGAGTTATCAAGTCTTAAAACTTTGGAAGCAGATATAGAAATTGTCGAAGGTTTCATCAATCACTTAGTTGAAATTCTTAATAATTTAAATGTAGGAATAGGAGTGTATTGTTACGATGAAGCAAACAAAGAAATAAAACTCGACATTGAAGAAACAGTCGCAAATCTTTGCAAACTTATAAGAATTAGTAATATGAGTATGAAATCAATCGATGATCTTTTGAAACTTAAAAGAATAATACTTACAAACGAGCATTCAATTCAAATTAACGACAGCCTTAGAGAAGGAAAATATCCATTCACCTTTAAACAAGACCAAAGTTTTGAATCAGTTAAAAAAGATGTTGCTGTAACTGCCTTCGGGGAACTTTTTTCGGAAGAAAATATTAGAGAAGAGCATTTTTTTCAGACTGTTCCTGGCTTTTTAGAAAAATTCGAAGCATTGCCAGAAGATTGTATTACAGCGATGTGTGAACAAGCAAATAGATCACTGAATGGAAATTCTGCGGGGCTTTTTAAAGTAGTATTTGTTTCAAGTCCCGCCGGTAAACGCTTAAAAATTGAAATTTGCGAAGAAAAAATGTTTGAGTTATTATCAAGTGAAGAAAAAGAAAAAATTTTAGAATTATTGTTTAAAAAAACATTTAACAAATCAGAGGCGGAAGAATTTAACAAAAAAATAAATGAATATTCTAGGAATTTAAAAATTAATTTTCTTGAGGTAAAAATTGAAATTTCTGGTGATATATGCAAAATATCGCCTGATTTTGATCGCATGTATTCGGCAATTGAAACCGAAATTGCAAGATTAGTATCATCTGGAGAACTTGGAGATTTCTTAGAAGGCAGAATAAAGCCACTTTGTTTTTTGATGACAGAAGATTTTAAAGAACTTCTTGTTGGTTTAATTTCCGGTAACGCTAAAAAATTTGGGATGAAATGCACATCTGATTTTGATCTCATTTCTACCTTTGCGCCTTAAATTTTAGAATCTGTTCTCATAAGCTATGAAACACCGTTTTCAAATCTGCGAGAATGGGGTTCTTGTTTGAGAAGGTGTTTATCCAGCTGTTGACTTATTCGTTTGAATGCTATATAATAACCAACGAAGATTTCGTTTGTTTTTTGACATGAGAATTGTTCGTTCGATGTGCGCGTATTATTATTGACGTTGTTTTTATGCAGTCAGTGGTTGGTTTGTCGTTCCCGGTTGGTTTTTTTTGGATTTTAGAAGTTCTTTTTAGTTAATTTTAAGTTCTTGCTGGTTTTAGTTAAAATTTATATAATTTTGTTTAAGCTTTTAATAATTAGTTTACAAAAGAGATATTGGCTCGCGTAAAGAGATTAGTTTTATGTTTTAGTCTTTTTGAGTATAAGAGTTCTGAAAAATTCGATGTTATAAAGTCTGAATATTTAAGGGTTGTTTTTATTTTTGCGTGAGAACGGCATGTGTTTGTTTGCCGTCTAATTTTATTTACTTAGGGGGAAATTTTGTGGCAAAATTCGGCGAAAAGAAAAATTTTAAAAATTTAACAAATACTGAAAAAGAAGAAAATATTAAAGTAATCACACGTGGCAACCCGGAAAATTCCGAAATACAAATGAGGCGTTCCATGAAATCAGGGAGATTATCAGCTTCCGTACGAACCTCAAGCCATCCGATAAGAAATATTCCGGATGGACCAATAGCGGGAAAATCATTAAGTGTTTCACCGGCATCCAAAAAAGAAACTTGCGGAAAAATGAATTCAAAATATTATACGCCGTTAAGTAAAATTTCTTCAGTTAAAGTTATGTTTTTGGGTGGTCTTAATCAGATTGGCAAAAATATGACGGTTTTTGAGTGCGGGAACGACATAATAATTGTTGATTGCGGTACTTCTTTTCCAGACGGAGAAATGCTAGGTATTGATTTAGTAATTCCGGATTTTACGTTCCTTGAGGAAAATCGTGATAAAATCAGAGGATTAATCATTACTCATGGGCATGAAGATCATATCGGGGCGGTTCCTTATTTTCTTAAAAGATTAAATGTTACTATTTATGGCGCGCCCTTAACGATTGGTTGGATTACCGCGAAATTAAAAGAACATCGTCTCTCTGGAAAAGCTAAATTAAATAAAATTTTACCAGGTCAGAATTTTAACTTGGGATGTTTTAACATTGAATTTATTCATATAAATCACTCAATACCAGATTCGGTTGCCCTAGGGATAAAAACGCCTGTTGGGATAATTGTCCATACAGGAGATTTTAAAATCGACTGTACACCGTCACACGGCAAAATGATAGATCTAGCACGTTTTTCAGAGCTTGGAAAAGAAAACGTTTTGGCGTTGATGGCTGATTCTACCAATGCCGATAGGTCGGGATATACAGCCACTGAGAGGAGTATAAATGAGTCATTCGAACATCTTTTTATAAAAGCTAAAGATAAACGCATTGTTATAGCGACATTTGCCTCAAACATAGGGAGAATTCAACAGATTATCGATTGCGCTCATAGATATGACAAAAAAGTTGCGTTTTCAGGAAGAAGCATGGTGAATTATGTTTCAATCGCAACCGAAATGAAACATTTAGTTATACCTGAAAACATTATAATAAACATGGATGAAATCAAAGGTTATTCACCTAGTGAAATTGTGCTAATTACCACAGGAAGCCAAGGCGAACCTATGTCCGCGCTTTATAGGATGGCATTTTCAGAACACCGCACTATTGATGTTGGAAGAGGTGATTTTATTATAATTTCGGCGAATCCAATACCGGGTAACGAAAAGATGGTTGGCTCTGTTGTCAATGAGTTAATGCGTCTTGGATGTGAAGTTATTTATGAGTCGATGTATGAAATTCATGTATCGGGTCACGCTTGCCAAGAAGAATTAAAAATTATTCACGGCTTAACATGCCCTAAGTTTTTTATTCCTGTCCACGGCGAATGTAAGCATTTAAAGAAACACGCGGCGCTTGCAAAAAATATGGGGATGAGTGAAAATAACATTTATATCGGGGAAGCCGGTGATGTTGTTGAAATAAATGAAACAGAAATTAAGAAAATAGGGCAAGTTTCTGCCGAGATGGTGCTTGTTGACGGTATTGGGGTCGGGGATGTTGGCAGTGTTGTCCTTAAAGATAGAAAACATCTAGGTCAAGACGGGCTTATAGTTGTGGTTGTGGTTCTAAATTTGCGCGAGAAAAAAATCGTAGCTGGCCCTGATATTGTTTCGCGCGGGTTTGTTTACGTTAAAGAATCCGAAGAATTAATGACTAGCTCCAAACGTTCTGTTATAAATTCAATCTTAGGGTGTTTCGAGCGGGATGTTTGCGATAGGAATTTGATCAAAACGTGTGTGCGTGATGATTCGTACAAGTTTTTTCACAGCAGAACTCGGAGAAATCCGTTGATTTTGCCAGTAGTCATGGAAACAAAATAAAAGAATTTAGATTTCTTTGTGATAAAGATGAAAAAGGAGGTTTACTTGAAGATAGTATTACTTAAAGATGTTGATCGAAATGGAAAAGCAGGTGATATTTTGGATGTAGCCGACGGTTATTTCAGGAATTTTCTTTATCCGAAAAATCTTGCTAAAATAGCGACAAAACAAGCGATTAAAGAAATTTCGGATAAAAACAAATCGATTGAGCGTGGTAAAGAGATTGAACATCAAACGGCTATCGAAACCGCAAAAAAAATTGAAAATCAAACTGTCGAAATTTGTGCTCAAGCCGGCGAAACAGGGAAACTTTACGGTTCTGTTACCGCGATGGATGTCAGTACGGCCGTGAAAGAAAAATTTGGAGTTAATATCGACAAGCATAAAATTTCGCTCGAAAGCGATATAAGGTCTTTTGGTGATTTTGAATGCCATGTTAAACTTTTTCCGGATGTTTCCGCGAGACTGTTTATAAATGTTCATGAGTCTAGTTAGAGTTTTATATTTATACTCATCTAAGACCAAATTTAATGAATTCAATAAATGTTTTAAGTTTTAAAGATTGATGTTTTGTTGTCTCAGACATAGTTTGAATATCTTTGGAGAGTTTTCCGTGGAAGAGTTAATTAAATTAACAGAAAACAAAATGCAAAAGGCTTTTGATTTTCTTTCTGAAGAGTATAAGATTATGCGCGCTGGAAAGGCCAATCCTTCTATTTTAAATAAAATTAAAGTTAATTATTACGGAGAAGCTTCCCCTATAGAACAGGTCGCTTCGATTTCCGTATCTGATGCTCGCGTTTTAGTTATTCAGCCGTGGGATTCTTCTATTATTTCCGAGATAGAGAAGGCAATTCAAAAGTCAGATTTAGGCATTGCGCCGCAAAGCGATGGTAAGGTTATAAGATTAAATTTTCCTCCTCTTTCTGAAGACAGACGAAAAGAGCTTTCTAAAGAGATTTCAGTTTTTGCGGAGAATGCAAAGATAAGTGTTAGGAATGCAAGGCGTGATGCTCTTGAAAAGATTAAAAAAACAAAAAAAGATGGAAAATTAAATGAAAATGAAGTTAATCGAGAAGAAAAAAAGATCCAGAATATAACTGATAGTTATATTATAAAAATAGATAGTCTTAAAGAAGGTAAAACTAACCAAGTGATGCAAATTTAGGATTTTCTAGAGCCTGTACTCAAAAGGGCAAATTCCAAATTTTCGAAGAATTTTTCTTCAGTAATGATAAAAAAAGCACAATGAATACTTTACGTATTCTGAGCATTTTTGACAAAATTTTGAAAAAATTATTGAAAATTGGGTATTTTGATCCTTTTGAATGCATGTTCTATACATATTGTAGCTTCAGTAATCGGATTTTTTAAAATCATGGTTTTTGAAAATCCCTTGTGTTTAAGACAAAGTTTAATCGAAGATGCATGCGTAATAAATTTGATATACTTAAAATAAAATAAATCGAACGGTATTTGCCTTAATGAGATTGTTTTTTAAAAAGGAGGAGCGACGAAAGCGGTTTGCTTTTACGCTGTTTTAATTTGAGTATTAAGAATATTTTTAAAAGCTATTTTCTTTTGATTGCTGTATTGTTTTCAATTATTTTGGGAATTTTAATAGGTTCTAGTAATCCGCCTAATTTTATTCTTAATATATTTTCTGCAATCGGTTCTTTGATTTCAGAAATTATAAATTTTTGTGTTCCGCTTATTATAATTGCGTTTGTTGCACAAGGGATTGCTTCGCTTGAAACATCTTCGGGAAAAATTTTAGGATTAACCCTTTCGCTTTCTTATTTTTTTATGATAATTGCTGCTACAATAACTTTTGTTCTTGCGATTAATATTTTCCCCAATTTTTTCAGCAGCTCAGTTAATTTTCAAGAAACAGGCAAAATCGCTACCGAAAGCAATGTGTCTTCCGGTATTTCTAAAATCGAAATAAAACCTATTGTTGAAGTTATTCCTGCAATTTTGATTTCTTTTATTTTAGGTTTGGGTATAAGTTCTTTGAAAGCTGTTAATCTTAAAAAAATAGTGAATGAATTTTATAAAATTATTGAAATTTTAGTAAAAAAAGTTATAATTTCTATCCTTCCTTTTTATGTTTTGACAAATTTTGTAAAATTATCATCATCAGGTAAGTTTGAATTAATTGTTGGATCTCTTTACAAGGTTTTTTTGTTTATAATTTTACTAAATTCTTTATGGCTGTTATTTCAGTTCACGATCGCGGGATTAATATCGCGAAAAAATCCGTTTGTTTTACTCAAAAATATGCTTCCTGTTTATCTTATGGCTTTTGCGACACAATCTTCAGCGGCGACAATTCCTGTATCTATAGAAGCCTCTAGGAAAAACGGAGTATCAGATGCAATTTCTAATTTTGTGGTGCCGTTATGCGCAACAATACATTTAAGCGGAGCAATTATTTCAATTATGTCAGGCACAATTGCGATTATGATGCTTAATGGATATGAAATTTCATTGTCGGTAATGGTTCCGTTTGTTTTTATGCTGGGAATAATGATGGTTGCAGCGCCTGGAGTACCTTGCGGAGGAATTTTGGCGGCAGTAAGTTTGCTAGTTTCGTTTTTGAATTTTAGTCCTTCGATGATCGCTATAGCAATTGCGTTTCATATGTGCCAAGATAACTTTGGAACTGCATGTAATGTTTGCGGAGATACGGCGATCTCTCTTATTGTTGACAAATTTTGTAAGACCAAAGAATTATGAACAATTTTTAAATTCTTTTACTAGATTTTCGCAAATTTTTAAATCGTGATGTTTTCAAGGTGGTTGTTTTGACTCCAAAATGGGAAAAAATTCCCGAAGGAATGCGTAACGAATTTGTAAAAAAATATTTTAATATAGTAAAAAAGAAAAAAATTTTTTTTATAATAAAACGCGTATTAGATATAATTTTTTCTTCAGCATTAATGTTATTGCTGGCTCCTATCGTTTTTCTCGCCGTTATCGCAATTAAAACAGATTCAAAAGGTAAAGTATTTTTTAAACAAAAAAGAATCACTCAGTACGGGAAAATTTTTTATATAATCAAATTAAGAACAATGGTTTTGGATTCTGAAAAATTTGGTTTATTGACAAATCGAAATGATTTACGTGTTACAAAAGTGGGAAAGTTTTTGAGAAAATTTAGAATTGATGAATTCCCACAACTTATAAATGTCTTCGCGGGAGATATGACACTTGTAGGGACTCGTCCGGAAGTGATAAAATACGTAAAAAAGTATACTTCCGAAATGGCTTCGACTCTTTTGCTTCCGGCAGGGGTAACGTCGTTAGCAAGTGTTGAATTTAAAAATGAAAGCATTTTTTTAAAAGATAAAAATTATGATGAAATTTATGTAAATGAAATTTTGCCAAAAAAAATGGAGTATAATCTTGGTTACCTAAAAAAGTTGAGTTTGATTGAAGATTTAAAAATAATTGTTTTAACTTTTTTAAAAATTGTTAAAATTTTAGATTAACGGTGAAATTTGCCATTGCAAGGCTGAGTATGCTTATGAATAAAGAAAATAAAACAAAAAATATCGCGTTTTCTCCTCCGGAAATTGGTGTTGATGAAATAAATGCCGTATCTGAGGTTTTAAAGTCAGGTTGGATAACAACAGGATCCAAAACCAAACTTTTTGAAAAAAAAATAGCCGATTACTGCGGAACAAGAGAGTCAGTATGCATGAATTCGGCCACTTCTTGTCTTGAACTTGCCTTAAGGCTTTTAGGTATTGGAAAAGGCGATGAAGTGATTACTTCGGCATATACGTATTCCTCATCATGCAGTGTGATTTGCCATGTCGGAGCAAAGCCGGTTTTGGTTGATACTCAAAATGACTCTTTTGAAATGGATTATGAAATGGCTGAAAGCAGAATTAATAAAAATACAAAAGCCATTATACCCGTTGATTTAGGCGGCGTTCTTTGCGACTATTCAAGAATTTTTTTAGCGGTAAATTCCAAAAAGCATTTGTTTAATGCAAAAAATAAGTTACAGGAAAAATTAGGCAGAGCTGCTGTCATTGCCGACTCGGCCCATAGTTTTGGCGCAAAGAAAGCTTTTAAAAATAGGTCTGAAAATTTCTCAGATAAATTTATGGAAAACTCAGATATTTATCTGAAAAAATCTGGTTCTATAGCGGATTTTACGGCATTTTCCTTTCACGCGGTAAAAAATTTAACAACCGGAGAAGGAGGAGCGCTAACTTGGACGATTGAAGATAAAGATATTTACGAAAATCTTTCGGTTTTATCACTTCATGGTCAAAGCAAAGACGCTTTTGCGAAGCTTTCTCCGGGCTGTTGGGAATATGATATTTTAGTTCCTGGCTATAAATGCAATATGACGGATATTAGTGCGGCGATTGGTCTTGTTCAATTTGATAAATTTGAAAGTTTTTTGAAAAAACGAGGCGAAATTATAGAAATTTATAATAGAACACTCGATAGAGAAAAAGTTGAGATTTTTCAAAACAGCGAAAGGGCAAAGTATTCAAGTAAACATCTTTATATGTTAAGATTAATTGGAAAAAAAGAAGAATTTAGAAATCGATTAATAGAAAAACTTGCGGAGAATGAAATTGCGGCAAATGTGCATTATAAGCCTCTTCCTATGTTTACAGCTTATAAGAACCTTGGATTTAATATAGAAAGATTTCCAAATGCCTTTAGAATGTATGAAAACGAGATAACCTTGCCACTTCATACAAAAATGAGTGTTGACGACGTGTTTTATATTTCAAAGATTTTCAATAATTTTTAAGTTTTATTTGTTTAGTTTTATGATTTAAATTTGGTTTTGTATTTTATGTGGACGTGGCGGAATTGGTATACGCGCCGGTTTTAGGTTCCGGTGGGAAACCGTGCAGGTTCAAGTCCTGTCGTCCATACCAACCGCCCCGTATACGGTTTTTTAAGCTGTATATGGGAATTTCTGTATTTAACATCAATTTGAACAATAAAAAATTTTTTTTGCACAAATTCAAGCAAAAAAAATATGCCAATAAACCTCACCATGAAGCCATTTATCGAAAATTTAAAAATATTTTATTGCCCTCTAGAGGACAATAAAACGCGTTTTTCCTCCTATAAGTGAGAGGGGTATTTTAGAATCTGTATTCAAAAGGATCAAAATACCTAATTTTCAATAATTTTTTTCAAAATTTTGTCAAAAACGCTCAGAATACATAAAGTATTCATTGCGTTTTTTTATCATTGCTGAAAAAAATTCTTCGAAAATTTGGAATTTGCCTTTTTGAATACAGGCTTTGAGAACCTATAAAGTATGTACTCCCCCCGTAGCTAGACTAACACAAATTTCTAAACTACACAACGATTCTCTATTTGCTTCAGAAAATATTTTTGGCAAAATTTTTAAATTTTTATTCCAATTTCTTTTATTTTTGTGTCTAATTTTAAAAAATCTTCTTCTGAATCTGATTTTTTCGTCATGTTACGCAGAATTGCGGCTGGATGGAGTGTCGCCATCATCCAAATTCCCTTTTTGATTATAAATTTTCCATGATCAATTGTTATTCTTATGTTTGAATCAATTATGCGCATGGCGGCAATTCTGCCAAGAGCAACAATAATTTTAGGCTTCATCAAACGTACTTGCCACCTAAGCCAGTCGATGCAGATTTCCTGTTCTTGAGGAGACGGGTCTCTATTTTGAGGTGGACGGCACTTGACGATATTTGCGATATAAAAATTTTTATCTCGGCTTAAATTTATTTTTTTCAGCATTTCATCAAGAAGTTTACCGGATCTGCCGACAAATGGTTTGCCTTGCAAATCTTCATTCTCACCAGGCCCTTCTCCGACAAAAAGTATTTCGGATTTATAATTTCCTTGACCGAAAACAACATTTGTACGCAATTTAAATAGATCACATTTAGTACATCTTTTGCATTCTTTTTCAAGATCTTCCCAGTTTTGATCCAAATTGCCCCTCCAAATTTGTTGACATTGTTCTTTTTTATTTTACAATAATATACACCAATATGCATCTCTGATGGAAAAAATTGTTTTTCTAAAGATTGATACATTATGGTTATATGCGGTTTTTAAATCTAAGGAGTGATTTGTGAGAATTTCCTCGTATGAGATCATAGAAAAATTTTTAAGTTTTTTTGTTAAGAATAATCATTTTAAAATTGAAAATTCATCGATTATTCCTAAAAATGATCACACGCTCTTGTTTATAAACTCGGGTATGGCCGCAATAAAAAGTTATTTTACAGGAGAAGAGAAACCACCAAGGCCTGAGCTTTGTAATATTCAGTCCTGTATACGCACGATAGATATAGACGATATCGGTGATTCCAGGCATTTAACAAGTTTTTCTATGCTGGGGAGTTGGTCTATAGATTCTTATTTCAAAGAAAAAGCCGTGGAGCTTGCGCTTGATTTTTTGACCAACTGGCTTAAAATTCCAAAAGAAAAACTTTATATTTCTGTTTTTTTAGGGAATGAAAATTTAAATTTACCGTTTGACGAGGAAACCAAAAAAAATTGGATGGATTTAGGCATAGCTGAATCTCATATTGTCGCGCTTGGAGTGGAAGATAATTTTTGGGGTCCAGCTTCGAAAACAGGTCCCTGCGGGCCGTGCACCGAAGTTTTTTTTGATACTGGTATAGGTGAATGTTATGTTCCTGGTGGAAAATTTGATACATCGCGCTACGTTGAAATTTGGAATGCCGGAGTTTTTATGATGTTTAGTAAAAACTCAGACGGAACTTTCGGAAATTTGGCTTTCAAAAGTGTTGACACTGGTGCCGGACTCGAGCGTTTGTCAATGGTTTTGAATGATTTCTCAAGTGTTTACGAAATTGATCTGATACTTCCAATTAAAAATTTTTTAAAGAATTTGCTTCCTTTAGCTGAAGAACGGGATTTAAGAATTTTAACCGACCATTTAAGAACTTCAGCGTTAATTCTTTCCGAACGTGTTGTTCCCTCAAACGAAAGCAGAGGGTATATATCTAGAAAGCTAATACGAAAATGTGTTGCTATTTTAAAAAAAATAATAAGATATAATGATGAGATTTCTAGTACCTGGTGTTTAGAAGAAGCAGCTAATTTTATAATCGAAAATTTTAGGGATATTAATAAAAATTTTATAAAAAATAAAGATTTTATTATCGAAAATTTTAAAAATGAAGAAAAAAAATTTGATTTAGTTTTAAATAATGGTTTTTTAAGACTTGAAGAATTTAAAAAAGAGGGTATAATCAGCGGAGAAAAAGCGTTTGATTTATTTGCGACATTCGGTCTTCCTTTTGATTTTATAAGGGATTACGCAATTCAAAATGATTTAAAATACGAAGAGAAAGAATCTCTTGAATTTATTGAGCGGCATAAAGATATTTCTCGCAGAATGGTTTTGGAATCTAAGAGCGATAAAGGCAAAATATGGAATAAGTTAGGAAATTTTGCCGAAACAAATTTTTTGGGATATGAAAATTTTTTCGTCAACGCTAAAATCATAAGAATTTTTTCAGAGTGCGGCGAAGAGTTCGAATCTATTTCTGATTCGAAGAAGTGTTTTTTTGTGTTTGATAAAACTTGTGTTTACGCCAAAAGCGGCGGGCAAGAAAGCGATTCGGGTAAAATAATTTCGGATCGCGGCGAAGCAGAAATTGAGTTTGCTGATAAAAAAAACGGTGTTTATTTGCATTTTTGTGCGGTTAAAAAAGGCAAATTCAAAGTCGGTGATTTAGTGCGAATTGAGATTAATCCAGAACGAAGAACAAAAATTTCCCGAGCACATTCGGCAACTCATTTATTGCACAAGGCGCTAAAGATTTTTTTCGGGAATCAAATTTGCCAGCAAGGTTCTAAAATTAGTGAAAACAAATTGCATTTTGATTTTAATTTTGAAAACCAAGTGACTCTTGAAAATTTATTTAGTATTGAAGAAATTGTTAATGGAATGATATTTAGAAATATTCCTTGCAAAGTTTGTAATTCTTCTCTTGAAAGTGCTGTGAAAAGCGGCGCTGTCGCACTTTTTGGCGAAAAATACGGCGAAGTCGTAAGAATTGTTGAATTTTCAGATCTTTCGAAAGAACTCTGCGGAGGAACACATATAAATTATACGGGGGAAATAGGGCTTTTTACAATTGTTTCATGCGCGGGCATAAGCAAAGGTTTAAAGCGAATTACTGCTTTATTGGCGGCAGATGCTTTGAGTTTTATTCAAAATAAAGTAAGAATCCTCGAACAGGGATTTAAAGTAATCGGGGCAAATTTAGAAAACTTTGTTCCGCGCATAGAAAAAATGGAAAATATGTTAAAGCTTAAAAAAGAAAATTTTTCTAATAATTTTAATGTTTCAGTTTTAAAACCGGTCAAAAATTCTCCTATACCAATGGTTTATTCAGTATGCAAGGAAGAATTTTCGAACAAAGAAGTTTTAAAAGCTGCCAATAAGATATCCGGCGCCGCTATTTTTATTTCAGAAGGAGAAAAAAGGCGTGTTGTTCTGGCATTTTGCAAAAAAATTAATTTAAAAGCCAGTGAAGTTTTTTCGCTAGTTTTAAGTAAATTTAACGGAAAGGGCGGAGGGAACGAGAGCATTGCTTCCGGAGTTATTCCGGATGCAAATATAGAAGATATTATTGAAGAAATTTTAAGAATCTGTTATAATAGACTGCAAAACACCATTTCATAGTTTTTTGTTGAAAAGAAGTAAAAAACCATTGCAAAAAAATTAAATAAATGGTATAATCGACAAAAGGTATTCAAATTTTATTTTATCAAAATATAAATATCCTCAAGAGGTCATGAAATTTGTTTTTTGGTTGCAGTAGTTTAAACAAAAAAATTCTAAGTTACTTAATGTTAACTATTATACTTTTAGAGATACAATCATATTCTCTTGGAAATAAAATATATGCAAGTAATTCTGGATCTTCATCAATTCCAGTTACTTCAGAAGATAATAAAGGTAGAAAACCCGTAACTAGATCGTTTTCACGAAGGACTGCAGCTGCGATTGCAGCCGTGTCTTTTACGGCGTTTATTGCCTTTTTAGCTACTAAAAAACGACGAGATCACCCTTCCCCCCTATACAGGTGAGAACAGCACAGCATGAGGAAGATGTCTTGCCAAGACCGGAACCGAGCACGTTGCCGTCAATACCTGTACCACAGCAAGGTTCTATCCACGAGCCTCTTGTATTGACTCGGCCGTCTTCACTAAACCCTGGGTTGCCATTTGAGGCAGAATCACAAGGAGATTGCCGCTCATTTTTTCTAGCTAATTTTTTAGATGAACTAAAAAATGATTTTGTACGTTCTATCGAAAGCTTGCTTGACATCCATCTAATGGAACACTTGAGTAACAGATTGCGTTGTATTCAAAAAAAAAGAGAAAGAAGGGATGCAAAACAAGAAATTCTGTGCTTAAATGATTTAAATTCAAGTTTAAATGCGAAAATTGATGATTTTATTTCAAAATTCGAACGATTTTGTGAATCGTTTCTTTTTGAATCAAGGGCTCTTTATCCTTATTTTGAAAGAAATGGCTTCAATATAGGTCTTTTTGATGAACTTTCTAGGTACAAAACATTTATCGAAAGCTTACAAAGACTTAAACTGAATAATTGTGATGAGCATCCTGCTGAAGCTGAAATACATAATTTTTCTAGATATTTATATGAAATTTATGAACTTGGTGTTTCATTATGCTGTTTTATTAGACGCGAGATTAATTTTTTTGGTAAATTAATTGTAGAATCACATACGACTGCGTGTGAAACTGCATATGAAGCCGCTGGAAAAATTAAATCTGCTTTTTTGAGTTTTAAAAGAGATTCTAGGCTTGAATTAAAAGAAAAATTTAAGTTCTAACAGAAAATTCCTAGAAGAATTAGATAGAAGGATAGAAGAAATAAATCATTCTTTTGAGAAACATCGTTTAGATCTCCCTGATACAGCAGGAGAAGTCGAAAATATAAAAAAAATATTAATTGTTCTGCAGAACCAAAAAAAAGAACTTCAAAAAACTGAAACAGAAATTAATGAAAGAATTTCTGAAATTGACAGATGTTACTAAATTTCGAGTCATTTTCTGCGATAGTGATATGGGTATCTACTGGCCTTCATACAGGTACGTGGTTAAAACATACTAAAGAATTTTTTGCGGAAAACAAAACTAAAGTTGAAGGAATTAGACCCAGGAAATGTTCAGATGAGCTCATGGAACTTGCATGTAAGGCAACAATCTTTCTTGAAAAAGGATTATTATCCTCGTTTCGTTCAGGAAAATTTGAAGAATCGCCGGAAATGTTCACACGAAATACGAGAGTTGCTGAGATGAAACAAGAATTTGACAGTACATTTGAAGAATTGAGGGATTTTATAGCCTGGTTTCGTTAAAAAATTAAGTCATTTAGTGCCTTTTTTATATTGGCAATTAATGTGTCTATGTCTTGTCTGGAATTAAAACGCGAAAAACTAACTCTTAGCGCACTATCAACTTGCGTAATATCCAGATTCATGGCAGTCAAAACATGACTTCGATCATTGCCCGAACAAGCGGATGCGCTTGATATAAAAATTCCACGTTCTGAAAGAAAATTTAAAATAATTTCCGATTTAATTCCCGGAATAGAAAAATTTAATATAAAAGGCGAAGCATCTGCAGGAGAATTAATTTTTACTCCTTTTATTTTTTTTAAACATTCACGACAATAATCATTTATTTTTTCAATTTTTTCGTAATTTTTATTTATATCACATAATTCAATAGCTTTTAAAAAACCAGCCACTAAAGGAACGGCTTCAGTGCCAGGGCGAATTTCTTTTTCTTGGCTTCCGCCAAAAAACATTGGTTTAATCTTTATTTTTTTAGAAACATAGAGCGCTCCAATTCCCTTAGGACCATGAATCTTATGCGCGCTCATAGTCATTAAATCTATTCCCATATTTTGTACACTTATAGGAATTTTTCCAAAAGCTTGAACTGCATCAACATGAAAGACCGCGTTTGATTTTTTACTTATTATATTAGAGAATTCTTTGATTTTGTTAATAGTGCCAATTTCATTATTTATAAGCATTATGCTCACTAATAAAGTGTTTTCGTTAATGCGGCTCTCAAGTTCACCATATTGTATGTTCCCGAAAGAATCAGGGTAAATAATATCAATTTCAAAACCTTTAGCACCCAGTTGTCTTATAGGGTTAAGAACCGAAGCATGCTCTATCGCTGAAGTAATTATTTTTCCATGATTTTTCTTCAACGAACCAAAAATAGCCATATTATTGGATTCAGTTCCTCCGGATGTAAAATATAAATCACCCTCATTTGCACCTATAAATTTCATTATTTTTTTTCTCGCACAGCGCAAAATTCTTTCAGATTTAATTCCAATTTCATGAAGAGACGAAGCGTTTCCAAAATAATCAATCATTGCAGCATTTATACAAAAAATTACTTCTTTAAGTGGACATGTTGTTGAAGCGTTATCCAAATAAATTTTTCTCAAAATATTATCTCCCATTAAAAATATATCTAATTAAATATTTATTTAATATAAAACAAGATATATTGCAAAATATTTTATATTCTGATATAATTGAATCAGTAGCTAATTCGCATGAACAGAAATATACATAGAAGAGATATAATGGCTAAAAACTTAAAAAAAACATTTTTTAGAATTTTTTCACTGATTTTAATAATTTTTACAAATCAAAATAATTTGAATACTTTTGCTGTAGTGCCGGCAAGGCGTTTTGATTTCACTAAAAAATCTCCTGAATACGAAAAAATAAATTCTGATAGCACTTTAAAATCAAATTATGACAACACTGACGAAGAAACGAATTCTAATATCACCTTAAAATTATTGGCATCTTTTTCATTAGGTTCACTTCTTTGCTATTTAATTTTTGGTAAGCCTGCATCAGAGAAATCCGAAAAACCTGAAAATAATGATACTGATAGAAAAAAATTTTTCGAATCATTTGGTAATATAATTGAGATATTAAAGGCGCTAGGAAGCAGTGAATCAGGTGCTGCTATTCCCGTTGAAAGCCATAAACCAATACTTCGATCAGCGGCTGAATCATACTCCATTTTAGTGCTGCATGAAAATGATATAAGTTATTTTCTCCCAGACGATCTTGTCCAAAATATCCAAGATTTATTGAATAACTTCGTAATCTTTAAAACTTCAAACGCTTCATTCAACAAAGTAATCGAAGACTTAAATGAGCTGAAAGATATTGCAGTTAGAGAAGATATATTTAGAAAAATGTTAAGAATTTGTTCTTTTGTTTTAGCAGCATCAAGAGCATCAGACCAAACAGGCGACGCTATCTTTATGCCAATAAGAAAATGTAACCGAAATTCACTACTATTTTAGAACCTATTCTCATAAACTTTAATCTATAGATCCAATTGAAAGCTAAGAATCTTTTGAAATAGTGCAGCAAATTTGTCTAATTGTTCTCTGAAATAACAGTCTTGTCATTTTGCGAAAACAATCAAGCAGAATTAATTTATATTCTTATTTAAAAGGTGGTTGTGCTAAGATTTGATTCTTATTTACATAATTCGAAAGAAAATCTCTAGCTTTTTTATCGGGCATTAAGTCACAAAAGAGTTCAATGCTAAAAGACTCAGGTAATGGTCTCTTTTCTTCATCAAAGATTAACGAAAATTCATCGGGATTGGCGTGAAGAATTTTTAGATCAATTGGTCTTCCATCAGCATCTTTGGCTATTAAAGTAATAATGGCAAAACTCTCTTCTGAAATTCTAATCCATTTTCCTTCCCCTGCAGTATATTTGGTAATTTCAGGATATTTATGCCTATTGTAAAAATTAAGTAAAAGACGTAACATGCACTCTGCTAGGAATGTTTGATTTTCAATTGCTCTTAGAATTGAATACCTTAAAATTAAAAACGTTCCTTCCGGAAAATGGGCTTCTTCTAAAGATTCTCTAGGACAAGTAAGAAAAATAACCTGAGTTCCCATAATTGCGAAACTATCTTGTTTGAATAAAAAACCAAAACAAGAAAATAAAGCGCAAATTAAACCTGTGGCGCTTTTAAAAAAATTCATCTTAAAAAACTCCTTTATTGAAATATAAACCTAGATACATAAAGCTTGAGTTGGTATTATAGTTAGTTACCGTTAAATTGTCAAATACAGCAAAAAGTTCAATTTTTATATGCATGCGAGAGGAAATATGAAAAATTTAATGTTCAAAAGATTTGTTGCGGTCACAGTGGCAATGTTTAGTCTATTTCATGTGGTAACGGAAGGAGTACATGATGTTAAAATTTCAATTGTTGGTGTAAGTGGTTCTGGCAAGACAGCTGTACGAAAACGTTTTTTTGATGATTTTACAGAAGAAAATGAATATGAACCTACAAAAGGCATGCATTTTGGGATTATAAAAGTTACTATGTCTAACGGTAAAATGTTGGAATTAGTGTTTCGGGATACGACTGGATTAGAGTATATATATGATATAAGTTTTTTTAGTACTTATGTTAGATTTTCTAATGTTGTACTTGTACTTGTTAATCCGAATAATTTCGGAAGAACTCTTGAACTTATTGAAGCTGCTATTCAGGTATGTTGCCCAAATCCAGAAATGAGTTACCCGGGCGCAAAAATTTTCCTTTTATTAAATACTTTTGAGAAACCGGAAAGAGCCAAAATTCAAGAAATACGTGCAAGACTCGAAGGAATTAAAGCTAAAGAAGGAAACGAACAAATTGCAGGCATTCTCATGATCGACTCGTCAACAGGTCATGGGTACGAAGAGTTGCAATGTAAAGTTTTTGAGAAATCTTTGGAAAGTTTTGAAGAACAAAGAAGACAATCAGAAGAATTAAGAAGATTATGGCAAATAAGATTGAAAGAAATGGAAAGAAAACATCTAGATAAATCGCGTCCAAGTGCGTTTGTGTTCGATGACTCCGAAACTGAATTGTTCCAAGATGCATCTGTACCCGATGACTTTGATAATTGAATCTATCTACATTATTGTTCGGTGAGCTTCATATCTTGTTGCGTCGCTGAATGTAGGTCGTGTTACAAAATAGCTTATTTTTCCCACCATGAGCGGGATCAGGGATGTTGTCGGCTGATTTGGGTCGCAATTCAAAAATTCACCTCGAAGCGAGGATTTTATGAATTTAAGTTTAATTAATGAAAAAAATGATAAAAAAAATAAATCGACACATTGCCATTGTAGCGTAAGAATTGAAGATCTTTCGGTTCGCGAAGGGACTCATTTAATTTTAAAATCAGTTTCATTTGCTGTAAATCATGGGGAAATCTTAGTACTTTTAGGTCACAATGGTTCGGGGAAAACAACAGTTTTAAAGTCTATTTTAAATCGTGTTTCTTATTGCGGGAAAATTTGTTTTTTTGATTCGCAAGGAAAGAAAATTAACAAACCGAAAATAGGGTACGTTCCGCAAAAATTGACCTTTGAAAAAAATGCACCTTTAACAGTTTTAGAATTTTTCTGTGCTAATTTGACTAATTTCCCAATATGGATAGGAAGCAACGCTAAAATTAAATTTGATATAGAAGAGATTTTAGAAAAATTTGGTGTTGGTTATCTGTTAAACAAAACTATTGGCAGTATTTCCGGAGGCGAACTCCAACGGGTTTTGCTTGCATTTGCTTTAAAACCAGTTCCTGATATTCTAATTTTGGACGAGCCTTCTTCTGCATTAGATAGTAAAGGTGTTGATTTCTTTTATTCTTTGATTACAAATATGAGAAATGAATTTCATATGCCTATAATTCTAGTTTCTCATGATTTTTTACATGTAAAAAAATATGCAACAAAGTATGTTCTGATGAAACGTGGTTCTGTAGTAAAAACCGATTATTTTAGTAATTTTTAGAATTTATATTCAAAAAGAATCTACAATTGGCACTATATTTATTGTCATAGCACAAACTATAAGTCCTTCGATCTAAGCGAAGGGCATAACTATGATCAGAACAAAATTCAAAGTTTTCTCATATTATAATAACAGACATGCTCTAAAGTCGTTTTTTAAATATTAAAATAACATAAAATATTTTTTATATTTTATTAATCCTTAAAAGGGGTTGACTACGCTATATATAGCGTTTATAATGGATCGTAAGCAAATAAACACCATATATAGCGGAAATCTTTGCGTACAAAGCATAGAACGAAAGTTTTTAAAAATTTAGAACCTGTATTCAAAAGGGCAAATTCCAAATTTTTGAAGAATTTTTCTTCAGTAATGATAAAAAAAGCACAATTAATACTTTACGTATTCTGAGCATTTTTGACAAAATTTTGAAAAAAATTATTGAAAATTGGGTATTTTGATCTTTTTGAATACGGGTTATTAGAAGTTGAATTTAAAGGAGGCAAAATTTATGAATCAAATGAATGAAAATGAATCTGAAGATTTTAATATAGTACTTTACAGCACAGGATGCCCCAAATGTAAAGTTTTAGAGAAAAAACTCAAAGACAAAGGCATTCAATTTAAAGAAAGCAAAGACACGAATAAACTTTTGAAACGCGGATTTGCAAGGGTTCCTGTTCTTGAAGTTGAGGGAGAATTTTTAAATTTTTATGACGCTAATAATTGGATAAACCAACAAATTAATTATTAATTAAAAAGGATGGAATTATGGAAATTAAACTTAATCTTGACGAAAAATTTTCGGAATGCCTAGAGAGGCTCAAAAATAAGTACGGCGAACATTTTGAAATAATGAATGGTTTTTCGAATTCTCATTTCAATTTTACAGACTATATAGGGAATTTTATCAAAAATAAAACAGTTGCGGATACCACGATTGACGCGAATGCAAACAGTTCGACTCATGACGTTCGGACACTACTTTCCGATATGGTAAAACCACATATGAAGTTATTATCTTTTGAAAGAATTTTTAAACACATGGCCGAAAAGTATGGTATAAAATATGCCGAGAATTGGCTGGAAGGCGAATGGAATGGTCAATTTTATCTTCATGATGCTTCATCTTCGGCTTTTATTCCATATTGCTACGCGTATGATCTTGATAAACTGGTTGAAAAAGGATTGTTTTTTATAAATAGATTTAAAACCGAGGCTCCGAGGCATTTGACAACATTTAACGACCATGTTCTTGAATTCATAAGCTGGGCTTCAAATAGAACCAGCGGAGCTGTAGGGCTGCCTAGTTATTTGGTTTATTCTTATTATTTTTGGTATAACGATGTTAAAAATAAATTTTATCTTAAAAATCCTGAATATTACCGCCGCCAATGCTTTCAAAAGTTTATTTATGATTTAAATCAGCCTTATTTGCGGGTTACCGAATGTGCGTTTTCTAATATAAGTATAATGGATAGGAATTATCTCATTGAGCTTTTTGGCGGAAGAGAATTCCCTAATGGCGATTACGCAATTGACCACATCGACGGCATAATTGAACATCAAAAAGTATTTATGGAAGTTGTCTCAGAAATTCGCAGCGAAACAATGATGACGTTTCCGGTTTTAACTTTTTCTCTGCTTTTCCAGAATGGAAAATTTGTCGATGAAAAATTTGCGCGTTGGTGTAATAGGCATAACATGAAATGGTTTGATAGCAATTTTTATGTCGGCAACGATGTTACCAATCTTTCGAGCTGTTGTAGATTAATTTCTGACACTTCAAAACTGAATGCTTTTATAAATTCAATCGGGGGAACTTCGCTTTCCATCGGAAGTGTTAAGGTAAATACGATAAATTTAAGGCGAATTGCGGTTGAATCCGGAGGAAATAAAGAAAAATATTTTGAAATCTTGCGGCACCGTGTAGATTTGTGCGTTAAAACTCTTGATGTTGTTCGCTCAATTATTACAAAAAACATCGAAGATAATTTGCTTCCTAATTATACTCATGGATTAATAGAACTCGACAAACAATATAATACCATTGGAATAACAGCAATGTACGAGGCAATTTCTGAATTTGGAATGATAGAAACCGATGTTTTTGGGAATAAGTCATATTCATCAGAAGGTTTAAAGTTTGCCTTACAAATTTTAAATTTAATAAATAAAATTAAAGATTCTTATAATTTTGATTATAGCATAAATGTAGAGGCAATTCCGGCTGAACGCGCAAACGTGGTTTTGTGCCAGAAAGATAATGAAATGTTTAGAAATAGAGAACATTATTTTATATATTCTAATCAGTGGATTCCTCTTATGGAAAAATGTAGCTTATCTGAAAAAGTAAAGCTTGGGTCTTATCTTGATAAGGAATGCGGCGGCGGTCAAATTTCCCATATAAATTTATCCGGGGATTTTGCAAACGAAGAACAAGCCTGGGATTTGCTTAATTACATCGCTAAATCAGGAGTAATATATTTTGCCTATAACCGAAAAATTTCGGTTTGCTCCCAAGAACATGCGTTTCTTTCGGAAATTTGCCCTAAATGCGGTGAAAAGGCTGTTGATATGTATTCCAGGATTGTTGGGTTTCTTGTTCCGTTTTCTTCATATAGCAAAGAACGAAAAATAGAATTTGATAAAAGGAAATGGTTAGATTTGAATGAAAATTCAAATGAGATTGCAAGTTAAGAACCTGTATTCGAAATGGTAAATTTCAAATTTTCTAAGAATTTTTCTTCAGTAATGATAAAAAAGTGCAATGAATACTTTATGTATTCTGAGCACTTTTGACAAAATTTTGAAAAAATTATTGAAAATTAGGCATTTTGATCCTTTTGAATACAGGTTCTAAGATTGCAAAATATTTCATTTCATGATAAAATAAACAGAACTTGTTTTTATACATTGGCGAATTTTTGTTGCCAAGAATCTATGTAGCAGGGAGTTGTTTACGTGAATGAAATTAGTGGAATTTTTAAAAAATCAAAAGATAAGTCTTCGAAAATCTTTGCTTTGAGTTTAGCTATATTTTCGGCTTGTAATAAATCTGGTGTTTGTGGTGCGAACCCTAAGTATTCTAGCCAAGAAACGACGAGACCAGACTACGCTAAAGCTGAGGATAAAAATGGAAAATGGTTAAATGATGCGGCAAAATTAACATTGAGCGCAATTCTTGGGGCCAGCGTGCCTCTTTTATGTGGTTGTTTCAAAAGAAACCAAGAAATTCCGCAAAATTCAGATCCGAAACATTTAATGAGGCATCCGTATATTGTTATGGATCATATTTATTCGATAGTCAATCCTTTTATTGGGTTATCAAGAGGCAGTTTTTCAGACTATCCTTACGCAAGTGATTTTCATTCGAGTGCAACTTTTTTGTATAATTGGTGCTTAAAAGTTGAAACAATAATAATAGATATGGAAGAATCAGACGTTACTGTTTACAATGCTATTGTGCAAGATATTCGCAAGGTTTCTTTTTGCACTAGGATATTACTTGAATATGAATTTAGAAGTGATTATGTACCCCAGGAAAAATTAAGGTCGATTTTTAATGTGATTAAAGAATTTACAGACGGTTTGAGAAAACCAAAAACAAGTTATGAAACCGAAAACTTATTAAATTTCGTTGTAATTTTGAGAGATTTTTCATTATCAATTATTAATTCAATAAACGAATACGCTAAGGGTTCCTATGAGTTTAATTAATGGAAAAAGTAATTTCAACTAAAAATAAATTAAAAAAGATTGCTGTTTATTTATTATCTATCTTAATTTTCAATTTGCTGACTTACTCGGTAACAGAAGAGCCAGGCGGAGGTTCTTTGCTGCCTGCAAATGAAAAAAAATCACCAACACAAAAAACTAAAGCAAGAGAATTTTCGTTGCCTAAATTGGGCCTAATTTCGTTGCCCCCTTTCGTATTATTGGGGTTTTTGGTATCTTGTTTTAAAAAAAGATCTTCATACGTTGGAAGTTTACCCGAAGATGCTGCAGTTTCGTCTGAAGATATTAAAAATTTGCTTGGTTTTATAAATGAAACTTTATTAAAAACTAAAAGTAGAGGAATAAAAAACGCTGGATTAAGTTGTTATATAAACGCATGTATTCAAATTCTTCTTCAAGATGAAGGTGTGCGAAAGGAAATTTCAAAATATAATGGTAATTTAGAATCTTTGAAAACATTAAGAAACGTATTTCTTAATATTTTATCCGAAAAAACAGAATGTTATCAATTGAACGATAGAGAACTTAAAAATTTTGGATATAAAAACAAAGAAGACGACGTTCGGGAAATTGCTCAATTCTTTTTGGGTTGTCTTTTTGAAGATTTAGAAGCACACTGCGGTCTCATTACTTCCATTAGTTTTGATGGAGATTCAGATCTGTTTTCTATGTTAGAGAAAACTATTTTTAATACCGAAATTGAAGGATTCCAAAAAAAATCAGAAGAACTTATCGAAGATAAAAAATTGGAGTCATTTGAACGTGAAGCAGCTATTAATTTTTTGTCTAATCTCTTTCATAATTCTCAAGAAGAAAAATTTACTTTTGATTGCAATTCGGAGAATAGAGTCAAATTGGATGAAGCTTTAGCTTCTTTTGAAGTTGTAAAACGGGCTTGTTGTGGTTTCCCGGACTCGGTTTTGAATGAAATAATTGAAGTGAACAAGAAAAAAATTGAAGATGATATAAAAATAGTTTCATCTGCTTTGGAAAATAAATTATTCCCGCGTGAATATACTGCAAATACATATGAAGTAGAGTCTAGTAATAATATGGGATTATTATATGATTATGCCTTTGAAATAGGAATTTTAGATTCTGAATCGCGTGGTGCGGCACAGCGTACCGAACGAATTAAAAATTTAAAAAAAGCCGGAAAAATTAAATATTGTGAAGATTTAGGAATAGATATTAGAAAAAAATCAAAAGAAGAATTAGAAATAATTGAGCAAATAATTTATCGTTTTTGGCCACCGCAAGATTGGTTTGAAATTGATGAAGAGGGTCTCCCTATAAAAGATAGAGCTAAATTACTACTGTTTAAGTTATACTCTTCAAATTATTCCTTGAATTTTGTTAAAAAACCATTTCCTTCTATTGAAGCTTTTTGTTTTGCGCTAGATAAAGGAATATTGCCAGAAAAACTAAAAAAAAGCAAGGAATATTGCGAGATAGTTACTCTTAAAAAAGGAGGTCCGCAAAAATACTCAAAAACTATTAATTTAAGTTCTTGTAACTCTTTTTTATTGGGATTAGAAAGATTTTTAGAAATTAGTCGTGGTAATTTTTCTTTTAATAAAACAAAAATTAAAATACCGCCAATTATATACTTAAAAGAAGTCGGTTACAAAATTGATAGTTCTGTAACAGATGGATATGTGTTGATTTCTGTGGTTATTTGTATTCCGGGAAAAGTGGGGCATTTTATAACCTTTTCAAAACGCCAGGATGGTTGGTGGTGTTTTAATGATGAGGAAGTTTCTAAAGTTAGGTGGGAAGATGTTAAAAAAATTGCGGAAACAAATGGGGTACTTTTTCTTTATCAAGGAAGACCTTAAGATTTATTTCTTTACGTTAGAATTAAGAATTTATATTTAAATTTTATTATAAGAAGGTTTATTATATATAAAAATCAGAGAAATAAAATAAATAATATTAAAAATTATGCTTGCTTTATGTTATTTTTTTTTGTTTTGTGTATTTTTTTATCTTCATTTTTGCAAAACAGGCATATTATTAATCCTATTAAAAAGAAAATTGATAAAGAAAAATTCTTGGTAACTTCAAATGGTTCCACAACTATGTCTCCTCTTTTAGAAATGTTAAGCGAAGAATTTTCCAAGATCAATCCTAGTTTCTCTTATCAAAAAAGTGAAACAGGCTCGGCTGCTGCCGTCACTTCAGTAATTCAAGGCGTGTCAGATCTAGGCGATATGTCTAGAAAACTTAAAAACGAAGAAATTTCAGAAAATATTGTCCAAAAAACATTAGCACTCGATGGGATAGCAATTATAGTCAATAATTCTAATCCTATTATAAATTTAGAAAGCAAAGAAATAAAGGAAATTTTTGAAGGAAAAGTAAAAAATTGGTCTGAAATTTATCCTAATTTTAATTCAAAAATTTCTGTAGTAGGTAGAGAAGATGCTTCCGGTACACGAGAAGAATTTGAAAATAAACTTAATGTTTTTGATCCGAATTATCATATTATTTTAAATGAGTCAGGCGATATCTCAGCAAAAGTTAGCAATTGCGAAAGTGCTATAGGCTATGTTTCGATCGCTTCTGTTTCTGGTAATGTTCATAAAATAAAAGTTGATGGAATAGTTTGTAGTTACGAAAATATTAAAAACGGGACATATCCCATAAATCGCCCATTTTTGCAAATCTATAAAAAAAAATTAAAAAATGAAGCGATTGAAAAATGGTTTAAATTTTTAGAAACAAAAAATGCTGAAAAAATTATAGATTCTTATTTTAACAGAAATAACTAACTTATATCACGTTGATTTATTGTAGAGTATAAACGATTAATGTTATTAAATTGGGTGATGAGAGAATATGTTCTACAATAAGTCAAATTGCTATAACGAGATGCAAAAATAGAGCAAGAAATAAAAGAGAATACGGATATAACTCTAGAAGAAATAAAAGAAAAATTTAAGCTTAAAATTAGTATTTCAGCTACCTCGAGAAGAATTACAAAACTTGGCTATACTTTTAAAATTTGTCAAAAATACTCAGAATACATAAAGTATTCATTGTGCTTTTTTCCTAATTTTGAAGAAAAAATTCTTTGAAAATTCGGAATTTGCCTTTTTAAATACATGTTCTTATGTTTTTAAGAAAATTTTGAATAATTTTTATTAAGAACTCATTCTCGCAGATTTGAAAATGGCGTTTCATAGTTTATGAGAACAGGCTCTTAGTGTTTTATAATTTATTATGCTACAATTACTTCAATGAAATCTATAAATATCTCAAAGATTTTTATTTCATCACTTCTTGTAAATTTTACTAAGGAGGTTTGTTTTGGCAGAAATTTCAGTTTTGGGTAGCGGCCGATGGGGGTCTCTCATAGCTTGGTATCTTGAAAAAATAGGTCACAGTTTGATTTTATGGGGGAAGAAAAATTCCCCCGATATCGATTTTCTTATTAAGAATAGGAACAATGGTTCAGTTTTTTTTGGAGAAAAAATTTTAATAACTTCCGATCTCAAAATTGCACTAAAAAATATTTTTTTAGTAGTTTCTATAAATTCTCAAAATCTTAGAGATTTTTTAAACGATTTAGTATGTTTTTCTAAAGAAAATAATATTGATTTAAAAAATAAGATTATAATTTTATGTATGAAGGGAATAGAAGAACCTACAGGAAAACGTTTAACCGAAGTCGTCGGTGATCTCATTCCTAAAAACAAAAATGTCGCAATTTGGGTTGGACCAGGGCATGTAAAAAGTCTTTTAAAAGGAACACCTACATGTATGGTTGTGGATTCCAATTGTGAAGATTTAAAATTTAAGCTGACCGAGATGTTTTCGAGCCCATTAATAAGGTGTTATCGAGGTTCTGATCTTGTTGGCAACGAAATAGGCGCTGCAGCTAAAAATGTTTTAGGTATTGCCGCTGGAATTTTGGACGCTTTAGGTATGGCACAACTCAAAGGTGCGCTCATGGCTCGCGGTGCAAAAGAAGTTTCGATTTTAATGGAAAAAATGGGAGGCAAAAAAGAATCTGCTTTTGGTCTTTGCCATCTTGGTGATTACCAGGCAACGCTTTTCTCTAAGGAAAGCAATAATCGAAAATTTGGAGAAACACTCGTTACAGGCGAAAATGTTGATTTCATTGCAGAAGGCGTAGGTACTTCTTCTGCGATTGAAAAAATTTGCTTGAAAAATTCGATAGATTTGCCTATTTTTCATGAAATTTATAAACTAATATTTAAAAAAACAAACCCTAAAAGTTCATTATTAAAACTTTTTTCCAGAAAACTTACCGAAGAGTAATTTAAAATTAATATATTTATCCTAAAAAAGGAATAAAATGTTAAAAATTGGTTGTCATCTTTCTATAAGCGAGGGTCTTTTTAATGCAGCAAATGTCGCTTTTGGAATTGGCGCGAACACTTTTCAGTTTTTTACAAGAAATCCAAGGGGTTTAAAATCAGCAAAGTTTGAAAAAGAAGATATCGAAAAGTTTTTAGAATTCTCCAAACTTAATAATTTTTCAAAATTAATCGCACATGCACCGTACACAATGAATCTTTGTTCCGCGAAGTCTGACATTCGTAGGTTTTCTCTTGAAATTTTAAAAGATGATCTAAAAAAAATGAGTCAAATTCCAGGAAATTTTTACAATTTGCATCCGGGAAATCACTCCGGACAGGGTGTTGAAATCGGAATTGAATTCATTGCCGAAAGCCTTAGTATCGCCGTATCCGAGGATTCAAATACTACTGTTTTGATAGAAACTATGGCTGGAAAAGGAAGCGAAATAGGATCCAATTTTGGCGAAATTTCAGCAATAACAAAAAAAACAGGCATAAAAACTCTTGGAGTTTGTTTTGACACTTGCCATGTTTATGATTCAGGATATGATATAGTCAACAAGTTAGATCCGGTTTTAGACGAATTCGACAAAAAAGTTGGAATTAAGCATTTAAAAGCCATTCATCTAAACGACAGCAAAAATCCGTGTGGTAGCAAAAAAGACAGACACGAAAAAATTGGCAAAGGTCGTATTAAGATTAAATGTTTTGAAGAAATTTTAAATAATCCTGTTTTAAGAAACCTGCCATTTATCTTGGAAACTCCCAATGAACTTGAAGGTTATGCGGAAGAGATCTTGATTCTTAAAAGTTTGAGAACACCCCAAATGAGGGTTTTTGGTGAATAATTTAAGTATTTTTAAACTAAATGATTTGACGCCTAATGATATAGAAAATTTACTTGATTTGGCCGATTGTTTTAAGAAAGAGAAAGAAAAACGTGATTTTTCTAAAAAAATTTCGTGCAATCTGTTTTTTGAAAATTCAACAAGAACTAACTATAGTTTTCAAGTTGCACAGCACCGTTTAGGAATGAAAGTTATCTCTTTTAATCCTAAAACTTCTTCGATTCAAAAATTGGAATCTTTTTATGATACTGTTAAAACTTTTGATAGTTTTAATCCAGATCTTTTGATTATGAGATGTTCAGAAAACGAATTTTGGAAAAAATTCGAAGGTAAAATTAAGACTCCTATAATTAATGCGGGCGATGGTAGCGGAAATCATCCAACTCAATCTCTTTTAGATCTTTTTACAATTAGGCAGGAATTTTCTAGATTAAAAGGCTTAACGGTCGGAATTATAGGAGACATATCACATTCGCGAGTAGCACACTCTAATGCCGAGATAATGAAGCGATTGGGCATGAAAGTTATAGTTAGCGGGCCGCCTGAATATATGGATCCTGATTTGGAATACGTTAAATTTCCTGAAATTTTAACTTTTTGCGATGTTATCATTATGCTAAGAATGCAGCACGAACGTCATAATGTTAAGTGTTCAATTACTGAAGAAGAATATAATAAACTTTATGGCATAAATAAAGAAAGCGTAAAAAAATTAAAACTTAAATCGATAATAATGCATCCTGGCCCAGTTAATCGAGGAGTTGAAATTTTAGATGAGTTCATAGAATGTGAAAAATCTAGAATTTTTAATCAAGTAGAAAATGGTGTTTTTGTTAGAATGGCTCTAATAGATTATGTTGTATCTAAGCAAGGAATTTGAAAAGAAAAATTAGCAAAATTTATTAAAACCACTTTCGTCTTCTTTCGAGTAACCGTTTTCAACAGAAGAGACAGCGCTTATATCAGAATATTTCAAACCGATAAAAATGTCAGCTTCTCTTTGCTGATTGTGTTTTTTACACACACATTAGAGTTAAAAAATAAGAAAAATAAAAACAGTTGGCCGTGGTTCGAAAAATTAAAGTATTGACATTTATTTTTTTTTGTTGCAGAATTACATAGGGCTTGCCCAAGTAGCTTAGTTCAGCAGAGCGTTGTTTGACAGAGGTGTCGGTGCAAACCCGTCCTTAGGGCAGTTTTTAAAAACGAGGTTTCAGAAGAATGGAAAAGTCAGGAGAATTTAAGGACAAGGTGCTTGTCTGTAAGGATTGCGGGAGTGAGTTTGTTTTTACTGTTGGAGAACAGGAGTTTTATGCAGAGAAAGGGTTTGAAAACGAGCCTCAGAGATGTAAGTCGTGCCGTGATTCAAGAAAGAATTCAAGTAGATCAGAAAGAGAAATGTTTGTAGCTGAGTGTGCGTCGTGCGGAGGAAAAGCTAGGGTTCCTTTTAGACCAAGAGAAGATCGTCCGGTTTATTGCAGTGAGTGCTTTGCTCGAATCAGGGGCGAAAATTCTTATCCTTCAAAAGATGGAAATTATTAAAGATTATTTCGAATCCAGAAGGACGTTTTAGATTTCCAATAAGTGTAAAGAGCACCAAGAAGTGCCAAGTTTATGGTACGTTTTGGTGTTTTTTTGTTTTTTTCCTTAAAGGTGCTTAAAACCTGTCTAATATCTCCGAAATAGCACATATTTTAGTTAAAATTTTAAAATTTTGCATTACTCGTTAGTTAAATACGCTAGTATTCGTCTTCCTCACACTTAAATTTTAAGAATTTTATCATAAAATCTGCACTACTTAGAGATATTAGACAGGTTCTTACTATTTAAACCTAATTGTTTTTTGTAAATACAACTACCAATATTTAATAAAAATTATATCGGAAAACATAAATTCGTCCTCGCCAGACCAAAACACAAATACTTGAATAATTTTTAAACATTTTTTGATGCTCTTAAATAAATTCAAGGAAAATAAACAAAAAATGCCAAAAATTATCAAAGAGCTACGTTTCGGATTTGATGAGAACAAATTCTGAACTTCCTTATATTTATGTATTTCGAGTATTTTTAGCAAAATTTAAAACAAAAATACTCGAAAGATAGTTGCTAAAGTCTACAAATAGAAGTTCTAAACTAAAATCCTACAATAACACACCAACTTTTTGCTTTTATTTCATGGCCTTTAAAATTTCTTTCATTTCCTGAAGCGTAAAAAAGTCCCGCTCCAAGGCTTATGCATAGTCCAATTCCAGCTCCTCTTTCTACTAACGCATGGCTATCGTCTCCGTATCTTTCTTTTGATTGCCCGACTACCCTAGTTCCTATTGAATGAGCTATTCCTGATCCCACGCAAAATGCCAAGCTTCCGCCGCCTATTTTATCTAACTGTTCGTTTGTAATCTGTTTTTCAAAATTTAAGAAATCATCCGCAGTAGCATCTTCTCCGGTTACATTCTTAACTAAAGGTGCGATATTTCCTAAAAGTTCCTTTTTAACTTCGTTGTCTATTTCAGAAGTTTGGACGTTACCCCCGCTTACTTCTAAAATTTTTTTTCTCAAATTCTCATCTTTTGCGACTTGATCATAAAATTTTTCGATGTTCTTCAATTTTTCAGACATTTAAATCAACTCCTTTAAAAAAAACTAAATAGCTTAAAACATTAAGCTACGGTGGCAGACCCGATTTTTGCAATTTCTTTGATTTTTTCAAAATATCCTCCTTTAAAAAACTCACACATTTGCAGGTCGATGCCAAAATAATTTCCGCCGCTTAAAACGGCATTTGCACGGCATCCACCCCCGCATAGGGAACAATATTTACAATTTGCGCAAGTTTTATTTTTTTTCAAAAGTTCTTTTATTTTTAAATTTATAATTGATAGATAATACGACTTATTTAATATATTTTTAAGTGTATTACTTTTTGTAATAAAAGTTTTTTTTATATTAGTCTTAGCCAAATCAATTGAAACACAGGGCAAAACTTCACCTTCAGAACTTAAATAAAGAACTTCTTTAGCGTGTTCGCAAACACTTGCTTTATAATCATCTGTGCATTTCACTGCGGGAACAAAAAAATTTCGGCTGCCTTTAAAACAGGCGAAAACTCCGGCCATTTGCAAATTCATGGGAGAGCCCAGACCGAAAAATTCTGGTATATATCTTAAAAAGGCATCATAAGCCTTTTTTGTGCTTATTTCATGATTTTTTTTATTATTCATCCATGAACCAGTATTTGAGACGACATTTATTTTTAAACCTGACACACCTAAATTTGTGAGAAAATTTACAGTATCAAAAATTGTATGCGCATTGTCTTTATATAAACACATCTCTGAAAATGTGGAAAAACCGTTTTTATTTAATATTTTAAAAGCATTTACCGCCGAAATTTCAGCGCCCTTAATACCACGTAGCCAATCGTGAAAACCAATGCCATCAAAACTAATCGAAAATTCTGGTTTTATATTTCTTAATTTTAAATTATATATTAAACTTTCATTTATAGCCATTCCATTGGTGTAAATTCTTGACAATTTTATTTTATTTTCTAAAATAAAATCTACAATTTGCCAAAAATCTGGTCTGATAAGCGCTTCTCCGCCAGTCAATGAAATTTTTTGTATTCCGCATTCGGCTATTTGTCTTATAATTTCAAAACATTTATCAAGAGGCATGTCTCTGTATTTTTTATCAGGCGAAGAAAGATAACAATGGCGGCAATTGCAGTTGCAATTTCTTGTAATTGACCAATGAATTTGTTTTATATAAGAACAATCATATGAAAAATATTTCTGATTTTTATTAATTTTTTCATCGCTAGAAATGTGAATTATATCATCTTTTAAAAAATTTCTAATTATGACTTTATGAGGTTCAAGAATAAAAATATCATCTATATCTGTATTTCCATCGCAAAAAGAAATCGCTTGAAATTCAAGAGGGCTGATGTGTCTCGATTCTCCGCTTTCTAAATTTATCAAAACATAAAGAGAGTTTTTCCATCCGCGAATTATATATTTTTTATCTAGTATAAATTTCATATAATTTATCAACTCCAAGTATTTATTATATATACTTACGCTAAAAAAATCAATACCCATCATGTAATTAATTTTTTTTTCTGAATTATGATAAGTGTTCAAAATAGGTTCTAAAAAATAATTAAAAAAAGATTGAATTTGAAATGTAAATCCATTATAATAAATTCAGAATACACACTCGAAAGATTTAAAATTCCCAATTTTAAGTAGGAAGTTAGTATTTTTGAATAATTGGCCTAAGATTTTCAAATTTAAAAATATCTTTTTTGCTTTTTTATGCGTTGTTTTATTATCTTGCTCTCTGGCTAGATTTTGTCAAACGAATTTTAATTTAGCAAGCGAAAATCTTGGCTCTGAGTGTGAGTTTTCGGTATATTTTTTTGATGTCGGAAAAGCGGATTGCGCGCTTATAAAGTCAAAAAATCACGCGGTATTAATAGATGCCGCAGATAAAAATTCAAAGCAATCCATTAAAGACAATCTTCGAAAACTTGGTATCAAAACCATTGATTTGTTTGTACTTACACATCCTCATTCTGATCATTACGGTCAAACGGTAGATATCTTAAAAAATTTTAAAGTTAAATGTTTTGCTACTTCAAAATCTAGAATCGAAACAAGTGTAAAGCGTGATTATAAAAAAATTATGAAAGAGCTTAAAAAAAATAAAATTAATAAAAAGTTAGTTAAATCCGGAGACTTAATAGAAATAGATGACATAAAAATTCAAATTTTGGGTCCTACAAAGGAATATTTTAATATAAATAATAATTCTGTTGTTTCGAGAATTATTTATAAAGAACATTCGTTTTTATTCACTGGAGACGCCGAAAAAGAATCGGAAAAAGATATAATTGAGTGGTGCAAAAAAAATAACCAGGAATTAAAATCAAATATAATTAAGATTGGGCATCATGGCAGCAATACGTCTACAAGTTGGAATTTTTTATCATCGGTAAAACCGAAATTTGCAATTATTTCCACGAGCGAAGATAAATTTAAATTAACTAAAAAAGTTAGGTCAAGACTTAAAGAAGCTAACGTTAAAACAATATCGACAAACAGTTCGGGTACAGCGGTGATTTGTGTCAATAAGGATGAAATTAAAATTAATAACTTGCTTTCATAAACTATGAAATGCCATTTCCAAATAAATTTTGCTAATTTTCTTTAAAATTGACATTCCAAACTTATGATAGCGAGTTCTTAAATCAAGACACTTATATCTAAAATTTTATATTTTCTCATCAGTTCCATATGATGCTCACAAATTTCTTCGCCTGGAAAAACAATAGGAACTCCTGGCGGGCATTTAAACACTGTTCGAGACGAGATTCTTCCTATAGATTTTTCTGCATTGACTCTTTTGGTTGGCGAAAAAAAAGCTTCTTCCAAGGATATTTTTGGGCAAATTTTTTTAGGTTTATAAAAAGTAATCTTGTTTTTCGAATTATTGTGTTCTTTAAATTTAAATTTATTTAATTTAGATGATGAAACGATTGCCTGGTGTAAACGATCAAAATCTCTTTTCGAATTAAAAGGCGAGGGTATTAAAACAATTCTTTTATCGCCAGCAAATTCAGGTTCAATTTTATTCAAATAAAGATGATTTAAAAATTTTTGGGTTTCGGTTTCTTGTTGAAAATTAAAAGTAATTCTAATTGGATCTGTTTTAATTAGACTTGATTTTGAATCTTTAATATATTTTTTTTGCAAAAGACATTGGCCAAGAATATTTAAGTTATATTCAGCTGCGTTTTGCTTTATTTTGTTCACTTTTTTTGCTAGTTTTTCGAATTCCTTTTTCCCATTATTTTTTAGCCAATTCATACATTTTTCAAGTGAAATAATTGTAAGAAACGATGGACTACTCGAACCAAAAATTGACATAGCTTCTTTTACATCTTTATATTTTACCATGATATTAGATCCCGATGGGCAAAATCCTTTTTTTACATGTAGTAGTGCCCCGCCTGTAAGAACTTGTGGAAGTGTTTTATGGGCGGAATCAGCACAAATATCGGCTCCAAATTCAAGCGGATGCAAATTCATAAACTTTAAATGTGATCCGTGTGCATTATCAACTAGCAGCGGAATTTTCCCACAAACTTCTTTTATTTTTTTTATATCTGACATAATACCGAAATAATCTGGACTTGTAATATAAACCGCACCGGAATCTGGGTTTTCCTCGATTGCTTGTTCAATAGTGCTCGCTAAAACGTTTTGGCCTTCATAGACTCCAGCCCAAACCGGTTCAATATTTAATAAAGCCATTGCATTAATTGCGGATTTGTGAATATTTACCGCTGCAATAATTCTTCCACCACAAGGAAATGCAATTCTGAGCATAGTTTGAATACATAAGGTGTTTCCGCCGGTACTGAAAACAGTTACCCCTGAACCATAAATTTCTGAGGCCAAAACCTCGCTTTTTGATATCAAACCTCGTGAATCATATAGATCGTCGGTACACGGAATTTCAGTCAAATCAAATTTTGCCCCTTTATATAAACCTTTATGGGCAGGAATGTGAAATGAAGAAAAATCAGAATTACAATATTTTTTAACTGAATTGAAAAATAATTCCAAAATAAAGCCACATTAAAATTTTTGTTTTATTTATGTATAAAACTCATAACCGATATAAAAAGAAAATAAAGTTGACTTGCACAAAAAAATTAGTATAATAGTTTGTAAAATGGTATACTAATAATAAATAATTGTCAAATTAAGGATTCAAATTTATGAAAATATTAAAAATTTTCGATTCAATATGGGCTAAAATCATTGCTGCAGCAGTGATAATATTAGCAATTAGTTTTGTTATATGCAATTTGGCTTTTTTTCACTTTCATCCTTTAAACGGAGGGTGTTTGGTCAAAAATCCCGTTTGCGCGACTATTGACAATAAAGATGAAATTATAATTATAAATGACTCTGGATCTGTAATTTTGGGAATAGATAAAAAAAACGAAATTAAATTTTTAAAAAAATCAGATACCGCTTTTCTCGAAAATTTTAAGAACATACAAGACGTTTGCTGCGATTATGGCGGGAACGTATACATTCATAGCATAAAACGTATTGAAGGATATAAAATTGTTGAAGAATCTATTTTAAAATTTAGTTCAAACGGCGGGGTTGCGAAAACCATATTTAAAGAAAATTATGAAGAAGGAATAAATAAAAGCAGTATCAGAAAAATTTCCATAAATGATGGAATGTTTTACTATATAACCGCTGACAATGAAGGTTTTTATCTTTATAATGCCAAAAATACAAAACTTAGGAAATTCGATTATAAAAACGCTTTATTCAATATTTTAGAATATGATATAAAAAAAAGTTTAAATACAATTGATATCTTGACTAAAAAAGGCGAGTTTATAAGATTTTCAAAAGATAACAGCACGATTTTATATGATATTAACTCAAAATCTGATCAAAATTTTGAAAACACCGCCGAAATTCCCATAAAATTTACGGTGACTACTAACGGAAATATTATTTACAGTGATATCGGGAGCAGAAAGGTTTATTTTTTTGATGTCGTGACAAGAGAAAAAAAGATTATTATTGATTGCAGTGAAAATATTATTTACGAAAATCCAATTTATTATACATTTTATGCTGAAGAAAACATAAAAGACGAATTAAGAATTCTTGCTCCAATTTCAGGAAATTATATAAGAAATTCAATTTTAGATTGGAAAAACGGCGAATTTCATAATCACTTCTCATTTAATTATTCTAGAAAAATAATTATAAATTATATCCTATTTTATTTTTGTTTATCTTTAATTTTGTTTTTTTTCATACTTTTATTTATTTTTTTAGTAAAAAAAATTATGAAAAGCAAAAAGACTATAATCAAAAATTCTTTTTTGGTCTTTATCGGAGCTGTGGCGTTAACGGGTATGTTTTCAGTTTTGACTTTAGATAATTTTAAACAAAGGATGGAAAATGAAATATTAGGCAAAGCGAGAACCGCAAGCCTACTTATTGATAAAAATATACCTATTGATTCGATCGAACATATAAATCAAAGTTCAGATTTTGACAAAGAAGATTATACTAATTTACGCAGATATATAAAAAATTTATTTTCAAATGATAACGATTTCATGAAAGGGCTTTATTGCACGATTTATAAAATCACTCATGATAACTTGGTTGTAAGCTCTGTATATGACACAAACGAAGAGACTCCAGCAATTTATCCCATGTATCCTTTTAACGAAAAATCAGAAGAATATAAAATGACAAAAACAAAAGAGCAAAAAACGTATAATAAACCGATTTCAACCCAAGAAGGCACATTTGTTTTTGTTTTATCGCCGATTATTAATGAAGACGGGAACGTATCTGGATTTCTGGAAGTCGGAACAAATATTGACTCGATTGATGAGGCGAATCGTGGTTTAACGGTATCTTTATTTCTTAATATAGTATCGATAAGTATATTTGCAATTTTATGCGCAATTGAAATTTCAGAATTTATAAAAAATTATAAGAAAAACTTAAGAATGGACAAAATGCATATTTTGTATAATAAAACTTCAAAAACGCTCGTTTTTCTTATAATGCTATCTCTAAACATCGTCTCATTTTTCTCTCCTATTTATATTATTCAGATGGCTCCTGAAACAAAATTTTTCCCAAAAGAACTTTTGATTTGTATTCCTATTGCTATTGAATTTTTATTCAGAATTTTTGCTTTGCCTTTAGGGCGTCTTTTTATAAAATTATTCAAAAAACGAAATACAGCGATTATTTCCTCGATACTTTTTTTTCTAGGGCTGGTAATCAGAATAATTTTGCCAGATATCCGAACAATGACGTTAGGAAACGCGATAATCGGGATCGGTTCGGGGATAATTTTACTAATCGCCGGAGACTCATTTACCGAAAAAAACGAGTACTTTCATCTTTCAAATTTTTCAAATTTAAGTGGTATGACCTGCGGTATAATCCTTGGTTCTTTTTTAATTAATTGGGTAAATTATTTTTCAATTTATGTTATTTCTGCAATAATTGGAGCAATTACTATATTTTTTTCTATATTTTGTGTTTGCGATTCAGAAGAAGAAATATTGCCTTTCGCTTTATCTGGAGTTTGGCGGGCTTTGAGATTTGCGTTTTCAAAAAGGATTCGATCGTATTTTATGTTTACCGTAATTCCAATGATTATCTGTACTTTTTTTATAAGATTTATGCTTCCGTTAAAAAAAGAAGATTTTAGTTTAAGCGATTCTCACATTGGATATTTATATATGCTAAGTTTGTTGTTCCCAACGTTTTTAGGAAAAATTTTGGCAGATTCATTTTTTAAGGTATTGCGGAAACGTTTGTCAATACTATTAGGTATGCTAATTTGCGCGTCAGCACTTTTTGTTTTTTATAAATATCAAACGGTTTATGTTTTGATTTTAAGTGTTTTTTTAATCGGAATAGCCACGGCATTTACGTTTTCAATACAATCAAAACATTATTTGGATATACCAGAAGTATCATCTTACGGCAAAAATAAGGCCGTGGTACCCTACTATATAGTGGAAAATTTAGCTATGGTAATTGGTCCAGTTGTTTTTAGCTTTATTACAAGAATTGAGAATTTAGGTCTTCCTATAATTTGCGGCAGTTTAGCCGTTTTTGCGATTATTTTTTTGTTATCTAATTTAAATCGTAAATTCTCTTCAGCCAATCTGCAAACCGAAGGAGGCGAAGACAAAAAATGAAACCAAAAAAAGTTTTTAAATTAACTTCAAAATTAATAATTTTGTTTTCCGCATTTAGTCTTATTATAGTTATAAGTGTTGCTGCCCTGACTTGCAAAAAATATTACGATAATATTTTAGAAAGCTACGGTCAAAAAGCAAAATCAGCGGCATCGGCGGTTGCTTATATAATAGATGCCGACAAAGTCGAAAAGTATAGAGATTCTTTAATTATAGACGAAGAATATAGAAAAATTGTAAGAGATCTTGATCAAATTAATAAAAGATTGGATTTATTATATCTTTACGTAATGTGTCCCTTAAATGAAAATGAAACCATGTTTATATATGATGCGAGTGAAATAGGAGACGGGATAGAAGACACCGAAACGGAACGAAAGCTTCTTGGTGATATAGTTGAATATGGCGAAAGTTTTAATTTAGCTAAGCTTGCAATGGCAGGAAGCAAAAATACGTATCTTCTTGATATTGTTCACAGCAAATTATATGGTTTCGTGGCATCCTCCTATGCGGCTTTTAAAAATTCCTCAAATAAAACGGTTGGATATGTCGGTGTGGACATTAATATGAATTTGGTTATGAATGAACTGTTTAATTATATAATTACATCTTTATCTATTATTATTGCTATTATTATTATATGTGTAATAATATTAATGATGATAGTAAAAAAAATTATAATAAAACCAATAGACGAAATTTCAAGAGTTAGTGAAAATTTTGTAAATGAAGACTATGAAAATATAAACGTTGAATTTATTAAAGTTAAAGGAAAAGACGAAATAGGCAAGCTTGCCCAATCATTTAATAAAATGATGTCAGATATAAAGGATTATACTGAAAATGTCAAAAAGATAACGTCTGAAAAACAACAAGCTGCTTCAGAGCTTAGTGTGGCAAACAGAATTCAAAAATCAATGCTCCCGAGAATTTTTCCGGCATTCCCTGAACTCGATGAAATGGATATATATGCAGTTATGATACCGGCACGTCAAGTAGGAGGGGATTTTTATGATTTTTTCCTCATAGATAAAACTCATCTTGCGTTCGTCGTCGCTGACGTTTCAGGCAAAGGAGTTTCCGCCGCGCTTTTTATGGTAATTGCTAAAACTCTTATAAAAAATCAAGCTCACGTGGATTTGGATCCTTCTGTAGTTTTTGAAAAAGTTAACAACCAAATGTGCGACAATAATGATATGGGTATGTTTTTAACCGCATTTTTAGGGATTCTTAATCTTGAAACCGGGGAAATTATGTTTTCCAACGCAGGACATACAATGCCTGCGATAAAAAAATCAGGAGACGAATTTAAATTTTTAAAAGTTAAGGAGCATTTTGTTATCGCAGGAATGCCAAATCTTAATTACAATTGTGAAAGAACAAATTTAGAACCGGGCGACGCTATATTTCTTTACACTGATGGAGTAACTGAAACTACAAATGAAAAAAAAGAATTTTGGGGAGAAGATAATTTGTTAAAGATTCTTAATTCTATAGACGTTGAAAAAACTCCTCTTAAAGACACGGTAGATACCATTAAAAAAAAGATAGATTCTTTTGCCGGAAAAACTCCGCAATCCGATGATATAACAATGCTTGTCATTAAATATAATGGTAAGCGGAAAAAATAAATTTTAAAAATAATCTGAATTTTTTTAAAACTAACGTTTCAAATCTGTGAAAACGGGTTCTCAGAATACATAAAGTATTCATTGTGCTTTTTCCCTAATTTTGAAGAAAAATTCTTCGAAAATTTGGGTTTGCCCTTTTGAATACAGGTTTTTAACTATTTTATCAAAACACTTGAAAAGAAATAAAATTAATGATAAAATTAAAATTAGGGGGTATAGCTCAGCTGGTAGAGCGCTTGAATGGCATTCAAGAGGTCAGCGGTTCGAGCCCGCTTATCTCCACCAGTTTGTTTTTTTGGTTTTTGTTGTAGTTTCAACAATAAACAAGGAGGGGACGTTTATGAATTTCAAAGCTTTTTCTTTAAGTAATGAAGATTTCGAAGATAACGAGGAAGATTCTGACGATTTTGAAGAGGATGAAGAGAATAAAGAGAATGATAAAAACGATAAGGAAGACAAAAAAGAAGTAAAGGACGAAGATCTAAATGTAGCCGGTGCCTTTCGTGAAGGAGCGGAACCTGTCAACGTACTATGTAATAGCTGCGGTAGCAGAAGTGTATTGTGGGTTACTAAAAATTCTGCTCCTAAAGAATTTGTCTGCCCTAATTGCGGACGGTCTATAAAGAGTTTTAACTTGAACGACTATGCTTAAAATTAATAACATTTCAAAAAATTTTGGTAGCGTTGAAGTGCTTCGGAATATAAATTTCGAAGTTTCATATGGTGAGGTTGTCGGTCTTATCGGCGAAAACGGAGCGGGTAAGTCTACTTTGCTTAGAATTCTGAGCACAATGTTAAAGCCGGATTCAGGTACAGTAGATGTCTGTGGTGTTGATTTGATTCAAAATCCAAGTATGGTCAGAGAAAACGTTGGAATTCTTTTTGGTAGTGAGGCGGGATTATACGATCGTCTTACGGTGAGGGAAAATCTTGTGTTTTTTGCAAGATTATATGGGATTCCGTTATCCCAAGCAGAATCTAGAGTTTCTGAACTTGCACAAAATTTTGGGTTTGAAAATTTTGAAAATCAATTTGCGCATTCACTGTCCAGAGGAATGTGCCAGAAAGCGGCGATAGCTCGCTCCTTGATTCATGATCCGCAAGTTATGCTTTTCGATGAACCAGATTCAGGTCTTGATTTTAAATCCGCACATGTTTTTTTTAACTTTTTGGATTTTTGCAGAAATAAGCAAAAAGTTGTAATTTTTTCAAGTCATTCTATGGAAAATATAAAGCTTTATTCTGATAAAGTGGTTGTCATACGCCATGGTGAGATTATCGAAGTTTTTGACTCTCATTCTAAAAGAGACGAATTAAGTGACAGAAAATATAATGAATTTTTGTTCACTTTAATTTGTGGCGAAACTTAGAACCTGTATTCAGAAGGACGAATTCCAAATTTTCGAAGAATTTTTCTTCAGTTAATGATAAAAAGGCAAGATGAATAATTTATGTATTCTGAGCGTTTTCGACAAAATTTTGAAAAAAATTATTGAAAATTAGGTATTTTGATGCTTTTGAATACAGGTTCTTGAGGTCTGTGTTTTTAATTATATAAAAGTCTGAATTTTTATTGTTTCGTTTTTAAAAATTTTTAAGGGTAGGTGATTAGATTTATGCCTGGGGGAAAGCAGAATCCGCATTCTTTTTCGTTGATGAATCTTTTCGCAGTCTTTCTGATGTTTCCAGTTACAATTTTATCTTTTAAAGCTTATGCTTTTTTAAATGAAGGCCAAAAAGTTATAGCAGGAGTTAATACTATTTTAAGTCCAGGACGAATTGAACGCATAGGGACGACAGTCGATAGCTTAGCTCTTATTTTTGGTGATGAACAAAGAGAAAAACTTATAGAAATATTTGGATTAGCATTAAATGCTTTGAGAGTTTTAGATGCGCGAGAGGAAAATGCAGATGAAACAATTTTACAACAAGCTATGAATACAATACTATTGGCTGCCCGAGAAATCGAAGCTATAGCTAGAACGTTTGAAGATGGAAACACTTCGCGAGAAATAGTTCGGGTGGCGGCACTCCTGAGGGAAATGTTGCAAGAAGTAAGAGATGCACCTAGTATACTTCGGGGTTTAATGAAAAACGAATCTCTTTTTAGGCTTACAAGAACTGGTAGTCATCCGCCAAGGGACGCAACTACAAGGGTAAATCATGGCACGCAACATCCTCCTAGCGAAGAACCTGAGGAACCTAGATGTTACCCAGATGAGCTGGATGATGTCAAAATTAATCTTTGATTGTTAGCTTACATGTCTTATCACATTTCATTTAAATATTTTAATGTAAACTTAAATATTGACCCCACGGCATTTAAAATTGGCGGCTTTGATATAGAGTGGTATGGATTAATCGTCGCCGTTGCGTTTTTTGTTGCGGGGATTTTGGTGTTTTCAGAGAATAAAAAGGCAAAAAATAAAATAGATGAAGAACAACTTGCTGAAATTATTACAACGGTTTATTTTTCAGGGATTATAGGAGCAAGAATTTATTACATAATATTTTATCCCGATAAGTTTTATTTCGAAAATTTTTTAAATATTTTCAGAATTCGTTCAGGCGGAATGGCCATTTATGGGTCGATTTTAGCAGGAATCGCCGCTGTTTTTTTTGTTTGCAAATTCAAAAATTTAGATTTTAAAAACGTTTTAAATTTATTCTCTTCTGGAGTTATTTTAGCGCAATCGATCGGAAGATGGGGGAATTTTTTCAATCAAGAGGCGTTTGGTTCTCCGACATCGTCTCTATTTGGCATGGCCAGCGAGGCGACTGATTTTATTCCGGTTCATCCGTGTTTCTTATACGAATCTTTTTGGTGTTTAATTGGATTTTTATTAATAAAAAACATAAAAAGCAAATTTTATTTTTATTTAATTTGGTATAGTATCGGAAGATTTTTTATTGAATTTTTAAGATCAGATAGCCTTTTGATTCCAAACACTCAAATCAAAATTTCGCAATTTATCTCGATTTTATTACTACTTTTGTGCTTAATTTTCAAATTTAAAAAACACTTGATAAAATCTAAAGAATAAAATACAATTTAGGTTAGGAGGCAGAAATGTTTGGTTTCGTAGATTTTTTTGCGGGAATTTTAGGATTCTTTTTGGGATTTTTATTTGAGATTTTAGGGAATTACGGTGTGGCCGTCCTTTTTTTTACGCTTATCATAAGTGTTGTCATGTTCCCTTTTGCCATCAGACGACAACGCGGAATGACTCCAAGCGCACGGTTTGAAATGCGCAGAGAAGAGCTTCGCAAACGATGTGGTACCGATGCACAGCGTTTTAACCAAGAGTTTATGGTGTTAAGTCAAGAAGAAAATTTCAACCCATTAAAAGGACTTCTAAATATTTCTATGATATCGACTATCGTAATACTCAGCGGAATTTACGGGGCAATTCAACGGCCCTTGACCAATGTTTTGCATTTGCCGATTGAAAAAGTTAATTTAGCATCCGAAGTTCTGCCACTGGAAACGCTTTCTAAGAATAAAAATAATGCTCAGCTTGAATTAGTGAGAAATTTTGATACCATTAAAGAAAAACTTACCATGTTTTCGGTTGAAGAAACAATCAAGATTTCAAAGTTAAGTTCAGGGTTTAGTTTTCTCGGGCTTAGTCTGCTCGATACTCCTAAATATTCAAAGTTTAGCAGCATGCTGTGGATTATTCCTCTATTAAGTCTTTTTTCATCCGTGGTCGGCACTTACATAATGCAAAAAATTTCCGGCTCCAATGAAGAAGCACCTAGGGGAAAATTCATGATGTATCTTTTTCCAATTTTTCAGGCGTGGATTGTTTACACCGTTTTCGCCGCTGTTGGCATATATTTGGTTTTCAGTAGTATTTTAGGGGTTTTGCAAACCGTTATGATAGACAGATTTTTTAGTGTTTATGCGGTTAATGCAAGAAAAGAATACTTTAGATTTAAGAAAATGCTCGAACAAGAAAAACTGAATTATTAGAATCTGTATTCAAAGGGTAAATTCCAAATTTTTGAAGAATTTTTCTTCAGTAGTGACAAAAAAAGAGCAATGAATACTTTATTTATTCTGGGCATTTTCGATAAAATTTTGAAAAAAATTATTGAAAATTAGGTATTTTGATCCTTTTGGATACGGGTTGTTAGTATTATTTAGTTTGTATATTTTTAATCTGATAATAGGGAAAATCGGAATGTTTGAACAAACAATAGTTGTTTTTTTAAAAGAAATGAAGAATATTTTAAGAGATAAAAAAACTTTTATAGTAGGTTTGTTGATTCCTTTTTTTTTGGTTCCCACAATGCTGTGGATAACCTCGTTTTCAATGAAAAACACTCAAAGCCAAATTTCACAAAGCGTTGTCGTAGCGTTTGATAATTCAGATAATTTTTTTTACGATTTCTGCAGTTCTCAAAAAAATATAAAAATAATTGAAGCTGCCCCGAGCGAGCTTGAATCCGGTAAGATTTCGGCTTATATTTTAACTTCAAAAGATATTAATAAAAAAATTTTATCTGGCAATAATTTTGAGATTAATGTAAAATATAGCGAGTCATCAATCAATTCAATTATGACTTCACCTGTTTTACTGGCTTGTGAAAGCGCATTCAGGGAAATGTGTGCCGAAGTTGCTTTGTATTCAAAAAATAGTAATCTTAAAACCGATGAAATTCGTAAATATTTGACTTCTTATCAGATTCCGATTAAAGAACCTGATAGCAGAATAGTAGATAATATGGGGTCTATGTATTTTAATATTTTAACTCCAATGATGTTGATTCTTTATTGTTGTGTAGGATCGGTAGGCTGTGCTTTAGACATGACCGCAGGTGAAAAGGAACGCGGCACACTTGAGCCTTTGCTTTCTACAGGTGCTGTTCGTAGTATGATTATTTTAGGCAAACTTTCCGCTGCCGCTCTCATGGGTATATTTTCTTCAATTTGCACTGGCATCGGTCTTTGTGTTTATTTGTATTCATCTTCGGGCAAGATTTCTATCGGAATAAGATGTATTTCTATTCTTTTTTTAACCGTAATATTTACATCGGTGTTTTTCGCTGCAATTAATTTAATTATCGGAACTTATGCAAAGTCTTACAAAGAAGCGCAGACTTATACCGTGCCAATTTCTATAGTTTGTTTGATACCTTCATATTTTACTTATTTTCTTAATTCAAGTGATATGTCTTTGTTTTACTTTTTGATTCCTGTTCTAAATATTGTTTGTCTAATGAAAGAGTTACTAGCGGGAATAATTAATCCTTTGCATATAATGACCTCTTTTTTAGGTGTTTTCTTATATATAGCAATTTCAGTTTTTGTCATTCTGCATATGTTTAAGCAAGAAAAAATAATTTTTAAAATATAAAGAAGTGTAAATATGGAATTAAAAGAATGGGTTTTTAATAAGCCCAATAAATTTTTGGCTGATGAAATTCGCGAACGCTATAATATTTCTGAGATTGCGGCAAATCTACTTATTTCAAGGAATTTAACTGAAAAAAGTGATATCGATTCGTTTTTAGATGATTCGCCGGTTGTTTCTGATCCTTTTTCTTTTGTTGGTATGGAAAAATTAGTAAAAAGATTAAAAACCGCAATTGAAAATTTTGAGAAAATATGCATTTTCGGCGATTACGATTCCGACGGTATTACTTCTACGGCAATGTTTTATAAATATCTTCTAAGCAAAGGCGCTGATGTAATCTATAGTTTGCCGTCACGCTACAGTGGTGGTTATGGTTTGAATGCTGATTCGGTGAGAAAAATTTCAAGTTATGGGGTTAAAGTAATTTTAACCGTAGATAATGGTATTTCCGCAAAAACAGAGATAGAATTTGCAAATGAAATCGGAATGGATGTTATCGTGACAGATCACCATAAACCGCCTAAAGATCTCCCTGATGCCGTAGCAATTGTTAATCCGCATTTAAATCCTGGTGGTTTTTCTGATTTTGCCGGTGTCGGCGTTGTATTTAAAATTATTGAAGCGATGGAGCAAGGCAAGAAAAATTTAAGCGAACTCATTGATGAATACGGCGATTTCCTTGCGATAGGTACAATAGGCGATTCCGTTCCGCTCCTTGGTGAAAATCGAAAACTTGTTAAATTAGGACTAAAAACGATTGAGAATACAAAAAAGCCAGGTGTAAAAATTCTTGCCGAGAATTGCGGATTTTGCGGTAGTTTGACTTCTTTGGATGTTACTTTCGGTATTGTTCCTAAAATAAATGCTTGCGGAAGGATGGGCGAACCTGAAGCCGCGGTTAAACTGCTTTTAAGCAAGTCTTCCGAAGAAGCTTCTGAGTTGTTTTCTGTTTTAGTGAATGAAAATGATGAAAGAAAGAAAGTAAGCAATAAAATTTTCGGGAAAGCCAAGGTTGAAATTTCAAAAACAGGGGCACAATTTGAGCGTATAATTTTCGTTTGGAGCGAAGATTGGAATCACGGAATAATCGGAATCGTTGCCGCTAATATTATGTCAAAGTTTGGAAAACCTTGTGTTTTATTTTCGATAAAAGACAAAGAAGCCCGAGCTTCCGGGCGTAGTATCGAAGGATTTGACATGCATTCCGCAGTCAGCAAGTGTTCAAGTTTTTTATTGCGATTTGGTGGGCATCCAATGGCTGTGGGCCTCACTTTAAAATCCGAAAATTTGCAAAAATTTAAATCCGAAATTCTGGATTATGTCAAAGACATCGAGGTACCGTTCCCAATTTTAAAAATAGAATACTTACTTGAGCCGTCTGAGATATCCGTTAAAAACCTTGAAAGTATTGATGTATTAAAGCCGTTTGGTTCTTGTAATGTGGAACCGGTTTTTGGGATAACGGAGGCTAAACTTATAAAAATTGTTTCAATTGGAGGCGGTCTTCATTTAAAACTTACATTTTTGAAAGATAACAAAGAGTTTGACGCCGTGCTTTTTGGCGTTTCTGAAATTAGATTTCTCCACGAGCTAGGCGATACCCTAGATTTAGCCGTTCGTTTGAGAAAAAATTTTTATTTAGGCTCTGTTAGTGTTTCAATTCATATATTAGACCTTAAATTTTCTGATCTCGATACAAGCGACGCCGTTCGCCAAAAACGAGATTTCGAAGATTTTATGTCAGGAAATATAAAAGAGGATTTATCCGTGTTATTGCCTACAAGAGATGAGTTTATCGTTGTTTATAACTATGTGGTAAGACATTCAATTTCTTATTTTAGAGTCGATATTCTAAGTTTTAGACTTAAAAATTATAACATAAAATTAATTAAACTTTATATAATTTTAGAAGTGTTAAACGAACTCGGAATATTAAAATTTTCAAGAACAGGCGATGAGTACACAATTTTCGGAGAAAAACCTAAAATAAAAGCTGATTTAGACAAGTCTAGAATTTTAGAAAATTTAAAAACCTGCATTCAAAAAGCTTAGAACCTGTATTCAAAAGGATCAAAATACCCAATTCTCAATAATTTTTTTCAAAATTTTGCCAGAAATGCTCAAAATACGTAAAGTATTCATTGTGCCTTTTTCCTTATTTTGAAGAAAAATTCTTCGAAAATCTGGATTTGTTCTTTTAAATACAGGTTCTTACATGTCTTGTTTTAGTGGTATTGTTTTTATGAATTGATCCTGAATTATATATCTTTGAATAGTTAAAATCTGTATTTAGAAAAATTAATTCTAATTTTTCTTATGAATGCAGATTTTTGGTTTTGCATTCAATTCGAAAAAACTATTGATTTATACAAAAAAATGAGTATAATTATATGTAAATAGTTGTAAATATCTAAAATTCATAGATAAGTTTTCGTAATAACAGGGTGATTCAAAATATGCCGGATGAATTTGAAGAAAAAGTTACTATTGAAAAAAGAGGATTAATAGAGGATTTTATTGAGCGTACTCCCGGCAATTTAGGCTCGCTTTTTTGTTTTCCTGAATTTATTGTTTTTGAAAAATATAAATATTTTTACAACATTTTTGAAAATCTTCTTTGCATTTCTGAAAATTGTGATGGAAGAATTATAATTCTTCCGCCTTTAGGTGATTATAATTTAAAAAATTTTTGTAAAGCAATCGATAAAATTTTTGATTTTTTTGAAAAACGAGTTTTAATTTTCGGTCATATACCCTCACAATTACTTGGATTTTTCCTGTCTTTAGGAAAAAAATATAGAATCAGATTTTTTTATAATATAGACTCAAGCGATTATTTATATCAAACTGAAAAACTTAAAAATTTAATAAAAAATTCTAAAAAAAGAAGACATTCTTATAATAATTTTGTTAGAAAATATAAACCGGAAATCGAAGAAATAAATTCTGAAAACAAACAAATGTGCTATGAAATAACAAAAAATTTTTTTTGTAAACAAAATTGCAAAAATTGCGTTTATGGATGCGAAAAAAAGATAATAAGCACCACCATAGAAAAATATGAAAAATTAGGTTACATGGGTTTTTTTGTGAAATTAGATTCAGATTATATTGGATTTAGTTTAAATAAAAAAGTTAAAAATCAACTTTACTTTCATCAAAAAAAAATGGCTCACATAAATGGATTAAATGAATATATTATCAATTCAAATGAAAAAAAATATGAAGATACAATTTTATCGAATTGCTCTGAGGATATGGGAATATTGGGGCTTCGTATTCATAAAAGCAGAATTTGTGAGTACACACTGAAACACAAATTTTTCGCCAGAATAATTAAAATATAAAGGAAGTTTTTATAATGATTAAAATTTTTAAACCTTTGTGGACTAAAATTTGCGGACTGTTAATAATTATCTGTGCGGCAGGGTTTACTCTTTGGAATTTTGATTTTTTTTACTTTTACCCGTTTTTAAATTCCAGAAAATATACAGTTGAAGACTCCATTTCTATTGCGATAAATTCAAATGATGAAATGGTTATTATTGACAGTTCAGGTTCGAAAATAATAAGCGTTAATAAAAATAACGAAATTACATTTCTAAAACTGGGTAAAACTTCACCGATAGAAGATTTTAATTCGGCAAGCGATGTTTGCTGCGATAAAAATGGAAATATTTATATCCATGACGTCAAACGCGCCGAAGGGAACAAAGTTGATTCAGAATCTATTTTAAAATTTTCTTCCAACGGATTTTTTTTAAAGAAAATTTTTAACGCAAATTATAAAGACAAATTAAAAAATTCGGAAGTCATAAAAATATTTACCATTGACAATGAATTTTATTATGTCACGGCAGATTCAATTGGATTTTACATTAAAAATTTAGAAAATGAGATCATCAAAAAAATTAACTATGAAAACGCAAAACTTAATACTTTAAAGTGCGACATTCAATCTTTAGATGAAATTACGGTTCTTACTAAAAGCGGCGAATTTATAAAGGTTAGCGAAAATAATAGTTTTTTAATTTATAATCGAAGCAGGGAAACCAATTCCATACCGATATATTTTAAGGTTTTATCCGATAATCGTATAGTTTACAGCGACATTAACGACAGGCGAATTTATATTTTCGATCCAATGGAATATCAAAACGGTTCCGAAGACGCAGCAAACCTAGTGATTATTGATAAATCAAGCGAAGATATAAACGAATGTCCATTATATTATAAATTTTTCGTAGAAGAAAATAAAAGTGATTTGCCAAGGATTATTGCTCCAAGTTCTGAAGTTATTTTAGATTTTAATTCAGAAGAAGAGAACTACTATGACACTTTTAAATACTCAAAAAAATTAATCATTAATTATATTTTATTTTGTATATCCGTGCTTATTATTTTTATAATTTTTATATTTTTAATAATTTTTATTTCCAAAAAAATAATAAAAAGCAAATCTTTCGTTGTCAAAGTGTGTAGTTTGGTTTTTATAGGTACGGTTTTTCTAACAGTTATTTTCTGTGCCATTTCCTTCGAGAATTTCAATAAAAGAATGACGGATGAATTAGTAAAAAAAGCTCAAGTTGCAACTGCAATAGTTCAAGAAAATATTCCGTACGATGAATTCGAAGGAATAAACAAAAATTCACATTTTATGAATGAAGATTACAAAAAATTAAGAAGTGCGATCAAAGGTATATTTTCTAAAAAAAATGATTTTATTGATAATTTTTATTGTACAGTTCAAAAAATCACAAAGGAAGATTCTATTCCAGAATCGGTTTACAATACAGATAATTGCGTTGTAAGTGCGGTTTTTGATACTAATGAAACTTATGCTGGAATTTATCCTCTTTTTCCATATACCGAAGAAAATGTAGAATATGAAATTTTAACATCGCAAAAACCTATGACATTCACATCTATTTCCACTCAAGAGGGTACTTTCATTTTCGTTCTTTCGCCTCTGATTAACAGTTCGGGCAAATCGGTTGGTTTAGTTGAAATTGGCACCAGTCTTGATGCTTTTGAAGCCGAAAACAGTAAATTTATGATTTCGCTTTTTTTAGGTATTGCTTCTATAGCGATACTCTTAATATTGTTAGTACTTGAGATTTCAATTTTTATGAACAGCAAAAAAGAAGCCGGACGCTTAGCAGCAAAAAAAGAAAAGATAAAAATGAATGCGCCAATGTCAAGAATGTTCGCCTTTATTATATACGTTTCGATAAATATGGTTTCTGGTTTTGCGCCGTTATATTCAATTTCAATCGCGCCGCAAATAGGGAATTTCTCAAAAGAATTTATGGCCAGTATGCCCTTTATTGCAGAAACATTTTTCGGAATGATTGTTTTGTTTTTAGGGAATAAATTTATCAATTTCTTGGGCAAAAGAAAATGCGCAATCATATGTGGGATGCTATTTGCAGCAGGTCTTACTTTAAAGGCTTTAATCCCCAATTTTTGGATCCTTATGCTCGGCGGAATAATATCCGCAATAGGCAAAAGCATTCTTTTGCTTATGATTAACAATCTTTTAATTGCCGAAGATTCCTCCGATGCATATGCCGGCTATAATTCTTCGGTTCTTAATGGTGCGACTTGCGGGATTATAACAGGTTCCTTTTTATTAAATTGGCTTAGCTATATTCAAATTTATATTATTTCCGCTTTTTTTAGTTTATCTGTTATATATTTCATCTTTCTTTATATCCATGATGCAAAACAAAAAGAAGAACAACACGAAAACGCTAAGGACGAACTTTCAGGAATTTTTAAATTTATATTTTCAAAAAAAGTCTTTATTTATTTTCTGGCGTCGTTTATTCCAATTATAATTTGCGCTTCTTATACCGATTATATGCTTCCGTTTGAAGGCGAGAAACTTGGGCTTAATGATTCTTATATTGGTTATCTTTACACTGTTGGAAGTTTATGTTCTATAGCTCTGGGAAATTTTATGACAAACCTAGTTTCGTCTAAAATGAAAGATTCTGTTGCAATTTTACTTGGAACTTGTTTAACTTCGTTTTCGTTTTTCTTATTTGCAAAATTCCAAACTATACCAATGTTAATCATAAGCATATTAATTTTTGGTATTTCAAATTCATTTTTATATTCGATTCAATCGAAATACTATGCTAGCCTTGAAAGCGTTAAAAAATATGGTGGAAGTTCAGCGATTGGGTCTGTAGTAGAAAGCGTAGGATATATTTTAGGACCGATTGTATTTAGCTTTATAATTACAAACCAAACTTCTAAAAATTTAACTTTACTATGTGTTGCAGTTTTAATCTTAAGTTTAATATTTTTCTTATTTTCTTGGAACAAACATAAAATAAAAGCAAGAACTTAACTGAAATACTGCAAAATTATTTTAAAAAAATTCTAATTCTAAGTATACTTGCCTCTTGCAATTCTGAAAATTAATTGGTATAATTACACATATTCTAGCTATAAATAGTCTGGTTTTTAATTAATAAATCACTAATTTAATTAATTAAGATTATTTAAAAAATAAAAAAAATAAAAAATCTAGAAATTTTCACACAAAAACGGCAGGTGATAATAATGTTTAAAAAAATTTTGAAAAGAATTTTTTCTTTCATATTTTCTTTTTTCTTCTCTTTAAATCCTATATTCATGCTTGGTTTTACAGAAGCGGGCGGAGAGCAAATTCAAAGAGTTACAAAAACCGAGATTTATCCCGATCTTTACCTTAACCAAGTGGATACAAGCGGGGTTACTGTAAAAAGTTATCATAATGCTACAAATGGTGAAAAAAGTAATTTTGAAGTAAAAATAAAAAAGGCAACAAACCAAGAGATCACCATAGAAAACTTAGGCGAACTTAGAGCTTTGGCAGCACTGACAAACAGTGGTAATGGAGCTGTAAAAAATAAAACTTTTAAATTGGATTTCCCAAATAAAGAAATAGATCTTGAGGGAACCATGCCTAAAATTTCAAAAACTAAAGTAAAAAAAGATCCGAGTGGAAATGATATGTATAATTTGGAAATTGTTGGAGAAATAGAAAACGCATGGATTCCAATTGGAAAAGACGGTTCTAGTGGTACTTCTAATTCATTTCAAAGTAATTTTGACGGAAACGATCATACGATTAAAAATATGTCTGTTTTTATAGATAGTCAGACTAATGGATACTCGGGATTTTTTGGCGATGTTGAAGGAAAATTTAAAATTAAGAATTTTAAAATTAAAGATTCATGCTCGATTGTGGTTTCACCCAATCAAACTGCGACATTTGAAACTTCTGCTAAGACACAAGAAGCAATTTCTTTAGGAAAACCAGCACAATCAAAATATTATTTTCATGCAGGAACTGCAATTGGCAGAATTTCCGTAGAATCGTCTGAAAAAATAAGCAATCTTCATGCTGAAAATTGCAACGTAATTGCTTTTGGCGATTTAAATAATTTTAAAGAAGTAAACGGCAAAAACGGTGAAAAAGATGTTGATCACAAATATTACTATGCCGGCGGAATTATCGGAACTCTCGAACATCCTTCTAACAAAATAAATATAGAAAGTTATACTTCAAATAATGTTAATGTTTATGCAAGAGGCCAAGCTGGCGGAATCGCTGGAACTTTTTCCGGCGGTAACAACGATTGCGAACATGACGTTGGGGGGAACGGAGAAAAAAGAAGATGCACTGGTGTTATTATGAAGCATTGCCGTTCTGCCGGCGAAATCGCAACCTCTGGCGGCCAAGCTGGAGGTCTTGTCGCAGGTTTTGGAATTTTTAACGAAAATAAAATTCTTGGCAAAGATGGTTTCATGCCTGGCAAAAGCACTCAAAATCTAATTGGCTCAGGCGTTTATGTTGAAGATTGCTCTCATATAGGCAACATTACGGGCGGCGGTGAATTAGTTCAGTGCGGGGCGAAGATTACTATAATATATGGGACTCTAGGAACACAAATCGCTGGTCTCATTGCTGCATTCGGCGGTCAAGGTGATACACCAATTACTTTTAACGATTGCTATTCAAAAGGCAAAATAAGTGGCAGCCCATCAGGAGAAAAAGCCGGTTTTTTATGTGGTTTTGGAACTAATGGCGGGGCGCCAGTGACTTTGAAAAAATGTATATCTGAAAGCGAGATAGTTGGCTGGTCAGCATCAGGAATAATCACAGGTTTTGGCGTAAATGGTTTTAGCCCGGTAACAATTGAAGAGTGTTGTTTTAAAGGAAATATTAATAAATCAAATGTTTGCGGAGGATTAATTGGCAAATACGGAATAGATGGTTCGAGTCCTTTAACAATAAAAAATTGTTCGGTTCAAGGCAATATTTCGGGCAGTTTTTTAGGGGGAATGATTGGCGGCTTTGCAATCGGAAAAGAAGGAAATAAAACTGTTGTTAACAGCTCAATTATAATTGAAAACTGTCATATTAAATGTGATATCGAAGGAACAGGAGGAATTTCAGGAGGTTTAATCGGAGGTTATGGTGTGGTTTCTGAATATAGTCCTTTAACAATAAAGAATTGTTCAACTCAAGGCAAATTCACCAGTTCCGATAGTGGTTTAATTAGTGGATTAATTGTTGGATTTGGAATCGGGGGGGTAAAAATAACAAAAATAGCTGTGTGACGATTGAAAATTGTCGTACTAAACATAATATTAATACTGTTCCTTTTCTTTATGGAGGATTAATTGATGGATACGGTGTAAGTTCTGAGTATAGCCCTTTAACAATAAAGAGGTGCTCAGTTCAAAGTAATATTAGAAGTCAAAAAATATCGGGAGGATTAATTGGCGGATTTGGAATTGGTAGTGGAAATGAAAATAAAAATGGATCCGTAGCAATTGAAGATTGTCGTTTTATAAGCGATATCGAGACTGATAGTGCTATTCGTGGAGGTTTAATCGGAGGTTATGGTGTAGGTTCTGAATATAGTCCTTTGACAATAAAAAATTGTTCAGTTCAAAGTAATATTAAGAGCGAAAGTGTGTCGGGAGGATTAATCGGTGGGTTTGGAACTGCAAATTATTATGATAATAGTGTTAATAAAAACGGTTCTGTAACAATTGAAAATTGTCATGTTAAAGGTGATATTGGTGGTGGCAGCGACATTGGAGGATTAATTGGAGGTTATGGTGTAGATTCCGATTATAGTCCTTTAACAGTAAAGAATTGTTCAATTCGAGGCAATATTTCGGGCGGATTTGCAGGAGGATTAATTGGTGGATTTGGAATTGGAAAATATACAGCAAATCTTCCTTCTGTTTATAGTCCGATTACAGTTGAAAATTGCTGTGTTAAAGGTAATATTGAGTCAAATTCTTGCGGAGGATTAATTGGGGGTTATGGTGTAAATTCTGAACATAGCCCTTTAACAATAAAAAAGTGTTCGGTTCAAAGTAATATTAAAAGTAGAGGAACGTTGGGAGGATTAATCGGAGGATTTGGGATCGGGAAAGGCGATTCTGGAATTCCTGCGGACTATAATCCAATTACAATTGAGAATTGCTGTATTAAAGGTAATATTCAGAGTGATGCTGACGGTTGGCTATCTCGTACTGGTGGAATTTTTGCCGCATGTAGTATAAACAGCAAATGCAGCCCTTTAATAATAAAAAATTGCTCCATTCAGGGAAATATTAAAACAGGAGGCAATATGTGCGGAGGATTGATTAGCGGTTTATATGTATCAGATAAAATAGAAATTAAGAATGTTCTTTGTAGGGGTAATGTTATAGGAAACGAACACTGCGGTGGCGTAATAGGAGCTATGGGAATGGATAAAACAAATAGTAAAAATGTTTTAGAAATAGAAAATTTTTTCCGGCAGGGTAATGTCGAAGGAAAAATTCATGTTGGAGGTATTATTGGGGCATGTGGCATAGGGGGGCAAAAATCAATTATTTTAAAAAAATGTATTTTGAAAGGGAATATAATCAATAAAGGAAATATATACGTCGTTAAAGATATGGACGGAAAAGAACTTTATACAGGAAACGGAACCGGCGGAATTATTGGCTGCATAGGAACCGACGGCAAAATTTTGTTTGAAGACTGCCATTCTGAAGGGGAAATAAAAATTAACGGTAGGGATGTGGGTTCTGCGCCTTCATACGGATTATACGGCATTCATGCAGGCGGGTTGATTGGCGGAATGGGCTCTGGTGAAGATGTTAGTTTTTATAATTGCAGTGCAAAAGGAAATATAGAAATAGATTGGTCTTCAGGCTGGCCTCTAAAGATTGGCGGATTAATCGGAAGTTTCGGGGCAGAAAGAGCTTATTTTGAAAATTGTGTAACCAAAGAAAATATCAGCTGCTTAGGCGACAATGCGCTATTTAAAAGCCATGGCTTAGTCGCCGATTTCGGTGCTGGTTCTTATGAATTTAAGAATTGCAGTTATAAAGAAGTATAGATTTAATTGCACATCTAGTGGGTTTTGTGAATACAGATCTTCGGTAAATCATAAAATTTTGCGATGCCGCAAAAATGTTGGCACTTACGTTTTGTATTTGTATTGATTTTTCATAAAATAGGAGAATATCTTGCCAAAAAAGCTTTCAGTTGCAATATTAGGTGCGACAGGTCTCGTGGGGCAGAGGTTTGTACAAATTTTAGAGAATCATCCTTGGTTTAAGATAAAAATATTAGCGGCAAGCAGCCGTTCAGCTGGAAAAACATATAAAGAAGCATTAAAAGACAAATGGATATTTAAGACGCAAATTCCAAAAGAGATATCTAAAGAAATTATCTTAGATTCCGTTGCAAATGCTGAAAAAATCGCAAGTGAGGTTGATTTTGTTTTTTGTGCAGTAAATATGGAAAAAGAAGAAATAAAAGAACTTGAATATAAGTATGCCGGGCTTGAATGCCCTGTAATTTCGAATAATAGTGCTCACAGAGTAACATCTGATGTTCCGATGATAATACCTGAAATTAATCCTGAACATTCTGAAATTATAAAATCACAAAGAAAAAGGCTTGGTACGAAACGTGGTTTTATTGCGGTTAAGCCTAATTGTTCAATCCAATGTTTTATGCCGGCGCTTCATCCTTTAAAAGAATTCGGAATTGAATCTATCGTCGTGTGTACTTATCAAGCTATCTCTGGTGCCGGAAAAACTTTTTCTGATTTTCCCGAAATTATAGATAATGTTATACCTTTTATAAAAGGAGAAGAAGAAAAAACCGAGAATGAACCTTTAAAAATTTGGGGCACAATCAATAATAATAAGATTATAAACTCTAGTAACCCTATTATAAGTGCGCACTGTGCGAGAGTTCCTGTGAGTGATGGTCATATGGCGTCAGTTTTTGTGAAATTTAATAAAAAGATTGAGCTTGCAAAGATAATTGAAAAGTGGCAAAATTTTACCGCGCGGGGATTGCCAAGTTCTCCGGAAAATATAGTTACATATTTTGAAGATCAAAAAAGGCCTCAGACTGTTCTTGATAGGGGTTTGTGTGGTGGCATGGGAATAAGCGTTGGACGGCTTAGAAGGTGTTCGATTTTTGATGTTAAGTTTGTTTGTGTTTCGCATAACACAATAAGAGGGGCGGCAGGCGGAAGTGTTCTTTTGGCGGAACTTCTTTGCAATTTGGGCTATATTTAAATTTTATTTGTCTATCGGTGATTTGATTGAATAAAAAAATAATTTTTAAGGGTTCAGCGGTAGCCGTTGTGACTCCGTTTGATGGTGCCGGAAATATTAATTTTAAAATGTTTGAAAAATTAGTAGATTTTCAGATTAGTGGCGGCGTTCAAGCGGTCGTTGTTTGCGGAACCACTGGGGAATCGGCTGTGATTAGCTCCGAAGAACGTGATTCATTGATAAAATTTTCAGTAAATAAGTTTAAAAATAAAGTTCCTATAATAGTAGGAACCGGCTCTAATTGCACTGAACACGCTGTTAGTTTATCAACTAAAGCACAGGAATTGGGAGCGGACGCGCTGCTTATAGTTACGCCTTATTATAATAAAACTTCTCAATTAGGATTAATTAAACATTATGAATTTATTGCTAGTAAAGTTGAAATTCCCATGATACTTTATAATGTTCCTTCCCGTACGGGTATGAATATTGCGCCTCAAACATATTTAGAACTTTCAAAAATTGAGAACATAGTCGCGACGAAAGAGGCAAATGGGGATATTTCTTCAGTAATTAAGACTATTTCTTTATGCGGCGATGATTTGGTGGTATATTCTGGTAATGACGATCAAACTTTGCCAATTTTATCAGTCGGTGGGATTGGTGTTATTTCGGTTTTTTCAAATATTCTGCCTGATATATCTCAAAAAATAGCAAGCAATTCCAAAGATGCCGCTGAATTACTTATGAAATACCAAGATTTGATGGAAGCGCTCTTTTGGGATGTTAATCCAGTTCCTATTAAAGCAGCGCTTAAATTGATGGGTTTTGATTGCGGAAAATGCCGGATGCCGCTAGCGGAGATGGAAAACGAAAAAGAAAAAAAACTTAAGAAAATTATGGAAAAACATGGGATTTTATAATAAACAGAGGTCTTGCAGTTATGAAGAAAAAAGTTCTGAACATTGTTGTCTGTGGTTGTTTTGGCAAAATGGGCAAAGCAGTTTTGCACGAATCTGAAAAGCACGAGGATGTTTTGGTAACAGGCGGGATTGAAAGAGGCACCAAATGCGAGTGTAGTTTTCCTATTTTTGCCGATGCGGAAGAAATTTGCGTACCTTGCGATGTCATAGTTGATTTCTCGAGTCCGTCTGCACTAGGAAGTTTGCTTAATTTTGCCCGATCCAAAAGAATTGCGTTGGTTTTATGTTCGACGGGATATTCTGAAGAACAGCGAGAAATGATAAAAGCGTGTTCAAATGAAGTGCCGATATTTTTTTCAAGCAACATGAGCGTAGCTGTTAATCTTATGGTAAAATTGTCAGAATTTGCCAAACGAGTTCTTGGGAGTTCATTCGACATCGAAATAATAGAAAGGCATCACAATCAAAAATCGGATGCGCCCAGCGGTACCGCGCTTATGATCGCCGAGGCTCTTTCTGAAAATGATACCGAAATTGTTTATGACAGAACGATTTTAGAAAAATCTCGAAAAAAAAACGAAATAGGGATTCATTGCATACGCGGCGGCAACATAAAAGGTGAACATGAGATTATTTTCGCTGGGAATGGCGAAACTTTGAGTTTTAAACATGTTGCAGATTCTCGGGAAATTTTTGCCGCGGGCGCGATAAATGCCGCCAAATTTATAGTAAAAAAACCAAAAGGCGTTTATAATATGAATGATTTGATTTCTTTTTAAGGTTTTATATATCTATAAAAAATTGGTGTTTTATAAAAAAGGAACAAAAATGTTTTTTACTTCAGAATCAGTGACTGAAGGTCATCCAGATAAAATATGCGACAGAATTGCGGATTCTATTTTGGATGCGATTCTCTCGAAAGATTCGAATGCTCGTGTGGCATGCGAGGTTGCTGTAACAAAGGGTCTTGTTCATGTTTTCGGAGAGATTAGTACAAACTGTTATGTTGAAATTGAAAATATTGCCAGACGTGCAATTGCGGAAGTCGGTTATAACAATTCGGAGTCAGGTTTTGATGGAAATTCGTGCGGAATGATACTTTCGATCGGATCCCAATCAAACGATATTGCAATCGGAGTTGATAAGTCACTAGAGAATAAGGACGGGAAACAGGAGTTTGAAAATAAGTTTGGAGCAGGCGACCAAGGAGTTATGTTTGGCTTTGCTTGCAGAGAGACGCCTGAATTAATGCCACTTCCGATTTCTTTGGCACACAAACTGGCAAGGCGCTTGACATATGTAAGAAAGGAAAAAATCTTGCCGTACTTGCTTCCGGACGGGAAAACCCAGGTCACCGCAGAATACCACAATGGAATTCCTCGAAGAATTGAGACAGTTGTAATTTCGGCGCAACATATGAATGAAATATCTATAGAAAAAATAAGAAAAGATTTAGTGGAAAACGTAATAAACTTTGCTATTCCGCAAAATATTATGGATAATAATACGAAGGTTTTTATTAATCCGACGGGAAGATTTGTCATAGGAGGTCCTTCTAGTGACAGCGGATTAACAGGAAGGAAATTGATGGTCGACACCTATGGGTGCTTTGCCCACCATGGCGGGGGTGCGTTTTCAGGCAAAGATCCTACAAAAGTTGATAGATCGGCAGCATATATGGCAAGATATGTAGCTAAAACCGTTGTTTCTTCCGGAGCGGCGGATAAATGTGAAATTCAGGTTTCTTACGCAATAGGGGTTGCAAATCCGATTTCAATATCGGTTGATACTTTTGGGACATCGCATTTTGACGAAAAACATATTTTAAAATCCATTAAGAGTATTTTTGATTTTCGCCCCGCATCGATAATTAAAAATTTTAATTTATGCTTACCGATTTATACTTCTTTCTCCTCTTATGGGCACTTTGGCAGAGAGGATTTGTATGCGCCTTGGGAAAAAAATGATAAGACTGAAGAGTTTTTTTCTTGCTTAAAAGGGGATTAAAAGTTTGCATTTGTTGCAGATTTAAGAGACTGTCTAATATCTCCGAAATAGCACATATTTTAGTTAAAATTTTAAAATTTTGCATTGCTTATTAATTAAATACGCCAGTATTCGCCTCCCTCGCGCTTTAAATTTTAAAAATTTTATCATAAAATCTGCACTACTTAGAGATATTAGACAGGTTCTAAATCGGAGGAATTTTTTGTGAGTAGATTTCTGAAAAATACTATTTTATTTGTGCTGTTTGCCGCTTTGATTTTTTCTGAGAAATGTGCGATGGCAAACGAAAAAGAAGAATTAGAAACTAAATTATCTCAGCCTATTGGTGAAGATGATATTGGTTTATTTTTCGGCTGTTTAGATAAAAAGGAGTCCGCAATGAACAAATTATATTTTTTATTCCTAGAGAAGAGAGAATTTATTTTTTTTCATTTATGTCTGTTGGTATTTTTCCTGATAGATGGTCAAGTTTGTTTCAGAAATTAACTAAAACAATTTTTAAATATAGGGAGTTAGTTTATGGCTTGAGACCAAAAAAAAAGAACAGTTTGCTAGAACCGCCCGTGGCGAAGCAGGATATCGCGTCAGATTCCGATTCTGAAGGTCGGGGGTTCGAATCCCTCCGGGTGGGCCAATTGTCTCATGCATAATTTTTAGGTGAATTTATAGGCATTTTTATCTTAAGAATCTGTTCTCACAAACTATGAAACGCTATTTTCAAATAGATTTTGTTAATTTTCTTTTGTTCGCTGTAAATTTGCCTCAAAAATCTATTGACAATTTGGTTTTTTTTATGCTCTAATTATCATAATAAAGTCTGGTACTTGTATTGTTTTTATAATCATAAAATTTAGAAATTAATCGGTGGTTTGTTTTTTAAATAATGTTACATAGTTTTAATTGTTTTTGCGATGATTTTAAAATCAATCAATGTATGTGTTTTGCCAAGAATTTATTTTTGGCGGCTTTTTTTTCAGCTTTAATTTTAAGAACAATAGGAATTTACAGTTTGCTTAGTAATACGATTGACTCTTGTTTGTTTTCATCAGTCTCGATTTTAGGATGCTTGATTTTGCTTTTTCAAGCGATATTTTTGGAAAAGTTAAAAAAAGTCGATAAATTGTTGGTTCTGTTTTTTTTTGCGTCTATAATTTCCTGTATAGTCAATCTAAAATATGAGGTTTGGAATAATTTCAAAGAATTAATATGGAGCGCGTTAAGTTTTTTTCTAGTTTATTCTCCTGATAATGACAACGAAAAAATAATTGAAATTTTTAAAAAGGTTATAATTATTTTATGCTTTTTTGTATCGGCTTTATCGATAATAGATTTTATTATTCAGCAAAATTATATTCTTTATTTTGAAAATAAAACTATTTTTATAGGGTTTATAGAAAATAGACTTTATGGTTTATATTTTAATCCAAATGTTGCTTCAAAACTTGCACTACTGTCGATTTTGTTTTCAATAGAATTGATTTTATCACAGCCTAAAAAAACAAAATTTCAAATAACGGCAATTATCGTTCAGTTTATTTATATTTCCCTTTCTTGGTCCAGAGTCGTAACGGTTGCGTTATCTATAGTTACAGCACTAATATCTTTAGTGTTTTTTTATCAGTATAAAATAAAAAAATTTCTAAAAAGTTTGTCATTATCTTTATTTTTGGGTTTAAGTTCTGTTTTATTGAATAAATTATGCAGATTGATTTTTTCATTTATTCCACCAATGATGAGCAAAGTTTTCGGAATAAGCGGTATCCCGATTGAAAATATAAATATGGTAAGATCTGACATAGTTCGTAACGGAATTTCAAACTTAAGATTTAAAATATGGCTCAGTGCATGGGATTTATTTAAAACTTCACCAATTTTTGGAACTTCTCCACGTGGTATAGTTAAATATGCTCAGAATGTTATTCCTGAGACATTTATAGCTATTAAAAATTATCAATTCATGCATAATATATTTTTCGGTGCTTTTGTTTATACGGGCGTTTTGGGATCGGTATTTATTATTTCTTTTTTTATTAAAAAAATAATAATTATTTTAAAATTTTATAAGAAAAAATCATTTAAAATGAATAGTTTAAAGTTTGACTTTATGATATTATCGCTATTTGCTGTCGCTGTTTACAGTTTGTTTGAACAGGAAATAATTTTTACCAATACTATAAACTGTTTGATTTTTTGGTTATTTTTAAGCGAAATTGTTCGTTTTGTAAAATTGGCGCAAAGTAAAGAGTTTTTCGAAAAAATAGGAGAGTTATCATGAAATTTACTTGCGAAAAGGACGTATTAGCAAACGCTTTATCAGGAGTTATCAGATCGGCCGCCGTGCGTTCTGATAAACCTATTCTTGAAGGAATTCATATAAAATCAGAAAAATTAAATATTAAAATCGAAAGTTATAACATGGAATTTGGAATCCAAACCAATATTGATGCGAATAAGAATGAAGATGGTGCAGGCGTTGCTAAAGTTTTCGAAGAAGGTGCAGTTGTAGTTCCTGCTAAAATTTTTATGGATATTGTAAAAAAACTCCCTTCTGCTCCGATTGAAATAAGTTCAGAAAAAACAAATGTAAAAATCGTTTGCGGCGATTGCAAGTTTTCTATCTCCGGTTTTGATTCTTCGGATTTTCCAAAGCTTCCAGTTTTAGAAAATGAAAAATCAATAATTTTGCCGGCGGAAACACTAAAAAGCATGATTCAACAAACGATTTTCGCAGTGGGAACAGAAGATGGAGATAATTCCGTCCATACTGGAGTTCTTTTTGAGATACTAGAACAATTCTTGACTTTGGTTTCTATAGACGGTTTTCGCCTTGCATTAAGGCGCGAACCAGTTTCAATAAAAAACAATATTAGAATAGTAATTCCAGGAAAAGCATTAAATGAGGTTTTGCGTTTAATTTCCAATGATGAAACTGATGTTGAAATGTTTTTAAGCGAAAGATATATTTTTTTTAAACTTAAAAATTACATACTGCTTTCCAGGCTTTTAGAAGGCGAATTTATAGATTACAAAACCGCGATTCCAAAAGAAAGCACAATGAAAATCAAAGTAAAATCACGCGAGTTAATATCAGTATTGGAACGAGTTTCGATTGTTATAAACGATCGTCTTCAAAATCCTGTTAGAGCAATGGTTGATGTTGACCATATTAAATTTTCATGTTCCGCTCCCCTGGGACGTTCAAGCGATGAAATATCGGTGGATTCTGAAGGCGCGGCGTTGGAAATCGCGTTTAATGATAAATTTATGATCGACGCCTTAAAAAACTCAGAAACTGATAAAGTTTTGATTGAAATGACGACCTCGATTAAACCAATTAAAATAACACCAATCGATGGTGATTCATTTTTATTTTTAGTCTTGCCGGTGAGAATTAGAGATGATGAATAATTGAATTCTAGGAATAAACACGTATGCTTTGTATTATTCCGAAACAAATAAAGAGACATATCACAGAAGAACCACCTGCGCTGAAAAACGGTAGCGTGACACCAATTACAGGTATTAGACTTAAGCACATGCCTATATTAAATATGCATTGTGAGGCTATTAATCCAATAAAACCAAAACAAATGTTAACCCCTAGTTGATCACGGGCGCGGCGCGCAACAAAGGATATTCTCAAGATCAGAAAAATCATTAAAATTAATATTAAAAAACATCCTGCAAATCCAAGCTCTTCTCCGGAAACTGAAAATATAAAATCACTTTCTTGAATGGGAACAGAGCCATCTCCGACTCTTTTTCCACAAAAGAGTCCTTTTCCGAAAATCCCCCCGGAACCAATTGAGATTTTGCCTTGAATTTGTTGAAAACCCACTCCTAGCGGATCTGATTCGGGATTAAATTGATTTAGTATTCTATTTTTTTGATATGGAGCAAGAGCAAAATTCCACATCAAAGGTGCTGAGATTGCAAATGCGGTTATTGCCCAAAGAAAATATTTGGATTCTATTCCATCAATAAACATTTCAAAAACTGCAATACACAAAAAAATTATCGCAGCGCCATCATCGCCTTGCAAATGTGTGAATAAAATCGGAACAAACACATGAAACGCCAAAAGGATCAAACATTTCATTTTTGGCGAAAGTTTCCTGTTTCTTACTCGTTTTTCAGAAAGATTATTTAAAATTTCAAGATGTTTTGCGATCGTGACGATAAATCCGATTTTGATTAATTCAGATGGCTGAAAGCTCATGCCAAAGGGCAATTTCACCCATGCCCGCGCATTTACTCCGGAAATGCCAGTAATGTTCGTTCCAAAAATTAGGGTAAAAATAAATAAAGCTACACAAATACATCCGATCGAGAAATAATGTTTTGCAATTTTTCTATAATCAACAAATTGAATTAAAAACGCCAAAACAATACCAAGAAAAACCGCTATTAATTGGGATTTACAAAAGCCCCCACTTGCTCTTGCAGCACTGATATTAAGCAAAAGACCATAAAAAGACACTATCGCTATTATAAGCCATAATAGCTTATCTATTTTCTGTATAACGTTTTTCGAAAGGGCAAAAAAACCAGCCATAGTTTTAAATTGCAGCTCAAAGTAAATTTTTTAAAAACATAGTTTCAATTCAATTATTATCATAATTAAAAAAATAATTGATAATGATCATTCCGCGATTTTAAAATAAGAAAATAAAATTGTCAAAAATATCAAGAACCTGTCCTCAAAAAGATTAAAATACCTAATCTTCAATAATTTTTTTCAAAATTTTATCAAAAATGCTCAGAATACGTAAAGCATTCATTGCGCTTTTTTTATCATTACTGAAGAAAAATTCTTCAAAAATTTGGAATTTGCCCTTTTGAATACAGGTTCTTAATTTTGGCATGAAAAAAGAGGCTTAGAATTGAACTATATAGCTCTATTAAACGCTTTTAACGTATGGGTCGAAGATAACCATTTGCCTGCGGCTTCACAGCTAATTATGTATAAATTGATACATATTTTTAATCGTTGCGGCTGGGCTGAATGGGTTTCAGTAGATACCTTAAGGTTAATGAGCGCTACGCAAATTAAGTCTGAAAAAACTTTCAGGCTTAATCGTGACAAATTAATTGAAGCGGATTTAATTGAATATCGGCGTGGAAAGAAAGAATTCCCGAGCAGATATAAAATTAGCGAAAAAGTTCTAAATGATTTTGAAACAAAATACAAGGCAAAATTTACCGCTGATCTTACAACTAATTCTATCTCTGATATTACCGATAATGTTACCGGTAATATTACCGATGATTCTTTTTCTAGGGCAAAATTTACCGCTAATTCTACCGTTAATTCTACCTCTAATATTACCGGTAATGTTACCGCTAATATGGGTGGTAATCCTCCCCACATATATAAACAAAAACAAAGACAAAAACAAAAATATACTTCCAAAACACCTAACGGTGTTTCGGTTTTATGTGCTGATTCACATGCTAGTAAAAACGCATATGACTTTGGCTATACTTGTTGCAACTTCTTTCATATCGTATTGGAATTTGATCTTCTGAATACAGATTCTAAAATTTTTTCAGCCGCACTAATTTTTGAACATAAACAAAAAATTTCTACTGCTGCTTTAAGTTCTTCGATATTTGGATTTGACGGGGCAATTCTGATATTTGAATCTTCATGATCGTCTCCATAAGGAAAAGCAGCACCTGCAGGCGTTATTATTAAACCAGCTTCGGCGCACAAATCTACAATACGACGTGCACTACCAAATGTTTGTACGCTGATAAAATACCCCCCCTGGGGCTCTGTCCATTCAATTATTGGATTTTCTTCAAAATTTTTTTTAAACGAATTTATAATCAAATCAAATTTTGGTTTTAAAATAAAAGAATGTTTATTCATATGATTAGAAACTTTATTTTCTAAGAAAACTATATGTCTGAGTTGGTTTATTTTATCAAATCCTATTGTTTTAAAAGAATAATAATCTTTGATTTCTTTAAAATTAGATTTTCGGCAACCGATTGCTGATATTCCACCGCCTGCAAAAGTTATTTTTGATGTGGAACAAAAAGCGATTACAAGATTTTCATTGTTTGTTTCACGGCATTTTTTGAATATATTTGGTATCTCGATTTTTTTATTTCCTAATTCATGAACACTATAAGCATTATCCCAGAAAATTCTGAAGTCCTTTGCAGCGGGTTTTAATCTTGAAAATTTATCAACTGTTTCTTCTGAATAAACGATCCCTTGCGGGTTTGAAAACTTGGGAACACACCAAATACCTTTAATTTTTTCGTCATTTTCTGATAAATCGATAACCTGATTCATGTCTGGTCCATTTTTGAGCATTTTAATTTGAATCATATCGATACCAAAGTATTCGCAAAGCTTAAAATGACGATCATATCCAGGGCTTGGGCAAAGAAATTTTACCATTTTATTCGACCAGGGTTTGCATCCATTCACTCCTTTAACAAAAAAATGCGTAAGGACGTCATGCATCATTGAAAGACTGGAATTTCCGCCTATAATCACATCATTGGGTTCGCACCCAATAAAACCTGCCATAATCGATCTAGCTTCCGGCAAACCCTCAAGACAACCGTAATTTCGGATATCAATTCCTGACTTTTCTCTATAATCGTTTAAAATTTTATCGTCTATGCAATTTAAAATCTTTTCCGAAAGATATAATTGATCAGACGAAGGCTTACCTCGCGACATATCAAGTTTTAATTTTCTTTTTTTAATATTCAGATATTCATTTTTCATTTTATTTAATTTAGTTATTAAACTTTCTTTATCTATTCTAAAAAAACTGTTCAAAGTTTTCCTCTGTTTTTATAAAATTTTAAGTAAATAAGTATGTATGTTTCTCTAATTTGAGAATACGAATCTCTAACGAACATATAAGTCCTTTAAAAACCTATAGAAACCCCATCCAGAGCAAACAAATAAACACCTAAAACTTGCTAAAATCACCTACAACAGCTAAAGTACTGTAGAAAAACGATGCATTAAATTTTATTTTTAATCAAAAAAAGTAGTGTTTTTTCTTATGTAATCTTCAAAACGCTCAATACTTGAATTTACAACCAGATCTTCGGGAAATCCAATACTTTCGAGTAATTCAACTGCGCCGTCAAACCGCCCTACGTGCTCGCATATATGTGAATCCGAATTTACAATTACAGGAACTCTGTACTTTTTGCAGCATTCTGCGATTTTTTCACAATTAACACGACTTCCGAACCTGACTTCAAAAGAACTTGCATTAATTTCAACTAATTTTGAATTTTTTTTAAAAACAGGTATAACTTTTTCAAAATCATATTCAAAGCCCGGGACTCCGCTGTGACCGACAACATTTATTAACGGATTCTCAGCCACGGCAAGCCAAGCATTAGTGCATTCTTCAATTCCATGCGAACCGTTCCACGTAACTTCATGAATTGATGCAATAATCCAATCAAGTTCAAATTTAAGCTCAGGAACATCTACATGACCTGACGAACCCAGAACATTTGCTTCCATGCCACGCAAAATCTTTACTCCTTCAATTTCTTTAGGGAGAATTTTAAGGTTATCAAAATACCAAGATCCAGGTGCCCCTGGAACGTTACCATTATGATCAGTTATTGCTATGGCCCATAAACTCTTAGATTTAGCCGATTTGATATTTTCCAAAATAGTACTGTAGGCATGAACAGACGCAACTGTGTGGCAATGAGTATCAGCAATTATTTTCATAATTTCACCCGTTTAGAATGTGTTAATCATTATTAGCGGCGGCGCCCCCATCCTCCACTCGTGGCAGAAAGAAAAAAGCTCCAAACACCTTGTGATATAACCGGAACTTAAGCAATATTCACAAGTTTTCCGGAACGAATGCAGCGAGTACATGCACTAATTCTTTTTCTTAAACCGTTAACCACAACATGGGCGTGCCGCACGTTGGGTTTCCATTTTCTATTTGAACGCCTATGGGAATGAGAAACTTTAATCCCAAAGCACAAACACTTGCCGCAAAGATCACATTTTGACATAACAAACAAGCCCCTAATATGAATTAACAATTAATTTTAGATAAACTCAGAGATAATCCTTAAAATAAAATATGCAGAAAACAGATTCTCAAAATATTTTTTCAAGCAGAGAACCTATTTTACTGCCTTTGCGAAAGATATCACCAACCCCTACGATATCAGCTATTTCTTCTACTATTCCCGTACTAATTCCACCGGAAACACTTCTTAAATCATCTTCTGTTAATTTTCCCACTCTTTTATTATTTCTTATTCTACTGTCAAAACCGCCGGATATATTTTTCATATTATCTTCCGTTAATTCTTTGTTTTTTTCAGCAAGTTTTTCCATAGATAATTTGTATAAATTAAAATCCATAAAACCAACAAAACCACACGCAACTTTATGAGATTCTTCTAATGTTTTCGCTTCTGAAAACTCAGTTTCTCTTTTCTTATCTTCTGAAATTAATTTGAACAATTCCAAAAACTTTTCTTCAAATTTTTTTCCGTCTTTTTCGTTATTCTCCACAATAAATCACCTCTTAATAAAAACCGACTAATGACAAAATTACTCAGATTTGATCTTGTCTTGTTCATCTGATTTGAACATATTATTAAGAGCCATTCCAACTTTCTTTCCCGCACTAAAGCTACTTGACAAAGGGCCTAAAAGACCGTTTATCGTTCCTAAAAAATCAGGCGAAGCCCACGAATCCGGCACATCGGCAAAATAACTTTTTCCTCCAGAAACTCTTGAAAAATGCTCATCACTTAATTCACTGCTCTTAAACACCAAATCGGAAATATTCTTGAAAGCTTTTTTGTAAAGATCAAAATCTATTTCTCCCACGAACTTACACGCAACCCTGTGTGACTCTTCCAGCGTCTTAGTTTTTCTAAACTCTTCTTTTTTTTCGTAGTCTTTAGAAATTAAATCGAACAAACCTAAAAACTTTTTTCTGAATTCTTTCTCTTCCAAACTTCAACACCTCGCTTAAAACACAAACCAATTACCTCTACGATGTTACCAAATTTTTTAAAGGCTGTCAAACGAAACCCATAAGAAGATTTTTGTAATAAACCCAAAAGAACTCAAAATTCTACAGATTATCACCACGCTGCTCTCATCTTTAACTGGCACGCCGAAAGGGATTCGAACCCCTGACCTACTGCTTAGAAGGCAGTTGCTCTATCCTGCTGAGCTATCGGCGCTTTATTCAAAACCCAACAACATATGATCTTTATTTTTCGCCAAATAAAAATCATCAAAAACAGACAGTTATCATTTAAAGAAAATGACCTGTAAATGATCATTCTACCACGATAAAAAAATGAAGCAAATACCTGAATTCAAAAGTAGATTTTTTAGCTTGGATATTTTTATATATTGACTATTTTGCACTAATTATTTATAATGTAAAATAATATAGTGTACAATTTCTATATAAAGAGAGGAAAATAACATGGAAAATTATGTTTTTAAAAAAACAAAAAACAACCTTGTATACAAAAGTTGGTTTTGGAAAATATTGTTGGTAATTTTTAGTTTAGGCATATCATTTTGGGCTCAAAGCAAATATTACAAACCTGATTTAGGTACTTTTTTAGGTTCAGATATGGACCCATTGGGTAATGTTTATATTTTGGGAGTTAAAGAAAACTTAGAACAATATAAAATTACAAAAATTAACTCAAAAGGGACTGTCGAATTTGAAAAAGACTTAGAAAAATCAGGCAATGAAACTTTATTAATTTATAGAAATATAGACATCGACACAAGCGGGAATATTTATTTAGTTCGTGAAACCAGAGACAGAAACGCCGTGGTTTCTAATCCATCACTTTATCCAATTGCAAAAGAAGCCGTTGTAATGTACGACGCCAACGGCGAAGAAATCAAACAAGCCGCAGTTTTCGATTTTGCCGCGGGCGGGAATATGCTGACGGCAAGCTATATTAGAAAAATTCAGGTTGCAGGTCAAAAACTCAGTGTTGTTGGTTCTGAAAAAAATAGATTTGATGTTATTACCGTTAATCCTTATGTTGATGAAAGTCCGGTAAAAGAATATTCATTTAATGTAAACTCCCCTGACGGTTCAGAAGAAATCGAAACAGAATGGGTGAACGACGTTTCTGTTCTTTCGACTGGAAAGCTATTTTACGCGACTAAGCACGGCGACCTTGTAGCGGTCGATCCTGATGGAACTAGCGTAAATTTGCGCTCCGTTCTTGATGGTTTTGAAAATTCGATTGTTTCTATGTCTGTTGATAGAGGCGACAATATCTATTTTACAGATCTTATAAGTGGAAATTTTTACAAAATGGATACAAAAAGCATCAACATCAGCCCCGTTTTCTCAATCGAAGATTCAGTCAAAATAGGTGATATCAAAATAAGAGATCTTCGCAGAATCCGTGCTATTAATGAAGATGATTTTTACGCGGCATCAAAAAGTTTTGAAAATCCTTTCCATATCCGTTTAGGAACTACAAATGTAATGATTTCAAATATTAGATATGGTCTTATTCCTTGGGGAATTATTTTTACTGTTTCCGGCGGGCTGCTGCTCACTGCCCTAATATTGGGTTTAATATTTTTAATTAAAAGAGGATTTAGCCGCATACCGTTTGCAATTCGTATAACTGGTATGTTTTTGCCGGTTTTTTTAATTGTGACATCTGTACTGATTTGCGCAATTACATTAAATTCAGTTAAAAATTATACTAAAGTTCTTAGAGTTTCGCAAAGCGCAGGCGCAAAAATTATTGCTGAAAAAATAGACGGCAATATACTTGAAACTATGTCCGCTTCGTCAAATTATATGACGCCTGAGTACGCGAGAGTCAATCTTTCGATTATAAACTCTTATAAAGACTTAAAAGATAAAGTCGGCGATACAAGCGATTATATAATGGTTTATGCCGCCAAAGGAAATAAGCTTTACTCAGTAGCCGACAATAAATATTCGGGCGATTCTAAGTCTTATTCAGAACTTAGATTTGCAGATCCTGATATGATACCTGCAGAAATTTCTCTTGCGGATTGTTTTTTAGAAGTTAAAGAAACTTCAGATTTATATGAAATTTGGGATAAGCTTAGGAACGGTGAAGAAAAAATCGTTTTTGGAGAATTCAAAGACGTTCACGGTAAACTTTCGGCATCATTTGCGCCGATTGCCAACGAAACAGGCAGAATTGTCGGAATGACAGGTAATTTTATTGATGAAAAAACTCATGTTATTGATGAAATAGTTAAAATGCTAATTAATGCTTCTATAATAATGGGAATATTCGCGGTTATAATATTTTTATATTTATGTTCTATTGTCTGGATTTCATTAAAATCACTTCGCAAACTCGGAAGAGGAATAGACGCCATGATTAACGGAAAATGGAAAACTCGAATAAGTGTGAAATCAAAAGATGAATTCAGTGATATAGCTTCTTCTTTTAACGAAATGTCCGGGAGAATCGAAAATTATGCTAAGAATTTAATAAGTTTAAATAAAGAATATTTACGGTTTGTTCCGAAAGAACTGTTAAGTTTAATGGGCAAAGAAAAAATAACTCAGGCAAACATCAATGATAGTAAAACCGAGCATATGTCAATTTTATATATAACTTTCAATATAGCGCCAGTGCGTGGAGCGATAAAAGGGGATTTTGAAGGAAACATGTTTTCTTCTTTACAAGAAAGTTATGCTAAGATTTTTAAGATAGTGGAATCAAGTTCAGGCATCGTTCAAAATTTTTCGATATTGGGTGCCACGGTTTTATTTCCAGCTAGCCCAAAAAATGCCGTAAGCTCAGCCTTTCAAATTTCAGAATCAGAATTTGATTCAAAAATTAAAGAAAATATGAGAATTTGTTTAGGTTTTGGCGAAGTTCTTGTGGGAATTATAGGAGATGATTTAAGACGCGGAATTTCAATAGTTTCTGATGAAATGCACAGGTTAATCAAAATAGACAACGGAATTAAAAAACTTGGAGTTAAATTTGTCGCAACAGAATCAATTGTGGAAAAAATTTCTGAAGAATTTGCTTTAGCATATAGATTTTTGGGTAAATTTCGTGATGTGGCTGGTTCGAGTTGGATTAAAATTTATGAGATTATTGATTCTTCTGACATTGTTAAAAAAGAATCTCATATTAGAACAAGAAGCATATTCGAACGTGCAATCCAATTGTATCTGGATTCTGAATTTTCAAAAGCCCGCGGTCTTTTTACCGACGTGCTAAAGCAAAATGAAAGAGATAAAGCTGCTCTTTATTATCTAGGGCTGTGTGATTCAAAATCCCAAGAAGGGAAAAATAAGAATTTCACCGGCGATCTTTTCGAGTGCTACTAAGAATAGATTTACCCAATAATAAGCATGAACAAAAAAAATACGGTCACGTCCTCAAGCTTAGAGTCTGTATTCAAAATGGCAAATTCCAAATTTTTGAAGAATTTTTCTTCAGCAATGATAAAAAAGCGCAATGAATACTTTGTGTATTCTGAGCATTTTTGACAAAATTTTGAAAAAAATTATTGAAAATTAGGTATTTTGATCCTTTTGAATAAAGGCTTTTACACGTTAGATATAGAACTTTGACTTACTGCAGAATATAAGCAATAATATTCATTGAGTGATAAAAAGATGGCGAAAATGGTAAATGCATTGTCAAAAATTTAAGAACCAGTTCTCGCAAACTGTGAAATGCCATTTTCAAATAAATTTTGCTGATTTTCCTTTTTAATTCCTTGTTTAATGCCATATAATTAGCATAATTCTTAATAAAAATTATTAAGAACTTTCTTTAAATCTGAGTCTGTGAGAACAGGTTCTTAATTTTTGCAGGAGAACGATTTGCAAAAAATGAGTGCATTGTATTGTTTTGTCATAACAATTTTATGGCACATAGTTGTGTTTATTTTTATAATCAGTTGGGATCATGATGCATTTTATAAAGAAAATATTAAAATAAACATTAAAAAGATAAAGAAAAGAGAAAGATTTTATGAAAATTTTTTTAAAATAAAAAAATGGAAGGATAAAATTCCTCAGTACATTGGGAAAAATGGATTTTCTAAGAAAAAATTTATAAGTTTTAATATTTCGTATTTAAAAGAATTCATAGCGGAAACTTATCGGGGAGAATTTGATCACTTGGCTTGTTGCGCTATTATCCCTTTTTTGTTTATTTTGTCCTCATTTCAGACTGCTATCTTTTTTTCTATAACAGTTATTTTAATAAATTTGCCATGTATATTTATTCAGAGATATAATCGCGCACGCCTTAGAAAACTTTTTTTATTAAAATATAAATATTTAAAATAGAAATAAAAAAAATCAACAGCTTGCATAAAATGCTGAATAAGAACCCGTATTCAAAAGGGCAAATTCCAAATTTTTGAAGAATTTTTCTTCAAAATTAGGAAAAAAGCACAATGGATATTTTATGTATTTTGAGAATTTTTGACAAAATTTTGAAAAAAAATTATTGAAAATTAGGCGTTTTAATCCTTTTGAATACAGGTTCTAAGTCTATGGTATGGCGCAATGATTCCATAGAGTGGTTGGCGATCAAAAATAAAAAATTTTTTAAGATGACATATTATAAATGCTTGACTTTTGTTTTTTATAGTATTAAAATAATATCAGTAGCAGATTTAAATAAGCTACTGTAATTTTATATTTGTGAGGTTTTTATGAAGTTCAAATTTTTGTTTGTTGTTTTTGCGGCTTTTTCGTTTTTGTTCCAAAATATTGTAAGAGCGGAATGGACTGTTATCCTAGATTTCGCACCGCTTCCTAGTCATTTTCAAAATTTTCGTGGAGAATTAGTAGCCTGTCAGGTGCCATATGCACCTGTTATCCGCTTAGCTGTGGATCAACTTAGAAGACAAAGTGAAACTACTATACTGAAAGTTGATAGAGATGGCAATTTTCTTCCTGACATGGACACCTTTCCTCCTCTTCGCAGTACGACCGTTAGGTTAGGTGGGCAAATAAACTCTAAATTTTCATACCTAACAGACGAAGGCAGTGTATTTCATGACACAGAAGTTACAATTGATCCCTGTTTGCTCTTCGAAAATGCTGTTGGTGCACTTTTTCTTGCTCATTCTGGAGAAGTTTGGTTAGTTGTGCCAAAATGGACTTTAGGATATTCTAAAACTAGAATTAGAATACAAGAAGAGATATATTCAATGTAACGTATGGATAGTTGATAAGCATAGAACACATAAGATAATATAGCAAAGTAAAGCAAAAATTTGTTCATGTTAAAATTTTTATTCTAATAAGGAGTTTCTTTTATGAAAATCAAATTTTTTTCTGTTGTTTTCACAATTTTTACATTTTTATCCTCAGGTGTTGCGCAAGCAGGGAATTACTCTACGAGTTTTTTCGTTCGCCCGGAACAATTCTTTGGAATCTCGAAAATTGGTGTCTCCATATTTCTAGGGATTCAAAACGAGATAGCAGGAGAGTTGGTTAAAAATATGCAAGGCGATCAGTTTTTCATTTTTTCAATTCCACCGAATTTAGAAACTACGGTAGAATGTTCTAATGGCGATTCTAAATACGTAGGCGATGTTAAATCGCGTCAACTTTTTGCCTCTTTACTTTCAAAGAGGTATGGTCGTAGTCTTGTTTTCGAACGTCCGCTTAGGACTTTTTATGTCTGTTTAAATGACTTTACCGATCTTGAAGTTGATATGGTGACCGATCTTGAGGTTGATCATTGTGATTTAGAATTTCCACAAATCACGTTGACAGATCATAAACAAAAATGGGAGTTCTATCTAGGTGGCGTTCAAAAAACTTTTCTTGTTCGTAATTCGCTTAATCGTTATTTTTTGATTACTGATGGTCTTCCATTACGTACTATTAATTTTGGTATAAAATTTGAGGTAAATGATGCAAATGCTGCATCAAGATTTAATAGATTACCACCGCGGTGGTCATCGTGGAACTTTACTGGTATTGCTATTGTTGATGATTATGATAAGTTCTCAGAAGAATCTACCTATGATATCTTAAGAAGCATTGTAAATGAGGGGAAAATTCCAGCACGTAATGCATATGATGATAGAGATAGCCAAGGACGTACATTTTTGTTACCCTGAGCATATATGGTAGCCAGGGGTATGCATTTTGTTAACCATTGAAAATTTAGTGATATAAAACCATTTGACTTTTGGGTTTAAGTGTGACTAAATTGAGTTATATAAGTCTCATTTTTTAAATATGATGATTGTAGCTAGTGTTGTGTTTTAGGAGTGCTTTTATGGAAGCGAATTCGCTTAGGTTATTTAAAAAAGGATTTAGCGACGGAATCCCAATTGGGATTGGCTATGTACCGCTGATGGTGGCTTTGGGAGTAATGGCAGTTAAAATAGGTTTGGGTTTTGGTATAAGCCAATTAATGTATTGTTTGCTTTATTCCGGAACGGGAATGGCCGCAGTACTGAATTTGGTTTCAAGCGGCGAAATGATGGTGTTCACTTATCTTCTTACTTTTTGTATTGTGAATTGTAGATATGTATTGCTTTCTATTTCTATGTCGCAGAAACTCGATCCTAAGATGAGTACATTTTCTCGTATGATCTTTGCTTTTTTCAATACAGATGAGATCTTTGCAGTCGCCATGCAGCAAAAAGGATTTCTTCAAACTCCTTATCTTTTTGGTATCTCGCTCTTTCCTTTTTTGGCTTCAGTTGTGGGAATGTTTCTTGGTCTTGTATTCACTAATTTTCTTCCGGCTTCTGTTAGCTCGGCTTTTGGAATTTTACTTTATGCAATGCTACTTGCGCTTATTGTGCCTCCTATGAGAGGATCTAGGGCGGTATCTTCTGTTATTTTATTGGCGGCTGGAATTAGCACTTTGCTTGAATGCAATCCATTTATTAGAAGGTTTTTATCTTCTGGTTGGATAATGATTGCTTGTTCTGTTTTTACTGCGCTTCTGGGTGCTGTTTTTTTCCCTGTCGATAGTTCAAATAAGAAAGAAATTGTCAATGAGCAGTAACTTATCTTGGCAGAGTTTAGCAAGTTTTTATTTTTTCTGAAGTAGGAGAGAGGTTTAATGGATAATAACGCTTTAGTATTGGCAGTTTTTTTAATGGGCGGCACGCAATATTTGTTGAAAATGATACCACTTGTCTTTCTAAAGAAAAAAGTCGAAAACAAATTTTTGAGTTCTTTTCTGTTTTATATTCCTTATGCTGTTCTTACCTCAATGACAATTCCAGAAATTTTTAACTCTACTTCTCACGTGATTTCCGCTTCTGTGGGCGCATTGATTGCTGTTATACTTGGTTTGATGAATCAAGGACTTATTGTGGTCTCGCTCTCTGCAACTGTGGCGGTGTTTATAGTGGAAAAAATTATGAACATATTCTAGGGTCCGTTCTTAGAGCCTGTCTGATATCTCTAAACAGTACAAGTTTATTGTCCAAAATTTTTTTCAAAACCAAGAACCTGTATTCAAAAGGATCAAAACACCCAATTTTCAATAATTTTTTTCAAAATTTTGTCAAAAATGCTCAGAATACATAAAGTATTCATCGCGTTTTTTTCCTCATTTTGAAGAAAAATTCTTCAAAAATTTGGAATTTGCCCTTTTGAATACAGGTTTTTAATTAAGAGGCTAGAAATCACACGAAAAAAACACAATTTTGTATAAAGAAGAGACGAGCAAAAGCGAAAAGAATTTATTGCAGAAATAGAATCTTTTCCGAATGACAGTGAGTTTTATTATGCCGACGAAAGAAGGATAATTATTATGAAAGACGAAAAATATGATAATACAAAGAACTTAATGTCGGTTGCGCTAGTTGCCGTGCTGTTTTTGACGATTAACGATGTCAGGGGTTTGGGTTCAAAATCTAAAACAAGTGAGGCTAAGTTTAACACCTTAGGATTTCTAGGCCTTGCCGCAGGTGCCGTAGCGACGATGTTGGTTATTGGGAATTTGTGGAAAAAACACTATCTGAATGCAAATATTTCCGATGGAAGAAAAGAGTTTTTCGAAAGACTGGAAGATCAGTTAAGTAAAGATAAAGGAGTAGACGGTGAATTTAGTGGATTTGATTGTATTTCGAAGTACTGGATTGATGCCCAGAAAAACAGTTCTTCGTCAGAGGAGGCCGAGTCTGATGAATGCATGGCTGAATCTTGCCGCGTTCTCGCTTCTAAAATTTTATCAAAATATTCCAATCGACATGTTATAAATATCTCAGATTCGGAAGAAAAACATTTTAAAGAGTGCGCGCAATATTATGAATATGCGAGCGAAAAATACAAAAAGAGAAATAAATATTCTACGGATATGGCAAAGAGCTATGAAACCAAAGCAAAATCGCTCGAAACTATGATTATCTTAAATTCAGTGTATGGAAACAGCCTTGAAAATGAGAATTTGATGATCGAACTTGAAAATTGTTGGGTAGAATGTGGCAAATCCAAAGTTTCGTATGATCTCTATTCAAAAGCAAGGTTGGCGCGGTTTCTGGCCGTTCATCAAATTTTCAGTTCTACGAAAAACACTCTCCTTGAAGAAAAACTTTGGCAAGACGCTTCGGACAGCTGGAAAAAATTAAAAAATGATAAGAAGCTAATAACATCCTTCGGCGGACAGAATGGCCCTTATTGGATTGCTTTTTTAGCTTATATCGATGCGAACGTAGAAGAATGTCTATTCAAAGCCGGAAAATCTACTAAGGAAGAAGTCAGTTCTAAATGGCACAAAACCGCAGAAAGAGACTACGACATTGTAGAAATACAGAAAAGAAAAGGAATCGCAGATTACCATTTTATGGCACTTGCCGCAGAGGCTTATTGCAGATCGAAAATAGATTGCCCATATACTTTAATTTAAAATCCAAAAAGCCTGTTTAAAATTTCCAACATATTCTAAGAACCTGTATTCAAAAGGATCGAAGTATCCAATTTTCAATAATTTTTTTTAAAATTTTATTAAAAATGCTCAGAATACATAAAGTATTCATTTTTACAAATTAGATTAGTAAATTAATAAGGATTAATTATATTTAAGTTTATATTAGGCAATTCTGGAAGCGGAAAAACCACGATGATTCGTAAGCTTATAAGAGATAGGATAATTAAAGGGGCGAAAAAAATTATTCTTTTAATCCCAGAGCAGAATTCTTTTGAAAGCGAACGCGGATTACTGGGGTTTTTAGGCGAATATCAATTTAAGTTTGTTAGTGTTTTAAGTTTTGAGCGTCTTTGCCATTTTGTCGGCGAACAGTTGGGACGCCCTGAGCAAGAAACACTTTCGCGCGGGCAACGCAATGCTCTTATAAATATTGCGGTTAAAAATATTGAAAAAAATTTAATCCTTTATTCCGGCGCTTCAAGTTCATTAGAAACCGTTAAAATGATATCCGAAACGATCAAAAATATTAAAAATTCAGGGTTTAATCAAGTAATTTTGCGTGAGCTTGCAAAAGATTTTAAAAACGAGACTTTAAAAAGCAAGATTTACGATATATCTTTTATAATTTCTGAATATGAAAAATTAATATGTCAAAAATTCAGCGATCCTCTTGATAATTTCACAGTTTTGCTAAATTTACTTAAAAATAATAATTTTTTTTCAGATTTTTATGTTTTTATAGATGAATTTATTAGTTTTTCTGAAATTCAAATTAAAATTTTAGAAATAATTATCAAAAGCACTAATGTTTGGATTTCGCTTAACTGTGATAGAGATTTTAATAATTTAAAATTAACAGAACGAGATTATATTGTTAAAAAAACAGCAAAAATTCTAAATTTTATTGCTAAAAATAATAAATTAGACATAAAAGATCCAATAATTTTAAATAAAAATCATAGATTTGTTTCTCCAGAACTTAAAATTATTGAAGAAAATTTGTTTAAAATTAATAAAAAAAATAGTAATTTATCTCAAAATATAAATATATATATCGCAAACAGTATTTATGAAGAAAGAGATTTTATTGCTCGAAATATAAGAAAGCTTATCATTGAAGAAGGGTTTAAATATTCAGATTTTACAGTTATAACTGGAAATATTAAAACTTATGGGTCTATTTTAGAAAATGTTTTCAAAAATTATGATATTCCTTATTTTTACGATTATCCTGAGCCTATTTTACATAAAAATTTGATGATATTAGTGTTTTCTGCTCTTGATTGTATCTCTGAAAATTTTAAATCTAACGATATTTTTAGATATTTAAAATCAGGATTGACTAAATTTAATTGTGAAGAAATTTCAGTTATTGAAAATTATTGTTTATTTTGGGAAATCAGTGGAGACAAATGGAGGTTTGATTTTAAAAATAAGATAAAAGAAAGCGATGATTTAGAAAAAATAAATAATTTAAGAAAAGAAATAATTAATCCGTTGTTTAAACTTAAAAAAGAGATAAATAAAAATGGCGTTTCGAAAGCGCTTTATAATTTTTTATGCCAGATAAACATACCTGAAAATATTAAAATTTTGCATAAAAAATTTATTGAATCAGGCAATTTAAAACTTGCCGAAGAACAAATTCGCTTGTGGGATATTCTTATAAAAGCACTTGACGAAACCCATGGTATTTTAAGTGATTTAGAATTTTCCTTGGAAAAATTCAGCGAATGCCTCAAAATGACGGTTCAATCAGCCGATATTTCCTTTATTCCTCAATGTTCAGATGAGGTTATAATTTCCGATATTTCTCGTTCGTATTTTCGTGAATCAAAAGTAGTTTTTATAGCCGGTGTTTCCGAAGGAGACTTTCCGCAAAATTTTTCTCAAAAAAATATATTTAATAATTTTGAATACAAAACACTAAGAGAGTCAGGAATTGATATTGGTGATAATTCTGAAGAATTTCGGGCTCGAGGAGTTTTTCTCTCTTATGCCGCGGTATCGAGCGCATCACACAAACTTTTTATAAGCCGCTATGAAACCGAAAATAAAATCCCTGGCGAGATTATAAAAGAAATTAAAAGTATTTTGCCAAATGCAAAAATACAAAATACCTCAGATTTATTACCTGAAGATTTTTTATGGGCAAAAAAACCGGCTATTGAATATTTAGCTTTGATTTCGGGTAAAAACGAACAATTAGAATCTGTATTAAAAAAATATTTTGAAGAAAAAAGTGATTTCCTAAACTTAACTCCTATAGAAAGATCACAAGAACAGTTTGACAATAAAAGAATTTTCAGTTTTAAAGAAGATTCTTCAGCATTCGGGATTTTTAGTAAAAATATAGTTCTTTCTGCTTCGCAGATTGAAAAATTTTATTCATGCCGATTCAGCTATTTTTGCAGATATGTAATGAATGCAAAAGAACGCAAGCCAATTCATTTTGGCAAACTAGAATACGGAACGCTTATTCATTTTCTTTTTGAAAAAATACTTAAAAAAGAAATTAAAAAAGAAAATTTTGAATTAGAATTTGAAATTAACAGTCTCACAAATGAATATGCGGAAAGAAATTTTGGGGGATTAAAAGAAAAATCTGCAAGGTTTAAATTTTTGCTTTCACGTCACGGTGTTCCTATGAGAATTTTAATTCGGGCAATTGAAAAATCATTTGAAAAGAGCGAATTTAAACCCATTGCTCATGAGTTACAGATCTCAAACAAAAAGGGCGCGCTAACGCCAATGATAATAAAACTCGATGATGGATCAAAAGTTTTGATTGAAGGTAAAATTGACAGATTAGATATGCTAAAAACCAAAAAAAATAAATTTATAAGAATTATAGATTATAAAACAAATTCTAAAAAATTTGATATTGACGAGGCAAAATCTGGAGTTTCTTCTCAGATGCTTATTTACATGGCAGCTCTTAGGCAAAACGCGGTTAAAATTTACGGCAGTTTTATTCCAGCTGGTTTTTTTTATTTTTCCGCCGTTAGACCTCATGAAAGCACACCAAGCAGTGATAGAATTAGTGCAAAAATAATAAATAAACTAAATATGAGTGGGATTGCTTGCGAAAAATTTGAAATTGTCAGTGCGTTAGATCAAGAAGGAATCTTTAAACAGAAAAAACGTGGAAAAACGAATATTTTAATAAGCTCCGAAGAAATGGATTCCTTATTAAATTATGCAGAAATTTTGATTGTGAATATGGCTTCAGAACTAAAAAAGGGCTCGTTTTTTTCAAATTTCTCAGAAAAAAAGACTTGTGATTACTGTGAATTTTACTCAATTTGTTCACGTTTAAAAAGGTTATGAAGCTATGTCTTGAAATTCAAGAACCCGTATTTAAAAAGATTAAAATTTCCAATTTTCAATAATTTCTTTCAAAATTTTGTCAAAAATACTCATAATACGTAAAGTATTCATTGTGCTTTTTTCCTCATTTTGAAAAATTCTTCGAAAATTTGGAATTTGTTCTTTTGAATACAGGTTCTAAATTATGAGGTTAAAATTTTGACATTTATCGTGTGTTTTTCGTATATAAGTAGATACCAAAAATGCTTTCACATTATATCGCGAAAGCATTCCTTCGGTTAATTAAAATTAGTGTCAGCGAGATTTTGCGGTAAGCAATAGGACTGCTTCTTCATCTTTTATATAGACTGTAATTTTTCCTCCCCCAATTCTTAATCTATTGAGTAAAAAACCATCTTTAAGCGCTTTACCCGAGAAAAACAAAGAAACATGATCAGCAGCAGGTAGTTTTAAAAAATCAGCGATAAGTTTTCTGGCGTCAACTATTTTGGCTTTTTTTGCGTCTGTATCTTTAAATCTAGCTTTTGCAAGAGTTTTTATCCCACATTTTTGTGCAAAACTTTTTTCAAACGCGAAATGATATTCTTGACCGTCTTTCGGTCCTCCTAAATCTTCCTCATTAGTGGAACTACGTACAGGAGGCAGAGGTGGAGGACTTTCGAAGTCGTCTTCGGGCACTGAGGATGGCGAAATAAATTGTGCTTCTTTTACTATTACTATATAATGATCCATTTCTTTAAATAATTCATGTATTTTCGTTGATAGCCCTATAAATTTATAATTTTCTAGTTCTGGATTTCCTGTAAAAAACTCTATTTCTAGATCGCCAAGTCCCCAATATTTTATAATTTCAGGCACATATTTACTTATTGGCATATTTCGATTGGTTTTTAATTTTCTAACTCTAGGAACTACACCTAAATAAAGCCAAAACCATACTTCAACAGCTGGAACAAGTGCGTCTAAATCTCCGCTTCCAATAGCTAACGAAGTTGTTCCGGATTTTTTATCCCATAAATCATCAGAAATAGCACTTAAATATTCTAAAGCGGATGGATTACTTGGTCCGAGCACGTATTCAAGACCTGATATCCATAGAGGAAGCACCGGGGCATTAGCTGGTATATTATTAGATTTGTATATTGCTTCAGTTATGTTATTGTCTTTATAAAATAGATAAAGAGCACAAGGGGTTTGTTCGGCTTCTTCCGGAATATGTTCTTCTGCTTCTTGCACTAGGCTCGAACATTTTAAGTTAGATTTGAAATTTATTCTTATTTTTTTACCAAAAAATTCGTTATCCTTAATATGACAAACATCAACATAATATTTTTTTTGAGCTTCAACTCTTAAAATTTGCATTTCAACAGTTTCGGCTCCTTCAAAAAAATCTTTTGAATCATCTGAATTCCCTACTAATGAAAAAGGGGCCCCATCTATCGAAAAACAAACTTTATACGCCTTGTCAAATTTTTCTCCCAAGTATTCTTTTTTTAATCTTACATTACCGCTAAAAAATTTTTTTAGCACCAAAGATGCAAAATCGGCTACAGAACCTTCTAACCTATCTACATCAACATTAACATTTAAACTTTTTGCAATTCCCGTTTTTTTAGATATTCTAGAAAAGATTTTTTGTGAAGCAGGATTTTCATATCTAAGAAAACATTTTACACTTAAATTTGCCATTGCAAATCACCTCGCCTATTTTTAAAATAATCTTAAAAACAAAACCACAACCATCAATCGTAATACTGTTCTTGATGGCGATATTAGGTATTATATCTCTTTTTATCTGATTTGTCAATAAATTTTTATATAAATTAACTATAAACTTATATTTAGTAAACCTATATTAACGAACAACGAGCGATCCACCTCTCGCACTGAATTTTGAATGTGTAAAATCATAGCATCCGTCAGAAATTCTTGAATTGACCCCGAGATAGCAGTGGTTGCCTAAAAGTATGTCTTCGTTAAGAGACACAAGATTGCAAATAGTTCCTATAGGCGAAACACTTTTAATTAAACTTAGAATATTTGCAAATTTTTTTTCATTACCAATAAATTTGCTCCTTAAAATAACAGTAAAAAAGAAATTGTTTGCCCCAAAAAGTCTATCGAAACAAGATTTATCTTTTAAATAATGTTCAAATTTATTAATCTCAAATTTTTCAATAATTTTAGGTTTAGCTCCTGTGTATTTTTCAACAATCATTGAAACAGATTTTTTAGTCCCTTTTATTTTGAAAATTTTAATTGCATTAGAAATTAGCGATCTGAGTTTATTTTTTTCCCATATATCTACATCTTCTATAGAAAACCATTTTGCTATCCAGCTTAAAAATTCGTTATTTGTATATTTTGGTTCAAAACAAGACGGCAAAAAATCTATCATTTCTTCAGTTTCTAGATAAATGTTTTGAAAAATAGAAATAAATCTGGACATAAAAGAATTGTTATCAGTCGTCTGATAAATTTCAGGTAAATAATCCAAGAAACTTGTGCGAGGGAATTCAATTTTTATTTCTTCAATAATAACTTCTTCTTTAGGGGAATAATTTATAACTTCAAGACACATCCACAAGTATCTGCCTTTAAGCGAAAAAATAGGTGAGTCTCTAGGGTTTTCTAAAATGACAGCTCCTATATTTTCAAAAATTTGCGTTTTAACATAAGTGTCTATTTCACTTGTAATAAAATCATCAAAAATAACATTTTTTCTTTGCCCACTTAGTATTGCGGAAACTTGTTTTAAATCGCTTGCGAAAAGCCGTACTATGATTTTTTCATTTTCGCAGGACTTGATTTTAATTCTGAATCTATGCCAAACGGTACCTTCCTCGAGGCTATCAAGTGACTGTGAAAAAAATGCACAGCAGTAGTTATTTGGTTCAAAAACCAAGTTTTCTTTGGTTATATGTGCTCCAATAAATGAAGAACGGTATTTCCAATCGTCATATCGATTAAACGTAAAGCACTTTGTACCAGAAGACAAAAAAATCACCTCTGGCAATATTATTCTCTTTTTTTATCATTTTAATAAGCCGGAACTAATCGTTAAGATAGCAATGTACTTTTAAAGGGCTATGTCTATGAGAACAGATTCTAAAAATTTTTAAACAACAGACCTCTTTCGAAACTAAATATCGGTATCGAAATTTGATCTGGTACAAAAAAAGTTACAATGAATTTCGCCAAATAAATCAAATAAAATTAAGGAAAGGTGAAATTCAAAATGCAAAGAAGTTATACACAAGAATTTCGTGTAAATGCA
>JAISBW010000039.1 GCA_031265995.1 Oscillospiraceae bacterium
TTTACTGCATTTACAAGAAATTCTTGTGTATAACTTCTTTGCATTTTGAATTTCACCTTTCCTTAATTTTATTTGATTTATTTGGCGAAATTCATTGTAACTTTTTTTGTACCAGATCATACACTAAAGCGACTTAAAAAGATGATAAAAGAAAATGAAATCGCAACAGAAAATTTAATTAAAGCTCTTGAAGCTGGAAAAGCTGTTGAAATAATCTCTGCTCAAATTGAAAAACGTCAACTTGAAAAGCAAAATTTGGAAGTTCAAATCGCAAAGGAAAAAATCCTAAAACCAAAACTTGAATTTAATCAAGTTAAATTTTTCTTTGAGAGATTTATTAGAGGCGACATAAATGACATTAATTTCCGCAGAGCCTTAATTGATACATTTATCAATAAAATCTATCTTTTTCAAGATAAACTTCATATTTTCTGCAATGCACAAGAGTCTAAAATAAGAATTCCCTTAGGCGAACTAAGTGAATCTGAGAGTTCGTCTAAGGGACGTTTGGTGGAGAGACGGGGATTCGAACCCCGGAAATCTAACAATTTACACGATTTCCAATCGTGCTCCTTAAGCCACTCGGACATCTCTCCAGATACGATGCACATTTCTTTAAATTTTAATTTGATACAAACAAATGCGTTGTCTCTTATAATAACATATTATTTTTTAATATCATTTCTAGTGTCTCTTACTAACTTGCCACCATGGCATTTTTAATTTCATTCTCTTTTTATCTGCTGTTTTTATGGCATTTTTATTCTCGTAGCCGTCTTTCCGATTTTTCTTTTCTTTGTAATTTATTCTACGTTCCGCTCCTCCTAACCTCATATTAATATCGTAGAGCTTAAGACGCGCATCTTCGTATTTTTTTTTATAAATCTCCAGTTGTATTTCTAAATTTTTTCTTAATTCAAAAGCAAAATTTATAGAATTAAAGTAAATATCTCTTATTTTTTTAACGTCTTTGATACCATCTACAATGAGGCGTTCCTTTAACGACTTGTAATACTGCGTAATTCTTTCAGCGTCATCTTGAGAAATATTACGTTCTACTCCAAATATCACGACACTATAGGCATCCGGAAGAAACGTATGATGTTCCCAATTAACCGAAGCATCTTTATATTCATGTGCTGTGAATTTATCTTTGCCGGGAAAAGAACTGACAAAAGATCCCATAGAACTAAAAATCAAAACAGTACCGAAAACAAACGCAACAATTTTTTTCATCTGAAATCAGCCTCTATTCGCTAACTTAACACAAACCCCGCCTCGATTTTATCATTAAAACAGACAAAAATCAAGCTAAAATTTTAATTTCCAAAAATATTTTTTATCTTATCAAAAAATGTGGTTTTCTTGCGATAATTTTTAGCTATAGATATTTTATCAAACTGTCTCAAAAGCTCTTTTTGTTCCTCGCTTAGACTGCGTGGTATTTCTATGTTAATTTTAATCATTTGATCCCCGCGACCCCTGTCATGAATATGAGGCATACCCTTGCCTTTCAATTTGAAAACATCACCATGTTGCGCGCCTTCGTGAACGTGATATTGAACCTTTCCGTCGAGTGTGGGAACAATAACATCCTCGCCTAAAGCCGCCTGAGTGAATGTAAGTGGCATTTCGCACCAAATATCATCGTTTTTACGTTCAAAAATAGGATGCGATCTAACTTTTATATTTATATGGAGATCTCCTGTTCCTCCGCCATTCAATCCAACACTTCCTTTGTTTCTGACATTTAATATTTGACCGTCATCAATTCCAGCTGGAATTTCAATTTCTATAGAATCAGATTTTCGAACTCTTCCGCCCCCGCCGCAAGCAGTACAAGGATTTTCAATTATTTTACCCGCGCCGCCGCATTCCGCGCAAGGACGTGAGGTTTGAATCATTCCAAAAGGAGTTCTTTGGTTTATAACAACTTGACCGGCTCCTCTGCATACCGGGCAAGCTTTTTTACCGGTACCACCTACTCCGCCGCATTTGCCACAATCGGCAACACGATCATAATGAATGGTTTTTGAACATCCAAAAGCCGATTCTTCAAAACTTATCGAAACAGAAGTCTGAATATCAGAACCCCGTTTTGATCTGGTACGCGAAGAATTCGATCCGCCGCCTCCAAAGCCTCCAAAGCCGCCAAAAAAACTCCCGAAAATATCGCCTAAATCAAATTCTTGGTCAAACCCCGAATAAGCCGAGCCGGAACCAGGCCCGAAATTAGGATCAACACCGGCGTGGCCAAATTGGTCATAATTTGCGCGTTTGTTCTCATCTGAAAGAACCTCATACGCTTCGTTAATTTCCTTAAGCTTTGCTTCGGCGGCCTTGTCGCCTTTATTAAGATCGGGGTGATGTATCTTTGCCATCTTTCGATAGGCTTTTTTTATGTCAGCCTCAGCCGCCGATTTCGAAACTCCCAAAATTTTGTAATAGTCTTGTTTATTCGGCAAGGTTTAATCTCCTTATCTTAATTCATCTTCTAGTAAAATAATATGTGCTATGTGGAATTAATTATTTTCCGTAGTCGTCACACAATTCTTTATAAGCTTTGCATAAATTCGAAAGACTTATCAAACTTGACCTCAAATTTTGTCTTTGTTTATTAAGAGCAACGTTAGCCTTTCCCATTCTAAGGGCAAGAAGTCTATGCATAGCCTTCCTACTTTTAAAAATAGAATCCTCCCCTTTTTTCAATGTTTCAGATTTCGCTCTTGCATCATCCATAGTGGGTTTAATAGCATTTTCAAGGTATATGTTAATCGAGCCTTGAGAAAGTTTAGCAGCTTCGGAAAGCGATTCAAATATATTTCCGCCATCATAAACAGGAATAAATTTTTTTACAATAGTTCCGATATTTTTGAGTGCCGAAGAAGATATTTCGACCGCACTCGGATCCTTGCTGTTTATCTTTGACTGAAATTTTTCTGATTTTGCTTTATCTATTTCTCCTAGTTTTTGTAAACAATTCGTTCTCAAAGTTTTTAAAGTTTCTGTGGGAGCATTTATTCTACTTTGTATAGTTTGGTTCATTTTTTTACACATTTCAATAGCATTCTGATTTAAAGCAATAAATTCCGAATAGCAAGGCACAACCCTTTTAGCCAACTTTTTTTCTTCCTCTAATTTTTTGAAAAGTCCATCTACTTCAACTGCCTTTTGAAATGCATCAAAATCCCCTTTCGGATCTGGTATTTTCGTATTATATTTTGTATTCGAAAGAGTGATTTCTTTCGTCAAATTAGCCAGCGCATTCTGTTTAGCAGCTTTCCTTTGTTTACCGACCGATACTGGGATCGGTTTAGCTAGCATCTCACCTCTATCAACATAAATACTTGAACCACTCATATGTTTTGCAGCATTTTTTGCGTTCAAAAAAGTCATCACAACACATCACCTTCCTTACAAAAACTTTGTAATTAATTTAGGGCCCTTAGTAATATCATAACAAAATCATTGTAAGTTGTCAAGTATTTTTAGTTATTAATATAAAAATTTGTAAAAAAGCTAAACTAAAACATCAATTCTTTTCACTTTTTTCATCTTTTTCCTTATCCTTATCAACATCTTTATATTGTGCGTCATATACGTTTTCACTGCCAGAACTATCAGGATTATCAGAATTTTCTTGAGTTTGCCCTTGTTGGGATTGTTGCGCGTTTTTTTGATAAAGTTTTGTTGAAATCTCAAACATTTGTTTTTGAAGTTCTTCTTTACTTTTGTTTATTTCATCAAGATTATTTTCAGCAAGTTTTTTGCGAAGTTCTTCAATCTTTTGATTTAAAGCGTCTTTATCCGAAGAATCAATTTTATCCCCGTCGTCTTTGACCAGCTTTTCGGCGGTATAGCACATGTTCTCCGCTTCGTTCTTGGCGTCAACTTCGGCACGGCGTTTTTTGTCGTCTTCTGCATAGCGCTCGGCATCTTTAACGGCACGCTCGATTTCATCCTTGTTCATATTTCCGCTTGAAGATATCGTAATATGCTGCTGTCTGCCTGTTCCTTTATCTAATGCGCTGACGTTAACTATACCGTTGGCGTCTATATCAAAAGTTACCTCAATTTGCGGTATTCCGCGCGGAGCAGGGGCAATTCCGTCAAGCTTAAACAAACCAAGTTGCTTATTGTCGCGTGCAAATTCACGTTCACCTTGCAAAACATTAACTTCAACTTGAGTTTGACCGTCGGCCGCGGTTGAAAAAACTTGGCTTTTTTTAGTAGGGATCGTCGTGTTTCTTTCAATAATTTTTGTAAAAACACTGCCCATCGTTTCTATTCCGAGTGAAAGCGGCGTGACGTCTAATAAAAGAAGCCCTTTTACGTCCCCGCCAAGAACCCCGCCTTGCAAAGCTGCACCCATGGCGACGCATTCGTCGGGATTTATACCTTTGAAAGGTTCTTTTCCAATAAACTTTTTAACGGCTTCCTGAACTGCAAGAATACGCGTTGAACCGCCAACGAGCAAAACTTTATCTATTTGACCAATTTCAAGTCCAGAATCTTTTAACGCTTGACGCGCCGGAATCATTGTTTTTTCAACCAAATCCGCGGTAAGTTCATCAAATTTAGCACGAGAAAGGGTTAAATCTAAATGTTTAGGTCCGGAAGCATCAGCTGTAATAAACGGCAAATTAATAGAACTTGAAGCCATTCCAGAAAGCTCTATTTTTGATTTTTCCGCCGCTTCTTTAAGGCGCTGCATCGCCATTTTATCCCGCGATAAATCGACCCCTGTTTCTGATTTAAAAGACGAAACCATCCAATCCATTACTCGTTTGTCAAAATCATCGCCGCCAAGACGGTTATTTCCGGCTGTGGCGAGGACTTCTTGGACTCCTTCGCCCATCTCTATTATGGAAACGTCAAAAGTACCGCCGCCCAAATCATAAACCATTACTTTCTGGTCATTTTCTTTGTTAATGCCATAAGAAAGCGCGGCGGCTGTAGGTTCATTTATAATTCTTTTAACTTCAAGACCCGCAATCTTACCGGCGTCTTTAGTCGCCTGGCGCTGTGAGTCAGTGAAATAAGCAGGAACGGTTATAACCGCTTCGCTGACTTTTCCCCCTAAGTACGCCTCGGCGTCAGATTTAAGTTTTTGAAGAATCATTGCGGAAATTTCTTGAGGAGTGTAACCTTTTCCATCGATATTAACCTTATAATTTGTTCCCATTTCGCGCTTAATTGAAATGACAGTACGATCAGGATTAGTTATTGCCTGGCGTTTTGCTACTTGACCAACCATCCTTTCCCCGTTTTTTGCAAAACCAACTATCGAAGGGGTTGTGCGTGCGCCTTCGGCATTAGGAACAACAACGGCCTCGCCGCCTTCAATTACTGAAACACAAGAATTTGTGGTGCCTAAATCAATACCAATAATCTTTGACATAAAAATACCTCCAAAATTTTTTTTTTTTAAGATGTCACTTGAACACTTGCGTGCCGAACCACTTTTCCATTCATTTTATAGCCTTTTTGGAAAACTTCTGAAATGATTTGTTTTTCATCATCTTTTTTTCCCTCGCTGTTTATTTGCGAAACTGCGCTGTGCAAATTCGGATCAAACTCCTCGCCTTTTTCACCAAAAGGCGTTACGTCAAGCTTTTCAAGACCAACAGATAGTTGCTTTTTAACCATATCTATGCCTTTTTTGTGTTCTCCTGTCAGCATATCCATAGATTTGAAAGCAAACTCAAGGCTGTCTATTATGGGAAGTATGCTTAAAACAGCAAAATTCGTAGCATCGGCGTATATAAGAGATTTCTCTTTTTCAGTTCTGCGGCGATAATTTTCATATTCCGCAGCTATACGAAGAAGTTTGTCTTTTGTTGATTCAAGTTCAAATTTAATATCTTTAGATTCATTTTCCTTTTCCTCTTCCTTTTCAGTTTCGCTTTCAGCCGCGATTTCTTCTTTTTGCTTTACTTCTGAGTCTTCCATCGAATAACCTCCTTTTCAAAAAGACTTTACAATAAAACTTTTTAAGAATTTGCAATTTTGCTAAATATGCTCTCTGCAGTGCGGACAGAATATTCAAGTTTTGCAATAACATCGGAATAATCAAAACATATCGAACCTATTACTGCCATAATCCCTTTGCACCCTTCTGTATTATAAGCGCTTGCTGCTATACTAAAATTGTTTAAACTTGGAAATCTTATTTCGCTTCCTATAACAACACTCGTTTCGCCCCCAATTGAAAAAAGCAAATCCGAAACAGATTTTTCGTTACCGAGAAATTCAAAAAGCGAGATAACATCAGAAGGATCTCTTGCTAAAGTAAAAATATTGCGCTGACCTTCAAAACCCACTTGAGGGAAATACGCGCGCCGCGCCGCCCTAACCGCCGCCTCAAATGCTGGGGAAATCAAAAAATCCGTTCCGCATTGCTCAAAAACTGTGCCAATCGCTTGCGGTAAAAAATTCACCAGAGGTTCCCCTTCTAATTTTTTCCCAACAGCCTGAGAAAACAAATCCAAGATCTCATCAGTGACGGCAAACCTGCAATTGAAAAGATGATTTTGAACCATACCGGTCGAAGTTGACAAAACAAGCATCGCACTTCTAGAGCTTATCTGAACAAATTTCACATTCCTTATTTTTGCGCCATCACTTGTAGGAGCGGCAAAAACGGCTACGCAACCAGTCACTAGCGACAAAACCCTAGCAGTTCCCCTTAAAACACTTTCAAAATCATAAACGTACTCATACAGCATAGCATCAATTACGCTTTTGCTTTGATCGGAGAGAATTTTATGCGGCATAGAACAATCGACGTAAACACGCAACCCTTCAGCAGAAGGAATTCTCCCTGAAGAGACATGAGGCTGTTTAAGAAATCCAAGAGAGGTGAGTATTGCCATTTCGTTTCTGACAGTCGCAGGCGAAGCCATGCTTTTTGAAAACTCACAAACAGAAAGCGAACCTACTGGCTGCCCTGTTTTGATATAAATTTCAACTACTGCGGACAAAATCCTCAATTTTCTACCCTTTAGCTCCACCTCACTCACCTCGTTTAGCACTTTAAAGCATCGAGTGCCAACTCTAGCACTTTATCACTAACTAAAACCGATGTCAACAGCTTTTTTAATAGTATTCAGCAAGAAACACGCAAAAACGATCAAGATCCCGTTTTCGTATAAAAATTGTTACAAAAATAATAGACGAATGAACGAAACTTATGAACATAATGTTTAGAACCTGTATTCAAAAGGATCAAAATACCCAATTTTCAATAATTTTTTTCAGTAATGATAAAAAAAGTCAATGAATACTTTATGTATTCTGAGCATTTTTTCCTCATTTTGAAGAAAAATTCTTCAAAAATTTGGAATATGCCCTTTTAAATACAGGTTCTAATTAATTTTCAACTTGAAAATCTAGATTTTTTTAAAAAAATTCAAGAATAATTTAAATTTTTCACAATTTCAATCGCTATAGATTTCTCTTCATCAGTTTGGGCTATAAAAACATCTGTTTTTGAGTCTACTGATATCAATCCTTCTTTTTTATCAATTATTCTATAATTTATCTCATGATCTAATTTTATTCCCAAAAATCCCAAATTCTCACAAATTTTCTCGCGTATTTCAGGCCGATTTTCACCAATTCCGCCCGTAAAAACAAGAGCGTCGATTCCGCCGGCCAAAGCTGAATACGCCCCTATAAATTTAATAATTTGTCTGCAAAAAACATCGATTGCAATTCGGCATCTTTTGTTTTCTTTGGATTTTCCCAAAACTATTCGAACATCATCTGAAACTCCAGATATTCCGAGTATTCCTGACTTTTTATTTAAGATTTCATCAATTTCCGATGTACTTAAATTTTCCTTTTCCATAAGGTAAGTTATGACAGAAGGATCAATCGAACCACAGCGCGTTCCCATGACAATACCCCCCAAAGGAGTTAATCCCATACTTGTTTCAATCGGTATTCCATCTATAATTAAAGCAATCGAAGAACCACTGCCCAAATGGCAAGTTATAACCTTTAGATTTAAGGCTTCTTTAATAAAATTAAATTGTTTAGTTTCGTTTTTAGCAAGGCGATATCTAAAATCCGCCCATTGATGGGAAATGCCGTGAAATCCATATTTTTTTATTTTATATTTTTCAGCCAGATCCCATGGAATTGCAAATACTGAACTTACTTGCGGCAATTTTGAAAAAAATGAAGTATCAAAAACCGCAAATTGCGGCGTATTTCCAAAAGCTTCTTGGCAATCTAGAATTCCTTCAAGATTGGCAAAATTATGAATCGGCGCGAGCGGAATTAGATCTTTTATTTTTTCAATAACATCTTCATTAATTAAAACAGTATTATTGAAAAAAGTTCCTCCATGAACAATTCTGTGGCCTATTGCTTTTATTTCGCTAAAATCTTTTAATATACCAATTTTTGGCTCTTGAAGCATATTTTTTACAATAAAAAACGCGTCCCTATGGTTTTTGAATATAATTTTACGTTTCAGTTCATTTTTTTCAGTTTTATAAAAAATCAACCCAGATTCATTGCCTATACGTTCGCATATTCCTTGAAGCAAAGTTTTTGTGACGTTTGAATTAAATATTTTAAATTTAAAAGACGAACTGCCGAAATTTACTACAAGGATCATATTTGCCTCGTTTAGAATTTGTTCTTATAGACTTGTAATGTCAGTTTTAAAGAAATCTTTTAATAATTTTTATCGAAAATTAAATCACTTAACCAACATAAAGCAAAGGATTTAAAAAAAACTAGCAAAATTTATTCAAAAATTACGTTTCATAGTTTATAAAAACAGATTCTTACTAAAAATTTATGATTTTTCCATTCTAGCTGCCCTTGAAATTGAAAGAATAATTCCCACTTGAATAAGAAGCATTAAAAGCGACGTGCCCCCGTAACTAAAAAACGGCAAACTTATCCCAGTGTTGGGGATTGTATTAGTAACAACGGCAATATTTAGGATTACTTGCAGCCCTATCTGCATTATTAGTCCCAAACCAAGAAGCGAACCGAATCTATCTTTAGCGCGCAGCGCAATAACAAAACCACGCCAAATTAGCATCGCAAAAAGAATCAGAATAATAACCGCACCGAAAAACCCCAATTCTTCGCAAACAACGGCAAATATAAAATCATTTTGAGGCTCTGGTATATAAAGATATTTCTGGTGAGAATTCCCTAAACCAAGGCCAAATATACCGCCGGATCCAATTGCGTAAAGACCTTGCCTTGTCTGCCAGGTATCAACTCCGGCAGGGGCATTAAAGGGATCAATCCATCCAGAAATTCGGCTGCTGGCGTAATTTGTGAAAGTAATCAAAACAAACACACCTATCGCCATAGGAATCAAAACCCAAAGAAAATAACGCAGTTTGACTCCACCTATATAAAGCATAATCGCCGACAGCAACAAAACAATAACTGTGCATGAAAAATGGGGCTCTAACAATAATAATGCAGCCGTGGGCGCTAAAATCACTAAAAACGGCAAAATCCCATTTTTAAAAGTATTCATCTTATTGAAATTTTTTGTTATTAAATGTGAAAAAGAAACCACAATGGCAAATTTTGTTATTTCAGAAGGCTGAAAACCGATCGGTCCAAATTGTATCCAACGCCTAACACCATTTATCGGTGGCATTAAAAGAACGGCGGCAAGCAAAATAACAGAAATTATCAAAACAGGAAAAACAAACGTACGTAGCTTCTCGTAATTGATTTTTGATACGATCAGCATTGCGGTAATTCCAATTCCCGCAAAAATTGATTGATTTCTTATGAAAAAAAAACTGTCGCCGTGATGTAAATAATAAGCGTTCGGATAGCTTGCGGAAAACATCATTATGAGTCCGATAGTAACAAGAGTAAGTGCCAAGAACATAAACGGAAGATCCATTTTCGAATGAATAACAAAAAGTTTTAAATTCCTCGAAAAAGATCTCTTTTTCTTAGTATTTTTTGTGTTTTTTTGGGGTTCTTCTGCGTTTTTTTCAGTTCCTTTTGGATAAATTTTTTCTTTCATGTTTTTCCTTATAGTATCTTTCATTAATAAAATAATTAGTTCAGGACAGTTTTATTATATTTTCCTAAAAATTATAAGTGCAATTGCTATGAATCCGCAAATAAGCGCAAAAAGACCAAAAAAATAACATATTTTTTTTTCAGGATAACCTATCATTTCAAAATGATGGTGAACCGGACTCATTTTAAATAGTCTTTTACCCTTTGTAATTTTAAAATATAAAACTTGAATCATAACTGAAAACATTTCCAATATATAGATCATCGCAATAATTATAAGAATAGTAATATTATTTACCGCAAAACCTAGAGCACATACTAAACCTCCTAAAAATAAGGATCCAGTGTCGCCCATAAAAACCTTTGCGGGATGAAAATTCCATATTAAAAAACCTAAATTTCCGCCTGCCATGGCTGCGGAAACAATGCTAAGACCATTCATCATAAATATTTTAGAAATTATAATAAATAAAAATCCAATGGCTAAGCTCACGGTTGAACAAAGACCATCTACGCCGTCAGTTAAATTGGTGGCGTTAACGATTCCAACTATTACAAACGCTGAAAATATCCAATAAAATAAACCAAAATCTAAATTTCCAAAAAACGGAATACTCACAAAAGTACGTGCTGAACCGCAGTAAAAGACCTCCGAAGTGTAAATCGTGCCAAGAAACATTGCTGCAATCATAAATTGCATAACGAGCTTTTGCTTTGCCGTCAAACCTAAATTTTTTCCTCGGGTTACTTTGATATAATCGTCTGCGAAACCAACCATTCCGTATAAGAAAGCCATTATAATTCCGGCAAAAATTTTTATAAATAAAATTCGTGTTTCTTTAACAGGGATACCGGTTATTAAATCACTATTATAATAAAATGATAAACACACAATTATAGAAAAAATTATGCCAAAAATAAAAAATATCCCGCCCATGGTTGGAGTACCCTGTTTTTTTGTGTGCCAAGCGGGACCGATTTCAAGTATCGTTTGTTTATACTTTAGTCTTGTGAGCAAAGGTATAAAAAACTTGCCAAGTATTACCGTTAATATAAACGACACGACAAAAGACATACATATGCAAAAATTTATCAAAGTTTTTTCCTTAAAAATTAATTATATATAAAATTCAATTTTTTTTAATAAAAAATATATCAGTTTTTTAAACATTGCAAACAATCAAATTAGACTTAGAACTTGTACTCAAAAGGATCAAAATACTCAATTTTAATAATTTTTTTTAAAATTTGGAATTTGCCCTTTTGAATACAGGTTCTTTATTTTAGATAAATTCATTAAAAAATCAATAACAATCTTAGCGCCGGGTTTATCTTTTTCTTCATTAAACCAAGTTATAACAATTTTTTTTAATTTTCCTGGTTTTTTTAATGTCTTGCCTAAAATTATAATTAATTGCTCGGCAGATTCTGATTTCCATCCAAATATATCACTGCCAATAAAGCAAACCGCAATGCTTTCTGCACCTATTTCTTCTGCTGATTTAAAGATTGATTCATAAGCTTTATATAGCTTCGCTGGATCTTCTTTCGCGTGCACTTTTGTCGGCGCGACTGCATGAATAATATGTTTTATTCCTTGTTTTCCTAGATTGTGTGAATCTGTAACTCTCGCTTCACCGACTGGACAACCGTTTGGGTATTTCGTTTTTATTTCTTCAGCTAATTCTCTTTTGCCATCAGCTCCAAAGATAGCTCCGCAAATTCCTCCTCCGTAAGCTAGATTTGAATTGGCCGCATTTACAATAGCATCTATATTTGTAAGTTCTACTACATTTTTCTTCACTACTGTAATTTCGGTATTGCCTATTTTTGTACTGTACTCATGAACCGAATCATTGACTTTTTTTCTACTTCTAGTTTTATATAACCATGCTGCAGCCATAAGTGCCGCTATTGGTGTGGAAGAAAGAATATAAAAGTATAAACTTGATTTCTTTTCATCTTCTTCTTCGGTTTTAATTTTTTGCTGACAATCTTCAGGAGTTTGTTCAGTTATGATTGCGTTACATATCGTTGTATTGAAAGATAAAATAGCGGAACAGATAGAATAAAAAGATTTTTTATTTAAACGAACAAACATGGATAACCTCTTTAAGCTAATTTTTAAAATTTTATTAAAAAATAATTATATGTGCATATTTTTAACTCAATTGATTCGAATTCAAAAATTAAAATTCATGAAGTCTGAAATTATTATAACACAAAATAAAAATTAATCGCTAATTTCATTTTTTCTGACCACAACATTTACAACTGAGCCTTTAGGTACAATTCTGCCAGCTTCCGGGCTTTGCGCCACTGCGAGTCCCGATCCTTCCTCGCCGGAACCTGAAATTACTAAGTTTAAACCCTCTTTTTTTGCTGTTTCTTTTAATTGTTTAAGCGAAAGACCGACAAAATTGGGGACTTTTATATTTTCTGTTTCTGTTTCTTCTGCATATAAAACAATTGAGCCTCCTTTCGGAATCTGTTCCCCTGCAATCGGTACCTGAGAAACAACCGTTTCGCCTCTTCCTGAAATTATAGGCACAAAACCGGAATAGACGACTTCATTTTTGGCAATTGATATTTTTTTACCTATAAAATTTGGCGTTTTTGCTCCATATTTTTCCATTTCTTCCGGTGTATATCTAGGTTCATTACCCGCAAGAGGCATAATTTCACGCATTACTACTGAAAAAATAGGTGCGGCGATCATACTTCCGTAATAATAAGGACCACGAGGAGTATCTAAAAAAACCAAAAATGCAATCTTTTTTTCGCATGAATTTGAATCTACGGGCCCGAAACCGCAAAAAGATGAAATATAATCTTTGTATCCTGGAGTGCTTAGTCCTATTTTTTCCGAAGTTCCTGTTTTGCCCGCAACATTCATGCCAGGAATGTATGCGTTAACGGCCCCGCCGATAATTGTGTTCTGTTTCATCATTGAGCAAACCCTTCTCGCAGTATTTTCAGAAATAACATTTCGGCGTACTTCGGTACCAAAAGACTTAATAATATTTCCGTCTTTATCAATAATTTCTTTAACAACGTGAGGTTTTAAAAGTTTTCCACCATTGGCAATAGCGCAAGCAGCGGTTATCATTTGAATTGGGGTTATACTAAAGTTTTGCCCCATTGAAGCTACGGCCAAATCGATTGGTGTCATTTTTCCATCGGCACTAAAAAATAAATCTCTAGCTTCTCCAGGGAGATCTATCCCTGTTTTTTCGTGAAATCCAAACATTTTATAATAATTGAAAAAATTTTCAGTTCCGATTTTCTGGCCGAGTGAAATAAACGCAGGATTGCATGAATGGCAAAAAGCTTCAAAAAACGTTTGTGAACCATGGCCGATACGCTTATGGCATCTTATATATTGAGATTTTTCACTTATTTTAATACCACCGGAACAATTAAATCGTGAATCCTCACTGACACAGCCGAGTTCTAATCCTGCTGAAGCTGTAACCATTTTAAAAACTGAACCTGGATAATATGTGTCGCTTACAATTTTATTACGCCATTGTTTCGAAAGCATTTCAGCGCGTGCCTTAGGTTTTTCGTTTTCAGGCAATTTTTCAAGATAAGCGGCATCGTCTTCATTTGAGATTTTAAAAGGCTCGTTTGGATCAAAATCGCCTTTTATAGCCATTGCCAAAATTTCACCGCTGTCAGCATCCATTGCAATTGCGGCAGCACGGTTTTGAACTTTATTAAGTTTTATTGCGTCTTCTAAGTGTTTTTCAACAATACGCTGCATTGAGCTGTCTATGCATAAACGCAAGCTGTAGCCGTCTTTTGAAGGGATCATCTGTTCGTAATCAAAAGGCATATCTGTTCCGATTGCATTTTTTGCGCTGACGAGCCTGCCGTATTCGCCTGCAAGCGTTTTTTCGTAATATGCTTCAAGCCCAGCCAAACCTTGACCATCCGCTCCAGTAAAACCTAGAACTGGCGCGGCAAAGCAGCCTAAAGGATAATAGCGCCTATAATTTTCAACTAATCTGATGCCGTTTGATATATCATTTTTTATTTTAAAATCGGTTATTCTATCTTTAATATCACTTTCAACTTTCTTTTTTAATATTGAATAAAAAGAATTTTTTGAAGCAAGTTCTTTAATTTTCTCTTTATCTTTACCTAAAATCTCAGATAATCCAGCGCAAATAATTTCTAATTTTTCACTGTCTTTTCTTATGTAATTTGGTTCCAAAACTACATCCCAAACAGTAGCGCTTTGAGCAATTGGTATCATGTTTCGGTCGTAAATTGTACCTCTGCGAGCGACAAGCTTTGTATCGGCAAGTTGTTGTTCTTCTGCCATTTTGCCAAGCAAGCGACCTTTAATAATCTGCAAATCAGCTAGTCTGAATGCCAATATGACAAAACATACAATGGAAACAAAAACAGATACAGCAAGCGAACGACGCCGCATTCTTACCGTAACGCCTTTTGCCAAGTTAACCATCCTTAGGACTTGCGTTTACAGAACTCAAATCCAACTTTAAGATATCTCCGTTCTAAATTTCTCAAAAAACGTCTGCATAAAATCGCTGTCATTTTTGATAATTTAGATTCAAAAAATTTAATATTTGAATCTATAAATACAAGCTTTGTTGTTTTAAATCTTATCTTATACGCCGATAATAATACTTATTTTATATTTGGTCAAGTTATTCATTAAAATAAGAAAAAATCGAGAGTACCTAAATAAACAGCTAAAAACAACGGTTTATTTACACGAAAATAGTGTAAAACGTAGTAGTTAGAAACTGTTCTCGCATACATTCAGAATATCATAACTCGTTCTTATAGATTTGAAATGTCAGTTCTAGAGAAAATTTTGAATAATTTTTATAGTTTATAAAAACAAGCTCTAAATATTATGGGTGCACAAATTGAAAGTTTTCGTAAATTCAAAAAAGACCTCTATATTATGCTAAAAACTAACATAAGGAGGTTTTTCCAAATCAAATAACTTGAAACTATCTTCAAGTTCTTTTCCGCCTTTTTTTTCTTTAATTTTAATTTGTTTTTTATCATAATTTTTAATGCAATATTTTAAATGACATTCTTTGAATTTTAATACATTAAATTCTGATACATCTATAATTAAAAAAAGATCATTATAACCAGCGATGAATTCGTTGCAAAGAGTGTCTTTTATTAGTTCATTAGAGTGCCCCTTCTCAAACTCGAATTCGAATCCAAAAGTTAAATCTATATAGATTTCTTTTTGAAAACTTGAAATTGAATCATAAATTAATTTGAATATTCTTTCGTTGCTCTCATTGCTTTGAGAATCCAATTCAGTGTAAACTCTGCCAATTTTTACGAAAAATTCAATCCAATCGGGGATCTTATATTTTTTCTTTATTTCTGTTCTATAACTTTTAAGCCAAGGCAAGATTTCTTTTTCGTCTCCTGTGCCTAAAATTTCAAAATTTTTTTCCACTTCGGATAAGAACGAAGCTTTTAAATTGAAACGAAAAATTATCTCAATTTCTGTATATTTGCCGTATATAATCCTTTGTTCTTTGGAAAATGGAAACCTTTTTCCATTTCTAAGCCAGTAAAAATCTGCGTTTGCTAGAAAATTTTCTATGTGTGGTCTATAAAAACTATCAGGAAATAAAATCTCAGAAATTTTAAATTTTAAATAAGATACGTCTATATAGGAAGAAAGATTAGATTCTAATTCCATATTAAATAATTTTTCGTTATAAAAGATAGTGAATTTTAATTTTTCGTCTTCAGGCATTTTAACTACGATAGGATATTCTTCACTACTTAACTCAAAGTCTAAAATAGTATCTTCGCTATATCTCTTATCATTATAGGTTTCAAAAAAATCAAATCTTTCATCATTTAAACCAAATATCTTCAGTACACCGCTTTTTAAATCTTTAAGAGTTTCGGCTTTTTTAATTTCAACTGTTTTTATTTTATCTCCAAATTTAAAATATACAAGATATAATTCTTTATTTTTAATAACAATAGGTTTTTCTTTACTTTTTAATTCAAAATTCAAAAAGGTATCTTCATTGCACTTTCCTTTGTAAGGAATAAAAAATTCAAATCTTCCGTCCGTTAGATCGAACATTTTTAAAACGCTGTCTTTTATGTTTCTAAGAGTCTCGTTTTTTTTAATTCCAAATGCTTTTATTTCTCTTTCGAATTTAAAATATGCAAGATCTAGGATCACGATAGGATTTTTTTCGCTGTTTAATTCAAAATCTAAAATAATGTCTTCGCTATATTTCTCTCTTTTTTGATTAAAAAAACCAAATTCCCCGTCTGTTAGACCGAACATTTTTAGTGCATTGTTTTTTATACTTCTAAGAATCACGTTTTTTTTAATTCCAATCACTTTCGTTTCATTTTCGAATTTAAAATATACAAGATTTAGAATAACAATAGGCTCTCCTTCGCCACTTGATTTAAAATCTAAAATAGCGTCCTCGCTGTATTTTTCTCTATTCTTATTAAAAAAACCTAATTTTCCGTCAGTTAAATTAAACATTTTTAGCGCACTGTTTCTTATGTCTTTAAGAGTTTCGATTTTCTTTTCAACCCCAAGTGTTTTCGTTTCATCTTCGAATTTAAAAAGTAAAAATTTTAGAATAGTAATAGGATTTTTTTCGTTATTTGATTCAAGATTTAAAACAACATTTTCATTATATTTCTCTCCCTTAGAATCAAAAAAACCTAAGAAAGAATTAAAAATATTTATGTCAAACATTTTAAATACATAATGTTTTACATGCATAAGGGTTTCATTTTTTTTAATCCCAAATGCTTTTATTTCACTTTCGAATTTAAAATATGCAAGACCTAAAATGGCAATAGGCTCTCCTTCTCTGCTTGATTCAACAGTATTTTCGCTGTATCTCTTTTTATAGGAATCAAAAAAACCAAAATTTCCACCAGTTAATCCAAACATTTTTAGTACATCACTTTTTATATCTCCTAAAGTTTCGGTTATCTTAGCCTCAAATATTTTTATTTCATCACCAAATTTAAAATACATAGAATTCAGAATGATAATAGGGTTTTCTTTGTTGCCTGATTCAAAGTTCAAGACAGTATTTTCACTATATTTCTCTCCTAAAGAATTAAAAAAACTTAAGTAATATCTATAATCTATGCCAAATGCTGTGAATATATTATATTTTACAGATTCGAGAGTTTCTCCTTTTTTAATTCCAAACGCTTTTGTTTCATTTTCGAATTTAAAATATACAAGGTCTAAAATGACAATAGGATTTTGTTCTCTGCTTGATTCAACAGTATCTTCACTGTATCTCTTCTTATAGGAATCAAAAAAACCAAAATTTTCGCCAGTTAAATTAAACATTTTTAGTACATCACTTTTTATATCTCCTAAAGTTTCGGTTATCTTAGCTCCGAATATTTTTATTTCATCACCAAATTTAAAATATATGGAATTCAGAATAATAATAGGATTTTCTTCGTTGTTTGATTCAAGATTTAAAACAACATTTTCACTATATTTCTCTCCTATAGAATTAAAAAAACTTAAGCAATGTCTATAATCTATGCCAAATGCTATGAATATATTATATTTTACAGATTCGAGAGTTTTTCCTTTTTTAATTCCAAACGCTTTTGTTTCATTTCCGAATTTAAAATATAAAAGACTTAAAATTACAATAGGCTCTCCTTCTCTGCTTGATTTAAAATCTAAAACAGTATCTTCGCTGTACCTCTTTTTATAGGAATTAAAAAAACCAAAATTTTCGCCAGTTAAATTAAACATTTTTAGCACATCGCTTTTTATATTTCCAAGAATTTCGGGTTTTTCAATTTCAAACGTCTTTATTTCATCTCCAAATTTAAAATATATGAGAGGTAATTCAAATTCTATAGTTTTTTCCGTTTTGGAATTAATTCCATAAAAAACGCTTGTGACATAGCGTTCAAAATCATAAATCTTTCGCAGCACTTTGCCTTCAGCTTTAACAGAAGCAGATACCCCCGAAAGATCTTCATCAGTTTGTATACCGAGAGCATCGGAAATGGCTTTATAACAGTCCAAAAGAGTCTTATTTTGAGGAAATTTAATTTGGCCTTCTCTACCTTTTATTTTTAATGTAACATAGTTTTCTTGAACTAAAATTAATCCACCATGATATATTTGGTTATAATCTACTTTTTTACCCGAAGACGAAATTTCAAAAAATAAAAAATCGGAAGGCAAAAGATTTGAATTAAAAGCTTCTAAAATAAACGATTGGTTGCATTCAGATCCTATTTTCATTTCTAATTGCTTTGAGAATTTTTCACCGGATACCATTGATAATTCTATTTTCGCGGCAACTTTAAAAATTAAATTAGCTTTTAACGGAGGGTCTTCCGTATCATTTGCCCTGCGTAAAATTTTTTCTTCAATTTCTTTATACGAATTACACGTAATTTTAAGTTCTTTAAATTTCCATATTGGTTTAAAATTTTCTATCTTCTCTTTTTTGGCCGTATCCTGAACAAACTTTTCCAAAACGTTTACCGCTAGTTTATCTCGGACTTCAATTGTTTCTTCGTAAACAATTTTTTTTAAATTTATATTAAATAACTCACAAATAAGATAAAACCTTATAATCTTAGGTTTTTGTTTAACAAAAACTCTTATTTCATCTTGCAAACCTTTGTAAATGTCCACAGATTCGATGGGAATTATTCCTCCGTCTTTCAAACAGTAAAACATTTCCAGCTCATCTGATTTAAAATTTCCATATCCTTCTTCCATACAAAAGTTAACACATTTAAGACCCGCTATTGCGGCTTCTTCCGGTGTTGAGCCAAATTTTAACGATATAACGGCGCTTTCATATTTCTGTGGTTTTTCGGGATATTTATAAACGAAATGAACTTCAATTTGTTTCCGAATATCCGCCTTGATAATTATATTTTTTTTAGCATTTTTTTCAGTTATAGTTTCCCAGGGATTAAATTCAGCATAAGGATTTTTCATAAAATAAAATTTTTCGCCTTCGATATTAAATAATTTAGAAACTCTTTTTCCAATTTCTTGAAATTGTGTTCCTTTTCTTATACTAATTGATTTAACTTCGCCAAAAAAATCAAATTTAACCTCTATTTTTTCTGGTGAGGTTCCGCTTGATTCAAAACCATCCGTCTGTTCACGCGGCGCCGATTTGCTTAATTTTAAACCAGTCGTCTGCGATAATAGTTCTTCACTAATAGAAATTGTAAGTGTTTTTGACAAATCAATATATTCACTAAAAATTTCACCGAGAGCAGGATCTGACCCGGGCGAAAGAATTCCATCTTTAAAGCTAGACACAGGTTTGTGCTTAACCGTTGCGACAGCACTAAAGGAATTAACCAACGCCTCATCTAAATTGAGTTTAGTGGAAGCATACTTATAACATTCAGATACAAGACATGTCCTTACAAAAGGGAACCTGGCATGTCCGCTTTTATTTTCAACACGAATAATTATATAATCTTCTATCACTTCAAGACGTTTGCTGCCGTTATAAACCCCCGAACGAAGAATAAATGTTTTACGCCCTTTCGTTTCAATTTTGTCTTTTTGCTTTTGTGTTTTGGCTATCAGTTTAAAACTTTCGTCATATTCAGCAAAAATTAAAGCAGTATTTGGGTTAAGACCAAATTTTTCATTTATAATTTTTTCCAGCTGTTTTGCCTTTGTTCCTTTTTTTAATTCAATTAATTTTATTTCCGTATTTTCATCATTTGCTCGCATTAATGTCACTTGAGTTTGTACCAAAGATTCAGGTATTCCCTTGTTTATGTCTTCGAATTTACGCACAGTCAGATTATTTTTAAAATCATTAAAATCAAGAATAATATTTCCTTTATCCGAAAGTTTTTGGCCTCCCCAAGGATTTCCTATAATTATAAATTTTTTACCGCCGGCTTCAAAAATATCTATTATTCTATAAGCGTGAGGGGCATAAAGAGTTGCTTTTTTAGGTAGTTTACGACCGTTCATGTCGTAGTTTTCCACTTCTCTTTCAGTGTGGCAACTGCAATTTAATAATTTTCCTTGCTTTATATCTTTTTCCAAATTACTTATCGTTGTGCTGTCTTTAAGTTTTCCGAACGGAACAGAAGGTCTTCCTGTTATAGTTACATATGCAAACGACGTGTAATTGCTCGTATCGTTCTCAATTTCGTTCTTTAAAGACACTTCACCACCCAGTGCTGTATCTGTTCCTTTTTGAAGACTAAAAGGGGTAAATTTAGATAGTAATTTTCTTACCATTGGATTTATCCCTATCATAGCGGTGAACGCTTTTTCAAAAATTTGTGGCCATAATGCTAATCCTAAATTTCCTACCAAAACTCTTGCCAAACTTACGCTTATAATTCGCGGCTGACTCGGTTTATAGCCTTTGAGATAATCTCCTTTAACTTCATATAGTCTAAGTTTCAATTCTTCGCCAAATCTAAAATGAACTCTAGTGCCGTCTTTGTTATATAAATTTAAAAAACATTTTATTATCTCATCTGGATGACTATCTGCTAGTGTCTGGAGTACCGTTAAAAGCCAGCAGTCGCCTATTTGGTTTTGTGCCACATCAGATGATATCGGACGTCCGTTAGGAAAAAGAGCATCGAATAAAAATTTATGATGTTTCTTTCTTGTTTTTTCTGGAGATTCATCCTCTGGGATCTCAATTCCCAAATCAGCTTCTTTATCTATGCCAAAAAATCCAAGATTAGTGTCATCTGTTTGAAGTATTTCGGGTATGTCTTCGGATTTTCCTATTTGCTTAAGAGCTAAATATGCCAGATCGGTAAATTTAGGCAACAAAACAAGCGCAAGCCTTATAAACCTGTTTGTTCGAACTGTCGTTCTAAAAATAAGCCGGCCTATAGATTTAGTTTTTGGTGTACTTGATAATCTTTTACTATAGTCTTGTGTTATTTTTTTTATTTCTAACGCATATTTTTTAAAATCTTTTTCAACTGATTCAAACGGAATTATAACTCTTTCTTTAAAATTTTCGCAATTCTGTCTTTTTTCAGCTATTACTTCAGCTTGATTAAACTCTTCAGAATCTTTATCTGAAAATTTAAAGCTTTCAGATTTAGAATACATATCATTCAAATTTCCTTTAATATCATTCGTTTTCATTATAATTTTGGCTAGATCAGAAGCTATTCTGGTATCTTTTTGTTCATTAGAATTTTTTTTATTTTCTTTTAAAAATTCTTGTGCTACGTTAAATATAAATGTTGATGTACTCGAAAGAAGAATTAATATTGATCTAATATACTCATTTACAGAACTAAAATATTGATCAACTAAAAAGCACAAAGACTGTTTTACTCTTGAAGAACTAGTTCTTTTCTCAACGATATAATAATAAGCTGACTTAATTTTTCCAATCATTAATTTTTGTTGGAAAGTTTTTTTTGAAAAAACGTTTTTAGCCTCTAAAATTGCTCTATTTAGATACATAATTACTTTTTTAAAATTTTTATATTTGGCTCGTTCAAGCTGCTCATCAGAAGATATTGGTATAGCCTCTTCTCTTAAGAATTCATTCAAAACGGAAGCAATGTCATTAATACCTGGCAATAAAAAATTTTTTGGCATTAATACACCACCTTAAAAAAATTTAAACATAATACTTTTTAATTTTTAATTATCGTCATTAGGTAAAACAAAGTCTCCTAGTTCTTCAGGACTGAATTCTTGAGAATCACTTTTCAAAAGTTCGACTTTATCTCCTTCAATGCGACTTATCTGTCTTCCCGCAGAAATCTTATCTTCTTCGCAATCTCTTGCTCTAAAACCTTCGGTACTTGATGACAAACCGCGATTAACTGCGCCAACACCGCCGTTGCCATGATCACCACCATTGTTACAATTTTTTTTAATAATTCTAATAATAAGAATAATCGTGCCTAGAGCTAAAATTGAACCGCAGAGAATGATATTTCTTCTTTTTTTTGGGTTTTCTTTTAACCATTTGATTAATTTGGATTTTAATTCAGATATTTTTGCGCCAGTTCCAATTTTGTTCTCGATTTTTTCATCCTCTTTCATAGCAGAAGAACTTACTTCGTTTTCTTCGCTAGATCCAATCTGACTATAATCAGCAAATGCACCGGGCAAAACTGAACTCGATAATATCAAGCCAGACAATATCGCCGATGAAATTACTTTTGAAAAAATATTTTTCCCTCCGGAAAGTGATTCTAAAACGTTATCACCTAGGCTAACCTCGTTATTTTTATTATGAACGGAATTCTGAGATAGATTACTTATATATTTTTTAAAATCTGAAAACGTAACCGAATTATCAAATTTTAAAAGAAAATTATAAATTTCATCAAAAGCTTCAAGTCTTGCAAATGATCTATTTAAACTTGAATTCCTGATAATTTCATAGAAAATTTTATCTAGTTTTTCATTATCAAAATTATTCAAATTTTTTGCCCTATTTTTAAATTATTTAAACCACAGTAAATCGTTATCACTCTTTATCTTCACCGACAAAATTTTCTTTCTTTCCACTATTTAATAAATCCAAAAACTTTTGATTATTTGGGTCTTCATAAAATTTATATCCACAATCTTCGATTTTAACTTTCATCACGTGATTTTTATCATTTTTGGGTATTTTTAAACTAAGACCTCCGACCGCATCTTCTAAAAGATCATCATTAAAATCTTTCATAAACATCACCTTCCTTTATATTTTTATATATTTTACTAAAATAAATGTGTTTTGTCAACTTTTTTTATATTTTTTGATGTAAAATTTCAATAATTTAAAATTTAAATAAATCATAAAATATAAAAAACTGAAAAATATGATGCATTGCGACTTATTTCGAATATAAAACTTTTGTTTTTTCAAAAAAATATATTAATATACACTAAAATGCGACTTAAATTTCTGAATTTATATTTGTATCATTAAATATGCGCATTATTAGGAGTGATTTTTTTGAGCAAAGTACTATCAATAAATAAAAAAATGTCTTTTTTTAGCGTGAGCGCGGAAAAAATTTTTCTAATGCTAACGATAACAATGTTAGGGCTACTTTCGGCAAAAACCACGATATTCGAACGATGTTACCCGCTTGGACTTTCAGTTGTCGCTTCGAGCCCAAAGAAATGTTTAGCGTTTGCTCTGATTGGCTCAATTTTAGGATATATCACATGCATTCGAACAGGGTCAAGCATTCGTTATATTGCGGCCTGTTTGATAATAATTGCGATAAAATGGGCTTTATCTGATTTTAAAAAAATTAAAAATCACCCAGTTTATATATTTTTGTTAACTTTTGTTCCAAGTTTTTCAACAGGGCTCGCTCTTGCGGTAGCTTCGGGTATTAATTTTAATAATTTTACTCTTTACTTTATTGAATCAATTTTAGCTTCAGGAGCGTCTTATGCGTTCAAAAAAGGGTTTGAAATAAATTTAAAATCAAAAAAGTTAGACTCGGCGACGTTTATTTGTGCTATTTTTGTATTAAGCATAATTATATTGCCATTTATAGATTTAAAAATTTTTTCAGTTAGTGTTATTAATCCATTATTGATTGCGCTAGTCCTAGTTTTTGCCGGTTCTTTTGGGGTAAACGGCGGAGCACCGGCAGGGCTTGGGCTTAGTATTCTTTATATGTTTGCCCATAAAAATCCATCTTCAATAGTTTTTGCGTCGATTAGCGGAGCGATTGCAGGCTTTTTTTCGCCAATGGGGAAAGTTGCTTCCTGTTTGAGTGTTTTATTTTCAAGTTTGGTTATTCATTATCAGCTTAAAACAAGCTTTACAATTTTCGAAATTTCTGAAATCATAATCGGAATCGCCCTTTATTTTGTGGTTCCTAAGAATTTTAATTTAAAATCTCTTGTTTCACAAAAACCTAGAACTAGTTCGCGTGGAATCCAAGAATTTATTTATCAACGACTTTCCGCAATAGGGCTCGTTCTTGACCGAATAAAAGGATTTATAGATGAAATATCAGTACGTTTCGGAAATCATGATTCAAAAATCCTCGTTCAAACACACTTGGAAATTTTTAGTAATATATGCAAAGAAATTTCAAATAAAATAGATGATAATTTTTTGGTAAATGAAGAAAATTCTGCAAAAATAAGATATTTTATAGAAAGATCATTTAAAACTGAAGCAAAAGTGGCGTGCGTTGAAAATGAATTCAAACATACTTTTGTTCAAATTGATTTACCGAAAGATTTTGCGGTAAATTTTGAGCCTCTATCTGAAGAAGTGGCTTATATTTGCGGAAAACCGTTTTCTAAACCTGAATTTTTAACTACTAATGACATTTTAACAATAAGGTTTTGCGAAAAGCCTATATTTAAAACGCGGGTAAATTCTTGTCAGCACGCGCGCAGAAAGGGAAGATATTGTGGAGATAGTTTTCGCAATTTTTCCGATGGTTTCGGGGCGTTTTTTGTAATACTTAGCGATGGTATGGGAACTGGCGGGGAAGCGGCGATAAGCAGCGAAATGGCGACAGAAACAATGAGCCGCATGGTTCAAGCTGGAGCCCCGATTGAAAGTGCGCTTGAAATTACAAATTCTTCTCTTATGGTAAAATCTCTCGATGAATCGCTTGCGACTCTTGATATATTTAAATTTGATCTTTTTTCAGGTAGCGCGAGCTTTATTAAAATGGGCGCGGCCGCCACATTTATAAAAAAAGAAGACGAAATTATAAAAATTAGATCCGAAACTTTGCCGGCCGGAATTTTTCCTCGGGCTGATTTTAAAGAAATTAAGCATAATCTTACCGAAGGAGATACCGTACTGATAGTTTCAGACGGTGTGACTGATATTGGTGATAAATGGATAAAAGAAGAAATCATTTCATGTAATCATTTGGAAAATTTGGCGCAAATTATTGTAAACGCCGCAAGATCCAAAAGAGATTATGAAAACGACGATGATATTACGGCAGTGAGCGTTAGTATTGCGAAATAAAACTCAAAATCTGCTCTCATAAATTATGAAACGCCATTTTCAAATAAATTTTGCTAATTTTCTTTTTAAATTCTTTGTTTGGCGTCAGCCAAGCTAGTGTAATTTTCGATAAAAATCTTTCGAAATCTCCTTTAAACTGGAATTCTGAGTCTACGAGGACAAGTTCTTAAATTTTTAGGAAAAAAAATCGGCACCCCACTATTTTCCCAGACCGTTTCCAGCCAAGTATCTTCGTCGCTGCCGGGCTTAACTTCCGTGTTCGAGATGGGAACGGGTGTAACACCGGCACTATCGGCACCAACGCCAAGAGTGTATCACAAATTCATTTGGAATTTCAATACTCTTTTTTATTTTTTGTTTTATTGCATAATTTTTTATAAATTAAATTATTTTTTTACACCCAAATCACTAATTATAAATTTGATCTGGTACAAAAAAAGTTACAATGAATTTCGCCAAATAAATCAAATAAAATTAAGGAAAGGTGAAATTCAAAATGCAAAGAAGTTATACACAAGAATTTCGTGTAAATGCA
>JAISBW010000040.1 GCA_031265995.1 Oscillospiraceae bacterium
TGCATTTACACGAAATTCTTGTGTATAACTTCTTTGCATTTTGAATTTCACCTTTCCTTAATTTTATTTGATTTATTTGGCGAAATTCATTGTAACTTTTTTTGTACCAGATCAAAATACGTAAAGTATTCATTGCGCTTTTTTCCTCATTTCGAAGAAAAATTCTTTAAAAATTTGAAATTTGCCCTTTGGAGGGTAGGTTCTAAATTCTAAAATCTGAAAAATTTCAAAAAAGAATACAAATATGATAAAATTTTGCAAGATTAAACTTAAGAACCTATCCTCAAAAAGATCAAAATGCCTAATTTTCAATAATTTTTTTCAAAATTTTCTCAAAAATTCTCAGAATATATAAAGTATTCATTGACTTTTTTATCATTACTGAAGAAAAATTCTTCGAAAATTTGGAATTTACCCTTTTGAATACAGGTTCTAAAAAATATATTTTTGATTTTTATAAAAGAGGTCTTAAAAATATGAATGAAATTTGGAAAGAATCACCTGAAATTATCTATAGATTTTTATTATATATGCAAACAGTTAAAGGTAAATCTGAAAAGACAATTAATGAGTATTTTTTTGATCTAAGAACATTTTTCAGATTTGTAAAATTTAATAAATTTTATAGTAATAAAAAAATAATATTTGAAGAAATTTCAATACAGGATTTAAGTATTGATTTAATAAAATCAATAAAATTTTTAGATGTTCTCGAGTACATAAATTATCTCGCCAAAGAAAGAGGCAATCGTGCATCTTCTCGTTCCAGAAAAATTTCAAGTTTACGGTCGTTCTTCGGTTATTTGACTATAAAAATAAAAGTTTTGGATGAAAATCCTGTAATAGAACTTGAAACTCCCAAAATTAAAAAAGCTCTCCCCAAATTTTTGAACCTGCAAGAAAGCCAAAATTTTCTTGACACAATTAAACAACACGGATGTAAAACCGCTAGACGTGATTACTGCATGGCAGTTCTTTTTCTAAACTGTGGTTTAAGGCTTTCCGAACTTGTTGGAATAAACATTCAAGACTTAGGAGACGATGACACACTTCGTGTTTTAGGAAAAGGAAATAAAGAAAGAATCATATATATAAATAAATTTTGTAAGGATTCAATAGATAATTACAAAACCATAAATAGAAATTCAAAAGGTGCGTTATTTTTAAGCCGTGGAAATCAAAGAATTAGCACAAAAACTGTACAATTTCTTATGAAAAAATATTTTAAACTTGCGGGTTTAGGGAACAGAGGCTTTTCTACGCATAAATTGCGCCACACAGCGGCGACGCTTATGTATCAACATGGCGGAGCCGACATAAGAGTTCTTAAAGAAATTTTAGGTCATGAAAATATTGCTACAACTGAAGTTTATACCCATACTTGTGTAGAACAAATTAAAAAAGCGATACAAAACAATCCTTTATCTAATTCTCGGAATTTGCCAAAATAAGAACTCGTTTTTACAAACTTGAAATGTTAGTTTAAAACGGTTTAAAATCCATTTTAGATAGATTCTTACATAAAATGTATTTCAAAAACGTAAGATTTTTTAGCAGATATGAGTTCTAATCTTAAATTAATAGGATTTACCATTGGATTATAATTCTATATTAAAATTTTCATCCGATAAGGTTATTAAATATCTTATTAATGAACCGCTTTCGAAGCATACTACCTTTAAAATTGGAGGTTCTGCCGATGTTTTTTTAAATATAAAAAATATCAATGAACTAAAAAAAGTTACTGCTTTATTAAAAAAAGAAAGTTTGCCATATTTTATTATAGGGAATGGTTCTAATTTGTTAGTTTCCGATGATGGATATCGTGGGATTATAATAAAATTAGAAAACGAATTTGATAAGATTTTTGTTAATGATGAAGTTTTTCTTTGTTGCGGGTCGGCTGTAAAATTATCTAATGCATGCATAAAAGCTATGGAATTGGGTTTAAGCGGTCTTGAATTTGCTTATGGAATTCCAGGAACCTGCGGCGGTGCCGTATTTATGAATGCTGGCGCATACGGCGGAGAAATATCTGAATCCGTTTTTGAAAGTTCGCATATTGATAACAATGGTGAAATCGGAGTTTTTAAACAAAAAGATTTAATGTTCTCTTATAGAAAAAGTATATATTCTCAGAATAAATTTACTATAACTTATATAAAATTTCGTTTATCAAAAGGAAACAAAATAGAAATAAAAAGAAAAATGGATGATTTAATGCAAAGGCGAAATTGTAAACAACCTCTTAACATGCCGAGCGCTGGTAGTATTTTCAAGCGTCCTGAAGGATATTATGCCGGGACATTAATTGAACAATGCGGTCTAAAAGGAAAAACAATTGGAGGTGCTGTGGTAAGTGAAAAACACTGCGGATTTATTATTAATAAAGGCAATGCTACTTGTTCAGATGTTATAAAATTAATAGAATTTATAAAATTTGAAGTTTTGCGCCAAAAAGGTGTAAAATTAGAGGAAGAAATAAAAATTTTAAAATAAAATATGTAGAACCTGTATTCAAGGGGCAAATTCCAAATTTTTGAAGGATTTTTTCTTCAAAATGAGGAAAAAAAGCGCAATGAATACTTTATGTGTTCTGAGCATTTTTGACAAAATTTTGAAAAAAATTATTGAAAATTAGGTATTTTAATCCTTTTGAATACAGGTTTTATAAAAGGTAGATCTAATGCGTTCCATTATAGTAGGCAAAAATGACATAGGCAAACGTCTTGATAGTTTTGTGCTTAAAATGAGTTCGGATGTCTCCAGAAATTTAGTTTACAAACTAATACGCAAAAAGAAAATAAGAGTTAATGGCAGCCGTGTTCCTGTGAATTATAGGTTTTGCCAAGGCGACGTTTTAAATATCGGGGGATTTCTTTGTGAGAATAAATACTCCGAAAAGAATGGTTTTTTATCTGCTTCTCCTGATATTGATATAATTTACGAGGATGCCAACGTCATTTTTGTCAACAAAAAAGCTGGATTAATCTGTCATCCCGATAAGAATATTATTACAGATTGTTTGATAAATAGAGTAAAGAAGTATTTATACATTAAAAACGAATATGATCCAAACGAAGAAAATTTATTTTCGCCTTCTCTGGCCAACAGAATAGACAGAAATACGTCCGGAATAGTTTTGGCGGCAAAAAATTATGAATGTTTAAAGATTTTGAATAGTAAAATAAAAAGAAATAAAATAAAAAAATATTATAATTGTCTTGTTTATGGGAAAATGGAGAAAAATTCAGATATTTCTACTGCATTTTTGGTAAAAAATGAATATAAGAATAAAGTTTATATTTATAATTCAAAAGTCAAAGACTCAAAGATTATAAAAACTAAATATGAGGTAAAACGATTCGAAAACAACATAAGTTTGCTCGAAGTTGAATTATTAACAGGACGATGCCATCAAATTCGGGCACATTTGGCTTGGCTTGGTCATCCGATTTTAGGTGATGGAAAATATGGTTTTAAAAAGATGTCCGATTTGCCAATTATAAATTCTTTTTTTAATTCAAAACCGAAAAAAATAAAACAAGCTCTTCGTGCTTTTAAAATAGAATTTGAATTTGACGAGGAAGCGGGGGTTCTTGGATATTTAAATAAAAAAGAATTTGAAGTTTTTTGAGTAAGAACCTGCCTTTAAAAGGGCAAATTTCAAATTCTCAAAGAATTTTTCTTCAAAATGAGAAAAAATGCAATGAATACTTCATGTATTCCGAGCATTTTTGACAAAATTTTGAAAAAAATTATTGAAAATTAGGTATTTTGATCCTTATTGAAGACAGATTCTTAATCTTCCGCCGAGCTTACTACTACATAAGCAGAAGCATTTAGCTCAGGAATTAAGATACTATTAGCTTTAATTTCATAAACGCCTTCAGTGGCTGGAGCGGTGTAAAGCCCATTGCTGTCTACGTTTCCTGTGTTTTTTTCAGCCATTTCCCATTTAATACGCTGATCATTGGAACTTGTTATGCTTACTTCAAATCGTACCTGCCCTAAAGGTTTAACTCTTGCCGTATTAGGGCTAATTAAAATTTTAACAGAATCATCAATAATTAAATTTTCTTTTTCTTCCGTACTTTGAATAGGTCTGAATGCCCACCAGCGTATATCGACTGTTTGTGCAGAAGTTTTAGACTTAAGTCTCACTCCGAGTCTGAAAGTACCCTTTTCCGGATTTAAAACTGCCGCAATTTGCGAATTAGGGGCGGATGTTTTCATTTTATCTTCATCAAAAATACTTTTATCTCCAAAAACAAGGACTGGTCTTCCGCCTAAGTCATCATTAATGTTATCGACAACTGCGGCGACAATTCCAACGGGTCCGGCTCCCAAGCCGTGGACCAATTCATATGAATAATAAGATTTTCCAGGTTTTGCATTGAAACCGAGATTAATTTTTTCAACGCCGGTAATTATATTGTCTTTTTCAACAAAGGTTTTTTCTTTAAAAGTTTCAACGTTTTTTTTATCGATGTTTTCGGTTTCAATTGCAGAATTATGCTCTGTATCGCTTGAATAAGATTTGAGCACGTCATAGTTGATTTTTTGCATTAATCTTAATAAATCGTTACTGTAAACATATTGTTTAAATGGATGTTTTTTAAATCCTTCGATAAAATAATTTAACTTATCAGTAACTAAGTAAAATTTTGCCAAGTATATAGATTTACTTTCAACATTCTCTATAATTCTATCAAAATGCCGAGAATAATAATCTCCTACGACAAGTTCAGCTATGTCTTCGGCACGAACTGAAACCGGAACAGTTATGCTCTTATCGATTTCATACCGGTATTTTCCAGCCGTTAAATTAAAGGAACTTCTATCTATTATGAATTCAGCGGACGATGAATCTTGAGCAGTACAAGTTAAAAAATATTCTTTTTCAAAAGTTTTATATGTTGAAACTTCCGATTCCTTAAATGAAATAATTGTTCCGTTCCCGTGTGTTCCTTTGAATAATTCTCCTGATATTTTGAATGAAAAATTAATCGGTTCTTCAATTTTTTCTTTTTCAAAATATAATTTTATTTTAACTGTTTTACCCGGATTGGCATATTTCGGGAACGCCATGTGAATTTTAATACCGTTGTCATTATAAACTTTAATTTTATGGTGAGCTAATCCATCAATTTTAAGTTCGCTTTCTTCGAGTGCATCGGAAGTTATAAATAATTCGTATCCCTCTTTTATACGATTGTGTTGTTTATCCTCGGCGCCTATTTGACCGGATCCGGCAACCGAAAAGGTAGTTTCTTCGAGTTTTTCTTTATATCTTATACAAAGATAAACAGTTCCTTTTTCTTTATTTTCTTCAAAACCTTTGATTACATTGAGTTTGCGTACACATGGTTGAGAAACAACTATTTCGCGTCCTAAATAATCAAAAGCTAGACCTGTATCGAGGTTAAAAGTTTTATCATCTATTAAAAAAATATCCATTCCTGCCACAATTCCCGGACCACCGAGCATTCGGTTTCCAAGACGGCGTTTTGAATTAAAATATGTCTGTTCGCTCAAAAAATCACGGACAGTCATTAATTTTCCTAAAAAATAGTTATTTCTTTCAGCAATATGGTATTGCTTATTATTCATTTAAATCCTCCGAATGTAATTATTAAAATATAATTAACAACAAATTAAATAAAACTCGGCTTAGGAAAATCAAAATACATGATTATTTTCCCCTTTAGAGTTTTAAAAATTCAAAAAGTTCAAAAAATTAAGTTGACAAAAATTAAAATTTAAGCTATGATTTAAATTAGAATTTATATATTTTTGATTTTATAATTTAATTTTTTTTAAATGAAGGATGTTGTGAATGCCAAATCATTCTAATGAAGCCAAACAAAATGCTATTGCGCCTATGGTTATTATGAGCATTGTTTTAGTTACGGCAATATGTTTGGGTTATAAGTTTTACCCTATGTTTGTACCCTTGGTAGATCAAAATACGCACCCTGGTAAAAAATCAGAGGTAATTCAAAGTGCTCAAGATGATCGATCTATAATGCCAGAACAAGATATTGAATATAATGGGGCTGTAGCAGAATATGAATTACGTCAGGTGGAAGCAGCAGAATTAGAATTTCAAAAGTTGGGCGAAAAAGAACTTATGGAAAAACTTATGATAGAAATAAGACAACTTGATGCAGCCCAGAAAGATATAGAAGAAGAAATTAGGCCCTCAATGCACGCAAATCTGTTTGGTTTATTGGTACGTAGTCTTTCCTATTTGATCGATCGAAAAAAACCAGAAACGATTGCTGAACTTAAATGTCGCAAAAATAGCCTTGAATTTATAATTAGCATTCTGGAAAGTTTGCGTGGATTAGAGACAAAGGAATTAACACAAAAAACTGAAAGTTTGATTGATGGAATACGAAGTTATCGTATTGCAAGCGAGGATTTATCAGAACTAGAACCAGCTGGCCGGCACACTTCAGCCAATTGAAAAAACACAAAAAAACTTGTAGGATTCCAAAGCAACAAGACCCGGAGCAACTATATTGATTTTGTGAGTATATCACAAATTTTGTGTGTAAAGTCCTTAGAGCCTGTCTAATACCTCCGAAATAGCATATATTTTAGTTAAAATTTTAAAATTTTGCACTGCTCGTTAGTTAAATACGCTAGTATTCGCCTCCTCGCGCTTTAAATTTTAAAATTTTATCATAAAATCTGCACTATTTAGAGATATTAGACAGGCTCTTAAAAAAGTGTTCTAATTCTAGATATTGCCTCGTTTCATCGAAAAAATTATATTTATGATATCGCTGATGAATACGGTTTTAAAATTTCTTTCATGATTACTCCTTTAATTTTTTTAAGCAATTTCTAAATTTATTGTAAAATTAAAATAAGAACCTGTATTCAAAAGGGCAAGTTCCAGATTTTCGAAGAATTTTTCTTCAAAATGGTGAAAAAAGTACAATAAATACTTTGTGTATTTTGAGCATTTTTGACAAAATTTTGAAAAAAATTATTGAAAATTAGGT
>JAISBW010000010.1 GCA_031265995.1 Oscillospiraceae bacterium
AAATTATCAGAGGATGATTGAGGTTAGTGCGGTTGAGAATGTGGATGATGGAAATGGAGAGGGAGAGACGAGAGAATGTGCGAGAGACGAGAAAGATGAGTAAAAACCGGGAAGACAAAGAAAAACCGCCTGTTTGGGCGGTTTCGTAAGTATATTTTTCATATTATTTTGACATTAATTCTATCATATCATGGGTTTTGAAAGGGGTCTATTTTCTTTTTTTATCGGTGTAAAAGTCTTATGAAATGGCTGTGAATACTTCAGAATTTCACTTGACTTTCCCCACATATATACATTACAGTTATGGTTATGCCATGTTTATACCGTCTAGTTGAGGTTTCATATGATTGATATAGATTTTATAAAAAATAATCCCGAAGAAACAAAGATACTCTTCGCTAAAAGAAAATGCGCTGTTGACGTCGATCAGTTCTTGAAGATTAATTCTGAGCTTAATCATAATAAAAGCAGAGTCGATAATCTAAAATTTGAACAAAAAAAATCAGCAAAAGAAGGAGCTTTGAAGATTAAATCCCAAATTGCGGAAATTAAATCTAAAATTTTAGCTCTAGAAAAAGAACGCGACCGTCTTTGGCTTATGATGCCAAATATTCTTGCTTCCGGTACACCGGATGGCAAGAGTGGTGGCGAAAACCTAGAAATAAAACGGAAAGGTGTTTTTGAAAGTTTTGATTTTACCCCAAAACCACATGAAATTTTAGGGAAAACTTTGGGAATTCTCGATTTGGAAAGGGGCGCAAAAGTCTCTGGAAGTGGTTTTTATTATCTTGTTGGCGGTGGTGCGGATTTGGCCTTTGCGGTTTATGCATTGGCAAAAGAGTTACTTGCAAAAAAGGGTTTTTCTTTTATGATACCCCCAGTTTTGGCTTCTCACCGTACATTTTTGGGTACTGGATATTTTCCATTCGAGCCTGAGCAAAATTACAAGATTGAAAATGAGAATTTGTTCCCAATAGGAACTTCAGAGCAGACGATTTTGGCATTTCATGACAATGAAATTTTGGATTATAATTCTTTGCCGCTTAGATATTCTGCGGTAACTCCGTGTTTTCGCACTGAGGCCGGTGCTTATGGCAAAAATTCAAGAGGAGCATTCAGAGTTCATCAATTTCACAAAATGGAACAAATTGTGTTCTGTTTGCCTGAAGATTCAGAGAAATGGCATGAAATTTGTTTAAAAAACATAGAAGAGTTAATGGACTTACTTGAAATTCCATATCGTGTGGTACGTGTATGCGTTGGAGACATGGGCGCTCCTGGGTACAAAAAGTACGATGTAGAAGCGTGGTTTCCTTCGTATAAAGAGTTCAGAGAGACGCATTCTAATACGAATTTGTGGGATTTTCAGACCCGACGTCTCAGTATAAGGACTCAAAAAGATGGAAAAAGGATATATCCACATACGATTTCTTCAACTATGATAACAGATAGGGCGATTTTGGCAATTATGGAAAACAATCAGCAAAAAGATGGAAGTATTGTAATTCCAAACGCTTTGCGTAGGTTTATGGGCGGAAGTGAGATAATTAAAAAATAATTAATTAATTTTTAGAGTTTTTATATCTCTAATCCTAAGGGGTAGCTTTGATGTCTGAATATGTGATATTTACCGATTCAACCTCAGATTTGCCGGTAGATTTAGTTAAAAATCTTGGTGTTGATGTGGTTTCGTTGAAATACGAAATAAACGGTGAGGTTTATGACGATTGTTTTGGGGAAAACAGGGAAAAACTGCTCGAAGATTTTTATATTAGAATTAAAAATGGCGAGCGCGCAAAGACTTCCCAGATTAATCCGGCCGAGTTTGTAGATTCTTTCAGTCGTTTTCTTGATAACGGCAAGGATATCCTTTACATATCTTTTACTTCCGGTCTTAGTGCTACATTTAATTCAGCGAAAATAGCTGCGAATGAGCTTTATGAGAAGTATCCAGATAGAAAAATTAAAATTATAGATTCTTTATGCGCTTCAATGGGAGAAGGACTTCTTGTATATGAAGCCGTTATGCAAAAGCGTTCGGGGAAAAATTTAGAAGATTTGACTGATTGGATTGAGAAAAATAAGCTTAATATATGCCATTGGGTCGTTGTTGACGATCTTAATCACCTCAAAGCTGGTGGAAGAGTTTCGCCAACTGCTGCATTTTTTGGTTCAATTCTTAATGTTAAGCCTTTAATACATGTTGACAATGAAGGTCATTTGGTTATTACCGGAAAACATCGTGGAAAGCGCAAATCACTTGATTTTTTTATAGAAAAAATGAAAAAAAATATAACCTCAACCGAAAGAGTGTTTATAAGCCATTCAAGGAGTTTTGAGGACGCTCAGTGGTTCGGTGATAGAATTAAAGCTGAATGTGGTATAAAAGAGGTAATAATCAGTGAAATAGGATGCGTTATAGGGGCACACACAGGCGTTGGTGTGGTAGCGGTGTTTTTTTGGGGTTCTCAGAGGTAAAAAATTATGGATATAATCGAGGAAGCTAAAAAACTTAGTATGCTGGTAAAAGAATGTGATGAATATCTGAGATTCAAAACAGCAAAAGAAAAATGCAACAATGATTTAAAATTAAAAAAACTTAATGTAATTTTTGAAGAAAAAAGAGAAAGATTAAATATTTCTATGGCGAAAGATGAGCCCGATAAAGAAGAAATAAAAATTTTAAGCGGAGAATTAAGAGAAGTTTACAACGAAATCCGAAGTGTGCCTTCGCTAATAGAGCTAGAATCTTCAGAATGCGATCTTAATCTGCTTTTGGGTAAAATTAACACTATAGTCAGCGAAGGCATATACGATGGCAATGGCAACGTTACTGGTATTGGATGCGCGGGGAATTGCGCTTTCTGCGGAGGATGTTGCTAAAAGGGAAAAACACCTTTATTTATGGGCGGCGTAAGGAGTTGTTATCAACTAATTTAGGTTACGACCTCATTTATTGCGCTTTTTCCTCATTTTGAAGTTAAGAACCTGTATTCAAGAGGATCAAAATACCCAATTTTCAATGTTTTTTTTCAAAATTTTGTCAAAAATGCTCAGAATACATAAAGTATTCATTGCGCTTTTTTTATCATTACTGAAGAAAAATTCTTCAAAAATTTGGAATTTGCCCTTTTGAATACAGGTTCTAAATTTTCCATTTTATTTATTTCGTCCGCAATTTCTTTAAAAACCGGACCGCAGTTTTTGCCCCCGCCGTCGTCGTCTTCTGAAAGAACTACAACACAGTATTTAGGTTTCTCAAACGGGAAAAAACCGGCAAACCAAGATTGATTTACACGTTGTTCATTCTTAATAATTCCAGTTTCAGCGGTTGAAGTTTTAGCACCCGCTGTCGTTAAATCGGGTTTTCCGCGTTTTGCGGTGCCGTGTGTCACCGCTCTTTTCATGTACTTTTTTAATTTTTCCGCAGTTTTTTGTTTAAAAACTTGTTTCGGCGGATCTGCACTAAAATTGGTTATTTGCGCGTCTTCCCCAATTAAAGCCTTTACCAAAACAGGTTTGGAATATGTTCCACCGCAACAAATTGCGTTTATTATTCCTGAAATTTGAACAGGGCTTGCCATTAATGATCCTTGCCCGAATGAAAACATCGCCATTTTTTTGGAATCTTCAATTTCTTCCTTAGAAGGAAGATTTCCCTCGGAGGCGATAATATAAGGAGCAAGTTCTATTGGTTTGCCAAACCCTAGTTCGCTCGAAATTTTTATAAAAAATTTAGGATCTATTTTTTTTGAAATTTTAACAAAAAAACCATTGCACGAAAGCGAAATTGCGTCTCCGACATCAATTCTTCCATGCGGTATACCTGAAAAACAATGTATTGAAACGTTATTTTCTTCGCTAAATAACCCTTGGCAATTATAGGTGAAATACTCGTCTAAATCGCATTCACAGGCGGCAGCAGCGGTTACTAACTTAAAAATTGAGCCCACATTATATTGGCAAAGCGCACGATTAAGCAAAGGAGAGCTTTCATCATTAAGGCAATGCTTTATTCCATTTGGCAAAAAACTGGGGAAACTCGCACACGCCCGAATTTCGCAATTAGGAACCTCCGTGACGATAACGGCACCTTTAGATATATATTTATTAGCGATATCTTCTGATATAATTTGAATTCTTTTATCTATTTGGAGTACGACTCCGCTGTTTTTTAAATCAGATTTTATATTAATAGGGTCTTTACATAAAATTTCGCCCTTGGCATTCATGCCGTATCTTAACTCAATTTCTCCGTTACGGCTAAGATGGTCTTCAAACGCTCGCTCGATGCCATAAGCGCCTCTGTTTTCGCTGGAAAGATAACCGATGATGTGTGATGCATATGCTGTATCGCTGTATCTTTCAGGAATCTCGAAAACATTAATTCCTTCGTATTCCACTTTTTTAGGAATTTCAATTATAAAGGGAAGCACAGATTTAAATTTTGCGCCAATACTTTCGATAGAATTTTTATCAACAAGGCTTGAAATTACTTCAAAAGTTTTGGCGCACGGAACGATTGCCGCCAAAAATTTTGATTTGCCGCCAACCAACGAAACTCCGCGGCAATCATATATTTTCCCTCTCGTGTGAGTAACATTTAATTTATAAGAATTTTGGTTAGCTACAGTTTCTTGAAAATTTCCCTCGATTGAAATTTTGTGTATTTTAACAATATAACCGATAAAAAATAGCATCATTAGTATAAAAACGTTAGTTTGTTTTTTAAACAGCGTGTTATCTCCTTTTATGAATTTAATTATAATTTGAAAATTTAATAATTAAAACTGATTTTAGAAACAAAAAAACCGTAAGAAAAATAAATATATATTTTCTATATTCTTTTCCTTTTATTTTACGTATTATTCATATTAGACCTGGGCTTAAATTAAGAACCTGTATTTGATCTGGTACAAAAAAAGTTACAATGAATTTCGCCAAATAAATCAAATAAAATTAAGGAAAGGTGAAATTCAAAATGCAAAGAAGTTATACACAAGAATTTCGTGTAAATGCAG
>JAISBW010000063.1 GCA_031265995.1 Oscillospiraceae bacterium
AGAATTTTTCTTCAAAATGGTGAAAAAAGTACAATAAATACTTTGTGTATTTTGAGCATTTTTGACAAAATTTTGAAAAAAATTATTGAAAATTAGGTATTTTGATCCTTTTGAATACAAGTTCAAGGTTATTGGTAAAATAATGGAGGTGGGAGAAATGTTAGAAAAAGAGTTGAAATGTTTGATATCGCAGAAAAAATACGAGGAGATATTCAGTTCCCTAGATTGGAGAGAAACAATTATTCAAGATAATTTTTATTTCTTCGATAGAAAAGGAGTTTTAAAGAAGAATAAAATTAACGTAAGAGTAAGAAAAATTGAAGATGATTTTTTTCTTCAAATAAAGACTCCTGTCAAAGATGATAAAGGTTTAAGTGTTAGTCGAGAATACGAAAAGGTCATACCAAGTTTGCCCACAGAAATAAGCGGAAAAGAATTAAGAGAAATTGCGGGCTTAGAGTTAGAAATAGACAAGGCTGTTTTGGCAGGTGTTTTAAAAACTAAACGGCATTTTTGCCAATGGGATGAAGATACATTAGTGTGTTTGGATGAAAGTTCTTACCTAGAAATTGTGGATTACGAAATCGAAGTGGAATTTTCTAAAGATCATGTTGATCAAGATTTAATTGACCTGTTAAAATCCAAAGAAGTCGATTTCGATCATAAAGCTAGAGGCAAACGGTCGCGCTTTATCAACAGATTTAATGAATTAAAACGCAATGAAAAAGATATGTTATGAGACTACCTTTATCGTTGTTTCCGTATATACTTTGCATTGTGATGTTCAGTATTATTCCGATTAGTACAATTGTTTATTACGGATTTACAAGTTCGGAAGGTTTTTTTACATTTGAAAACATTTTGAATATCGGTATATATTCGGGTGTTTTCCTTAGGTCTTTTTTGTTTGCGTTAGCATCCACGATTTTTTGTTTTTTAATTGGATATCCTGTTGCCTTTACGATTTCACGTTTGAAAGAAAAGATTCAAAATATACTTATTATGGTAACTATACTCCCAATGTGGATAAATTTTTTGCTTACAACCTATTCAATAATGACTCTCCTTGAAACGAACGGGGTTTTAAGCAAAATTTTTGGTCTGTTAAAATTTCCTGAAGTTTCATTTCTTAACACTCCTTCTGCAATAATATTTGGAATGGTATATAATTCGATTCCATATATGATTATTCCAATTCATTTATCGCTTTCAAAAATTGATCCGGAGATAATTCAGGCCGCAAAAGATCTAGGAGCAAGGCAATTTACGATTTTTACAAAAATTATATTCCCCTTAAGTATGCCAGGGATCATCTCAGGATTTGCTATGGTTTTTGGTCCTTCTATGAGTTCTTTCGTTGTTTCGAAGATGCTCGGGGGAAATTCAAATTTGCTTATCGGGGAGCTGATCGAACTTAGGTTTTTAGGCAGCACTTATGATCCACATTCAAGTTCTGCGCTCGCGCTTGCACTTATGGCATTTATAATGCTTTTTACTGGAATAATAAATAAAGCAGAAAAAAATAATGAAAATGCGAATATTTCTTTGTAAAATATTGGCAAGAAACATGTCGTATTTTTGAATGTTTTCGTCTTTCGAAGACTTTTTTCCTGGGTTTACAAAGTGCAAACTTTTGCATGGCATGACCCTAAATTTGCGAATGTGTTGCCGTAATCGTTTTACAAAATGCAAAGAAAATTAAAGTCACGAAGTTTATCAAAGCTCTGCGAGAAACAATCTGGAGAAAGTTTGGAGACGCGAAAATATCATTTAAATGATGATAGCTGTAATACTTCCTAAAATATGCTTGTTTTTTTTGTTTATTTATTATATAGTTGTTCTGTCTTTGCAAAAGGCATGATGGTTGGCTGTATTTCAACGGAAATTAAAAAAGTTTGAAATTTATCGGTGAAAGATTTTTGGATTTTATACATAAGACTGTGATGCTTAGCGAGACTCTCAAAATGCTTAATATTAACCCAAACGGGGTTTATGTCGATGCAACAGCGGGCGGCGGTGGTTTTTCGGCTGAAGTTGTAGCTAGGCTTGGCAAAAATGGCAGATTAATTGCGATAGATTGTGATCCCGATGCAGTTTGCGCGTGCCAAGACCGGTTTTTTGAGTTTAAGAATGTTGATGTTCTTCAAGCAAATTTTTCTGATTTGAGTTTAGTTTTACAAAATTTAGGTATCAAATTTGTTGATGGTATTGCCTTTGATTTAGGTCTTTCCTCATTTCAGATCGACACTCCCGAGAGAGGTTTTTCGTACATGCACGATGCATCAATTGATATGCGTATGAGTAAAACCGGAATCTCGGCTTTTGATTTATTGAACAGTTTAAGCATGGAAGAGCTTTCTGGTTTGTTCTATAAATTCGGGGAAGAAAGATTTTCTTCACGTATAGCTCGCGATGTTGTCTTAAGCCGTAAAAAAACTACAATAAAGACAACATTTGATCTTTTGAAAATTATAAAGAAAGCAATTCCTTATTACAATAAAAGCTCTGCAAGAAAAATTTTTCAAGCCTTAAGGATTGCTGTCAATAAAGAGCTCGAAAATTTAGAAAAAGGTTTGGATTTTTCCTTAAAATTTCTAAAAAAAGGTGCAAGATTGGTCGTAATTTCGTTTCATTCTCTTGAAGACAGAATTGTTAAGCAAAAGTTTAGACTTTGGAGCTCTTCTTGCAGATGTCCGGTTGATTTTCCGGTTTGTATTTGCGGCAATAAAAGCGAAGTCAAAGTAATAACAAAAAAACCTATAATGCCTAGCGCAAAAGAAACCAAAGAAAACCCACGTAGCCATAGTGGTAAATTGAGGGTTTGTGAAAAAATTTAATTTTTAGAACCTGTATTCAAAAGGGCAAACTCCAAATTTTCGAAGAATTTTTCTTCAAAATGAGGAGAAAAGCACAATGAATACTTTATGTATTCCGAGCATTTTCGGCAAAATTTCGAAAAAAATTATTGAAAATTGGGTTTTTGATCCTTTTGAATACAGGTTCTTAAATTACTCTAATACACAAGGATGATGGTTTTGAGAACATACAATAAAAACGCCGCATATGATCTTTCGAAATTTGAAAATCAAACTCAACGAAAAATAATAGATATAACCAAAGCCAAAAAGGTGCGTGATTCAAGGGCGAGGATAATGTCTATTATGTTTACGTCTGGGATGATTTTGGCGATATTTGCAGGAAGCTTTTTTTTTCTTTTAGGACAAGTTAGGATGACCGAATTAACTGCTCGAATTTCTCAAACTTCAAAGGAACTTTCTGATATTGATGCCAAGAAATCAGAGATTTTAGCGAAGAAGATTCAAAAACAATCGTCTGAGTCCAACTCGGAAGCTATGTTTGTTCATAAAGAAGACAAGGCTGAAATTTTTGATGAGTCTTCCGCATAGATTTTGAGTAGCAATCATATGTTCATATAAAAGCGTTATCTATGAGAACACGTTCCAATGATAATCTATGAAATTGCCTTGCACACTTGCGGTGATTTGTGTACTTTCGAAAACAGATAGCAGTATGATGTGTAATCGTTTACAAACTTTTTGCAAATTCTTTTATAAACAACTTGAATTTATTCCCTATCTCTGGATGTTCTGCGGCTATTTGCACACACGCTTTTGCGGTGCCGAATTTGCTGCCAACATCATGGCGGGTTCCACTGTATTCGACTGCTATCATTCCACGTGTCTGCGCAAGAATCCTCATAGCATCGGTGAGTTGTATTTCTCCGCCGTTCCCCGGCTCTGTATTTTCTAAAATATCAAAAATTTCAGGAACCAAAACGCATCTCCCTAAGATCGCATAGAGTGACATGACTTCGTTTTTATTCGGTTTTTCGATCATATCATCACATCTAAAAATATTTTTTCTTATTTTTTTAACTTTAAGAGAACTATATTTCGAAATTTCAGAATCTTTAATTTTTTGAGTTCCAACTACAGCAAGACCAAACTCTTCGAATGAAGAAATTAACTCGGAGCATACAGGTTTCTCAGAAATTATAACGTCATCGCCGTAAAGAACGGCAAAAGGTTCGTTTCCTACAAAAGATTTTGCTTGTAATACTGCATGCCCCAGACCTTTGGCTTCTTTTTGCCGTAAAAAAAATACATTTGAAATATAAGAAATTTGCTTTATAATATCACATGTTTCGTTCTTTTTGCTTAGCAATAAATTTTTTTCCAATTCCGGGATTCGGTCAAAATGATCTTCTATGATTCCTTTGCCACGATTTGTTATAATTAATATATCAGTTATTCCGGAATTTGCGGCTTCTTCAACGATATATTGTATTGCCGGTTTGTCAACGAGCGGGAACATTTCTTTGGGCATTGCTTTGGTTGCAGGTAAAACTCTTGTGCCAAGCCCCGCCGCCGGGATAACCGCTTTGGTTATTTTCAAAACATACTCCTTTTCACTTTTTTTAAATATAGGATGAAAGAACACTGAAGGTAAAATATGAAAATAAATAAATCCGAAAAAATTCTAATTGGAATTGTTCTTCTTATGGCCGGATTTATAGTTTCTTATAATTTGTTTTTCGAAACACCTTTTAATCCAATAAATTTTAGCAAAGAAGATATTATTTTGCAAAGTGATTCGGAACAAAATTTTGCCGAAGAAAAATATGATTATCTTGTAAATATTAATACGTCTTCTGCTGAAGAGCTTGCTGAAAAATTAAATGGAATCGGTCCTGCGCTTGCTAAACGTATAATTGAGTATCGCGAAAGTAATGGCGGGTTTTCGGATATTTCTGAAATAAAAAATATAAAAGGAATTGGCGAAAAATTATTTACTAGAATATCAGATAAAATAAAAATATAAGAAAAAGTTGCATTTCGAATTTGATGAGAACAAGCTCCAAATTTTCCCGCCTTCTTAATCGGGATCGGGTTTTCACATTAGGAAAAATTTTTGTATAAAATATAGAAGCGAGACGAACCTAAAACATATGAATAAAATTGAAATGCCATAAAATCTAAGAATTATTAATATTTTGTTCTGAAAATGAAATTGTTTTTTAAAAATATTTTTTGAAATTATAGTTCAAATTTTTTTGATGGCTTATATAAGCAAAAATTCCTGCGGATGTGTAATCTGCGGAGGTGAAAGTTGTGCGTTGCTACCGACAGCAAGGATTAGTATCGCTTGCGTTTGGTGCGGGGTTGATAATCTCATTTCTGTTCCCTGAAAAATTTATAGCCATATTAATTTCGATAGTAGTATTAATTCTAGCGTTTCTTCTAATGAAGTGCTGCTAAAATATTAAGGAGGCGATTTATGTGAAAATTATAACTCTTAACAATCCAAAATTTTGGGGTTTTTTTTTAAGAAAAATTTTTAAAATAAAGAAAAATCAATCGTAACAAATAAATCTGACTCTCGGTTATATTTAATCGAGAGTCAAAAATCTATTCTATCGAGTATAAATAACAACAATTTTGCTATTCTTGTCGGACACAAAGAGTTGCTGATCTAAAATCTTATGTTTATTTGGATTATCAGAAATTAAACTGAGAACCTCATCTCTATTTTTAAGTTTAAAATCAAACTGATCTGGTACAAAAAAAGTTACAATGAATTTCGCCAAATAAATCAAATAAAATTAAGGAAAGGTGAAATTCAAAATGCAAAGAAGTTATACACAAGAATTTCGTGTAAATGCAG
>JAISBW010000064.1 GCA_031265995.1 Oscillospiraceae bacterium
CTGCATTTACACGAAATTCTTGTGTATAACTTCTTTGCATTTTGAATTTCACCTTTCCTTAATTTTATTTGATTTATTTGGCGAAATTCATTGTAACTTTTTTTGTACCAGATCAGTTAAGCAACTTGTCTATTCCGACTCTTTCTTTTGCAGATACTGTTCCACAAGAATAATCTTGTAAAGTGTTGGGATAATTTCGCCCACGCTCTACATCGCACTGACCGGCAAACCTCGCAATTGGCTGCGCTAATTCATTCAACCTTTCCTGATTTAACAAATCAATTTTATTAGGGACATAATAAACACCGCAGTTAAAATTTTCCTTTTTTACAACTCGTGTCCACCGCTGAATTCTCCCTTTTTCCAATGTTCCTCCTTCATTTAAATCAAACACAATCAACGTATAATCACACTCTGAAAAGATACCAGTATTAACGGGATTTTCCATCTCTTCAAGTTGCTCATGCACATCAAAAAAATTAATGTTAATATTACATCTCTCACAAGATCCTTCGAATAAGTAATTTAAAAAAACTGCTGTTTTATCAATTGCGGGAGCAACCTTGGCAGCAACTGCTTCGCTGCAATTGCAAAACGCACTAATCAGGGTTGTCTTTCCGACACCAGAATCCCCAATTACTGCCACGTTAATCTCGCGTACGTAAGCGCAAACCGAAAAACTAACCGAGTTCAAAACAAACATTGCAACAGACAAAACACCAAACACCAACTTATTCACATCTAAACCCCCAAATTTATGTAGTACGTTTAGCGTGATCATTGTAACTCAATTGAAAATGGCTTACAAGCTTGCATGGTGACATTCTACTGTTTGACTAAATTTGGCATCAGATATTTCAATGTTATCATATAAAAATTCCAATTTCTGTTTCATATAGTAAACTATTAGCCTTTCATAGTCAATCTTTCGTGCAAACTTGCAGTTTTGGGAAATTAACCACTTCCGTCTGAAGACGGGGGATTTAAACCTGGCACATGGAAATTAAAAAAATATTGCTCGCATAACCACAATGTCTTAAACAACATGAAATACCTAATTTAAAAACACATTGGCTTATACGCTAACGACTAATATTTTTCAAATTGCTATATTACTGTTTATCTAGGTCATTGCTCAAAAACAATTTTAAAATATGAAAAAACACGGTTCGAGAGGTATTATGGATAAAAAGATATGGCACTATCATTTTGATGTGAGCAAAATCAGCATCGTAGACGATGGTTTTGGAATATCAGAAATTTCTTTTAAAAACACAAAATGTTTCTATGACTGTATAGAAGAAGAAACTCCATTAATTCTTGAAACTTCAAAGCAACTAAGAGAATATTTTTGTGGCAAAAGAAAAAGTTTTGACATACCACTATCCACAAAGGGAACTCCGTTTCAAACCAAAGTTTGGAATGCGTTGAAATTAATACCTTATGGCAAAACACAGACATATAAAGAAATTGCTACAATAATAAATTCGCCTAAAGCTTGCAGAGCTGTTGGTATGGCAAACAACAAAAATCCTATTTCTATAATAATTCCTTGCCATCGAGTTGTGGGCAGCAATAATTCTTTAGTGGGATATGCATCAGGCATTCATATAAAGAAATATTTGCTTGAATTGGAAAAGAGAAATATTTAAAAACAATCGAGGTTTTTCAAATGAATAAGCCGTTAGCTGATTTGCTTCGTCCTAAAATCATAGAAGAAATAGTCGGTCAAGCACATCTTTTGAGCGAAGGCAAAATTTTACGAAAAATAATTGAATCAAAAAAATCCGTTAATTTAGCCTTCTATGGACCACCCGATACCGGTAAAACTACTTTGGCTGAAATTATTGCGAAAAATTCAGGTAAATTTTTCAAAAAATTAAATTGTACGACGGCAAGTACAGCAGATATTAAGGAAATTATTGAGCTTACGACTTCAAAACAAAATCAAAAAGATCAAGCAAGCTTCGACGGAATTTGCTACGGCCTTGCCGGTGGAATTTTGTTATATCTTGATGAAATTCAATATTTTAATAAAAAGCAGCAGCAAACTTTGCTTGAATTCATTGAAAACGGCGATATTACACTAATTGTTTCGACAACTGAAAGTCCGTATTTTTACATTCAAAGCGCATTGCTCAGCCGAATGACAGTATTTGAATTTAAATCTGTACCTAAAGATGAAATTCTAAAAGCATTAAATCGAGCAGTTTTATTTTTGCAAAAAGAATACAAAAATCTAAAAGCTAAAGATGACACACTCATGCAAATCGCATATTCATGCGGTGGAGATGTGCGTAAGTCTCTAAATATTTTAGAGCTTGCTGCTATTTCTTCAAATTTTGGCGAAATTACTACAGAAACTATCCTGCAATTAACTGACAAAGCTTCAATGAAATACGATAAATCCGGCGACGAACATTACGATTTGCTGTCAGCATTTCAAAAATCAATGCGCGGTTCTGACCCTGATGCAGCGATTCATTATCTTGCACGACTACTTGAATCTGGAAATTTAGCTTCAATTTGCCGAAGATTAATGGTTTGCGCTTGTGAAGATGTTGGCCTTGCTCATCCGCAAGCAGTAACTTTTGTGAAATCCTGTGTCGATATTGCATTTCAAGTAGGCTTGCCTGAAGCTCGCATTCCGCTTTCCGATGCTGTGATTTTCGTATGTCTTTCGCCAAAATCGAATTCTGCTTATAATGCAATAAACAAGGCAATCTCAGATGTTAAAAACGGCAAAACAGGAATGATTCCACGACATTTACAAAACAAACACTGTGATGGCGAAGATGCTAAGATTAAAGGTCAAAATTAGTTGTCATCAACTAATTTAAGCCACGACCGAAAATTTAGAACCTGTATTCAAAAGGGCAAATTCCAAATTTTTGAAGAATTTTTCTTCAAAATGAGGAAAAAAGCACAATGAATACTTTATGTATTCTGAGCATTTTTGACAAAATTTTGGAAAAAATTATTGAAAATTGGGTATTTTGATCCTTTTGAATACAGGTTCTTAGAATTTACCTTTTTGAATACAGGTCCTTAAATCACTCTTATTTTAATGTTAAAGTGATTTAGTTTTCAAGTCTTGCATAATCTAATTTGACTAACCAAAAAGATCATCAAAACCACCTTCCATTGTAAAGACAGCTTCTTCTTCTTCTTTTTCTTTTTTTTCATTTTTACTTTTATTAGCAATTGCTGAAGATTTTACCGAAAGATCACGAATAAGATTTAAAAATTCTTCCATTGTGTTTAAATCAAGATTAACCAAACCAGCATTTCTTTTGGAAAAATCAAAAAGATTATTATTAGCAATAGCGTATTCCCTGATTTCCTGTGGCGCTGAATCACTAATATTTTCAATTGGTTTAACATATAAAAGTAAAAAACTTAAATTTGAAAGGAAACAATTACGCCATCCATTGCTCGATTTTAACTCATCAAGAATAATAACAAGATGATCTGCGGTTTTTGCAAATAGCGAAAAATAATCAATACTCTCCTCTGCAATCACTGCTCCTATCATAACTCGGTCAACGATGCCTTTTATTGTAGTCAAATGACTAAATAAATTGTTTGCATTTCTCGAAAAAGACAAATTTAATGTTGCCGTACTAAAACCCCAGGAAACAGGAATAGAATCAGGATAACCACTAAAATTAAGAGAATCTTCCTGAGTAAGAGTAAGCTTAGGAGCAGATTTTCTACCAAAAAGATGCCAAAAGAGCCTTACAGCGCTCCCGCCTAAAAACATTCCCGCAAAAAGACTTGCAAAAAACTTACTAGATTCGTATTTGTTTTTTATTAAAACACCATTAGAAAAAGAATCTTTTGCTTCTGTTTTTCGATCGCTCCCAACCTTGCCCGCTGCAAAAACATTTAAATTATTATTAACAATTGGTGCAATCGAAAGCACAGCCAAACCTGCTGCAAGAATTTCGGAAAATACCTTGCCCTTTTTTAAACCAAATTTACTGTTTTCAATTTTTTCAACCTTGTTTAAAATCTTATCCACGTAATCATCAAACTCCTCTTCTAGTATAGTCGCATTTTGAAAAAATTATTGAAAATTGGGTACTTTGACCCTTTTGAATACAGATTCTAAGATCGGCCTCCTTAAATTTGCGTAACACTAAAAACAAGTTTATTTTATCAATAAAATAAATTTCTGTCAAGTTGTTATTCCTCGTGTCAACACCAAGAATAAAATCCTTTTTCGTTTTTATTAAAAATAATAAACAAAATTAGACACAAGAAAACAAATGTGCCTGATAAGTATATACCTGAATTATTATTTTTGTTGCCTGTTTTAGGTTGTTCTATTGGTCTTTCAAACGGCGGTTTGGTTTCAGGAAATTCTTCAATGGGTGGTTCTATTTCAGGAGGTTCCTCGACCGAGGGTGGCGCTTCAGGTAATTTGTCTTTGTTTGTTATTTCGTCTATCAGAACATAGGGGCTAAAATGGTTAGTTGTGAATACATAATATTTTTTTTCTTCATAGATTTGTATTGACCCGTTTTCAAAAATTTCATCTTTTCCTTCTGTAACAAACGCTACCTTAATGTCTTCTTCATCCATATAACTATATATTGGAATCCAAATTTCAGCTTCTTGAAAATTTTCTATTTTTTGATCATTTTTAAATATTCCAATCTCGAAAGCTTTCCAGTGCTCTATTGTTTCAAAATTATCTATTTGTTGCTGAATTATTTCAAAACCGTTGGTTCCATTTTCGATAACTTCTGCATTCAATACCGAACCACTTGGGAAAATATCTTCTTCAGTTTTTACTCTTATACCGTTATCCCATGCATCAAATGGCGGGAACGGCAGAATAGAAACGTTTATTTGCATGCTTTCGAATTCCCGAACTTCTTCTGAACTATTCAGAATCACGCTTAACGTCACAACGTAATTCCCAGCTAAACTAATATTTACTATTTCTTCAAAATTACTCGAAATCTGGTATCCGTCTTCCGTTACCGCGCCGATATCTTCAAAAAATTCTTCTTCTGTTTTAGAAGTATTTCTTTCATAGCTTATGTTATCTCTTTCAACAGTAAGCATTTGAGGCCAACTTTCTATATAAACTGAGTAAGATTTCGTGTTTTCAGAGTCCTCATTCTCTTCTGTTTGATCACAATATTCACTAAACTCAACAAAATACCCTTCAACCGTTGACCCCGCAGCTTCAAGACCTAAATCATTCCAAAACGGTCCGCTAAAAGCAAATTGAAGACAATATTCAGAACAATTGTTTTCGCCGGAATTGTTCGGTTCCCTATTGCCGGTGTCTATCTGGTTTTCAGGATTATCGAAATATTCAAAAACACCTTCTATCTTACCGCTTTCTCCTTCACTATAAGTTGCTCTGTTAAAAAACACCATTTTTGCTTCGGGACCGCATGCCCAGTACCATTCGTTGGCGACAGTTGTATCATAAGTGTAATCATCAATGTTCTCAGAAATTAATTTGTTGTCATTTATTTTTGAGTAAGAACTAGATGTTTTTTTGTCGATTCTTGATGGTTCTTCTGTAGGTTCTTCTTCTTCCAAAAGCAATCTCGTCCCACCTAGCCAACCAGATTGATTTGCAATTGAATTATAGATAAAATCCTGTTCGGCTTGGCTTGTTATGGTTGCCAAATATCCTGTTAAACCTTTGAAAGTCATTCCTTTTGCTTCATTATAACATTGAAGCCATGTTTTTTCGTTGGCTGATCCAAATGGAACAAATTTATAATAATGAATTTTCCCATCTTCTTCTGGAAGAGAAGCCAGTCTTGAGGCGATTTGTTCTGCGCTTATAATAACTTCTATGTTACCTGAAATTTCAGTATTTTTGTCAATTGCAATCTTTAAACTTTCAAGATATGTTGTTATTGAAGATATTGAAGAACTGGAACTATCTATAAAATAATTTCTTACGTTATTGTTATTATTTTGAAGGGTCCAATTTGTCGGTATTTCTGCATTTTCGTCATCAATACGCGTACCGTTTGGAACAGATATCGTAAACGACTGTATCATTTCCCCGCTAATTTCACTTATATTAACATTTTCAATTTTATAAAAATTGTTTTGTTTGGTTACTTCAAAGCTTAAATCAAAATTTGAAGAAGGCGTTTCTCTTTGAACTTGCGCGATGCAATTTTTATCATTATTTTTAAAAAAATTTAAATTTGAGTTTAATACTAAAAATGAAAAAATGAAACAAAATATGTTTTTAAAAATTCTTGACATTTTCAAATTGATATCAACTCCTTATATCAAAACAAATTTCTAAACATATGATAATTGGTAAAAATAATACATTTATTAGAGCAAATACTGATTTATTATATAACTAGCCCAAAAATTTGTAAATATATGGCGAAATAAGGTTTCGTTTTTTAGTTTATAGTACTTTGACTTATTGCAGATAACATGGTATAAAGTTCCGGGTGATAAAAATGGCAAATCCATTGTCAAAAGATTTGAGAGAAAAAATTGTAAAACATAAGCAAAGTGGAGAAAAAGACAG
>JAISBW010000065.1 GCA_031265995.1 Oscillospiraceae bacterium
AATAAAAAATCTTACAAGAATTTAATAAAGTTTTGAATTGTTTTTGAAGCAAAAAAGATAGTGCAAAATTAGCTTCAAAAACAAGGAAAACAGCGAGGAAACCAGGCTTATAAACAAGGAAAAACCTGGTTTCCGAACATTTGAGATTTTTTTGTGTTATTTTCTGGAGAAATGTTTTTTAAGATAATTTGTTAATTTCGAATCCGTAGATCTCTCGTAGTATGATAAAAAAGGTAAAAGAGTTTTATCAACTGATGATAAAGATGAAGGGTATTCAACGTTGAAATTTGAAGACTTTTGCAACATTTGCGGGGAAATTAATTTTTCCTTAAATAAAAGAATCAGCAAAAGGGGATTTCTCAAAAGATTAATTAATTTGATTGATCTTCCATGTATCATTAGAATTATAGAAATTCTGCCTATATTCATTATTATACGTAGTACTTTGAAATACTTAATGCGCCAGATTTCTGAGGCCCAAAGCTACTATCTAGCGAATTGAGAACAGTATATGTATTAATGCCATATTCTTGATTTTGAGTTTAAACTTTTTTCAAGCCGCTTAACTATAACATCTCCAAAATAACACATATTATTGCTCGTTAGTTAAATACGCTAGTATCTGCCCTCCTAGTGCTTTAAATTTTAAAAATCTTATCATAAAATTTGCACTACTTAGAGATACTAGACAGGTCTTAAGCATTTTTGACACAAAAACTAGAAAAATGTCAAAAACGCTCTAGAAACAGTTTTAAAACAATTTTAACTAAATACAAATCCTAAAACTTGAATCAAACCGCACAATCCATAGGATTGTTAATCTCGACTCTAATTTTATTATACTGATCAAGCCCAGTACCAGCAGGCAAAAGTTTTCCGATCATTACATTTTCTTTAAGTCCGGCGAGCGGATCTAATTTTCCCTTTACAGCAGCCTCTGTTAGAACTCGCGTTGTTTCTTGGAATGAAGCCGCCGAAAGAAATGAATCAGTAGAAAGCGACGCTTTTGTTATCCCGAGTACTATAGGGTTACAAGTTGCCTCTTGTAAATAATCTTCCCCTTTTTCGATCAGCTTTCTTATTTTTTCATTCTCAGCTTCAAATTCAGATCTTTCAACGATCGAATTTGCCAGCAAGCCGGTGTTTCCATGGTTATCAACGCGTACTTTCTGCATCATTTGCCGAACGATAACTTCTATGTGCTTATCATTGATGTCAACCCCTTGAAATCTATAGACTTTTTGTACTTCTTGAATCAAATAAGCCTCAAGTGCGGCAACACCACTTATTGATAAAATATCCTGCGGATTAACCGAACCTTCGGTTATAGTTCCTCCCGCTTCAATCGTATCCCCGTCTTCGACCAGCACACGCGACCCGAATGGAATCATATATTCTTTTTCGAGTCCAGTTTCTTCGTCACAAACGATAATACACTTATTATTTTTTATTTCTTTTTCGCGGATCTTCCCGCTTATTTCACTGATAATTGCAAGTTTTTTCGGTTTTCTGGCTTCAAAAAGTTCCTCAACACGAGGCAGACCTTGAGTTATATCTATTCCTACAATTCCTCCGGTATGGAATGTTTTCATTGTAAGCTGAGTACCAGGTTCTCCGATTGATTGCGCCGCAATTATCCCTACCGCTTCTCCCAGTGCCGCCGGCAGCCCAGTTGCCAAATTTGCGCCATAGCATTTTTTGCAGATTCCGCGCGAACATATGCAGCGAAGAACAGATCTAATTTCTATTTTTTTTGTTCCGCTTGAAATTATTTTTTCCACATCATCGCTATTCATCAGTTTATCTTTCGATATAACCACTTTACCGTTTTCATTTAGAAAATCGTTTACAAGATATCTTCCCAAAAGCCTTTCGGAAAACGGTTCTATTGTTTCTTTCCCGTCTTTAATTTCAAAAACTTTAAGACCTGATTTAATACCGCAATCATCCGCCCTGATTATAATATCGTGCGAAACGTCAACAAGTCTTCTTGTCAAATATCCCGAGTCCGCCGTACGAAGCGACGTATCCGATGATCCTTTACGTGCTCCACGCGATGAAATAAAATATTCAAGAACATTTAATCCTTCGCGATAATTGGAACGAATTGGAATTTCTATAGTGGTTCCAGTTGTGCTGGCGATAAGACCTCTCATTCCTGAAAGCTGTTTAACTTGACTCATAGAACCACGAGCGCCTGAATCAACCATCATAAAAATCGGATTTCTTTTTGGAAAACTATTTTTAAGCACAGCGGTGACCTCGTCGGTCGCTTGCGACCAGACTTTAAGGACTTGAGTTTTTCTCTCTGAATTTGAAATCAAGCCGTCCCTGTAGTAATCGACAATAACGTCTATCTTATCTTCTGCACGATCTATAATTTCAGATTTTTCTTCCGGAATAACCGCGTCTTTTACCGAAATAGTTATAGCGCCGCGAGTAGCGTATTTAAATCCAAGATCCTTTATTTTGTCAAGAACTTCTGAGGTCATCTGAGAACCGTGAATTCTTATACATTTGTCGAAAATTAAATCGAGTTGTTTTTTCCCAACAAGAAAATCAATCTCAAAATCATAACGGTTTTCAGAAATACTTCGATTTACAATTCCTAAATCTTGAGGGATACCTTGATTAAAAATTATTCTTCCGGCGGTAATTTCAATAATTTTGCTCCCGAATTTATCTCCGCGTCTGACTTTTATCGCATCATGAAGCGAAATCACACCGTTGTCATAAGCCATCAAAGCTTCGTTTTCATCACGAAAATAACTAAATTTTCCTTCCTCTTTATCGTCTTTCATAGTTAAATAATAAGTTCCCAAAACCATATCTTTAGTAGGAACGGTAACAGGTCTGCCGTCAGAAGGTTTTAAAAGATTACCAGAAGAGAGCATCAAAAACCGAGCCTCAGCTTGGGCTTCTACGGAAAGCGGAACGTGAACCGCCATTTGGTCGCCATCAAAGTCAGCGTTATAGGCATAACACACCAGCGGATGAAGTTTAAGTGCACGACCTTCCACCAAAATCGGTTCAAATGCCTGAATACCAAGACGGTGGAGAGTAGGTGCACGATTAAGCAGCACAAGATGTCCTTTTATGACAACATCAAGAGCGTCCCAAACTTCAGGGCGAATCCTTTCAACGGCCTTCCTGGCTGCTTTTATATTGTTTGAAGCCTTGATTTCAACCAAACGTCTCATCACAAAAGGCTTAAAAAGCTCAAGTGCCATTTCCTTGGGCAAACCGCATTGGTAAATTTTAAGTTCAGGACCAACTACAATAACTGAACGTCCCGAATAATCAACACGTTTTCCTAGCAAATTCTGCCTAAATCGCCCTTGCTTACCTTTGAGCATATCCGAAAGTGATTTAAGCGGTCTGTTATTTGCGCCTACCACTGGTCGTCCTCGTCTGCCGTTATCTATGAGCGCATCCACCGCCTCCTGTAACATTCTTTTCTCGTTTCTTACTATGATATCGGGTGCCCCAAGACCTAAAAGCCGTTTTAAGCGATTGTTTCTGTTAATAACGCGCCTATAAAGATCGTTTAAATCAGAAGTAGCAAATCTACCGCCATCCAGCTGAACCATTGGTCTTAAATCCGGGGGTATTACTGGGATAACATCAAAAATCATCCACTCCGGACGATTACCCGATTGCCTGAAAGACTCGGTTATTTCCAATCTTTTTAAAATTTTTAATTTTTTTTGACCTGAAACGGAAGAAAGTTCTTCCTTAAGTTTTGATGCGAGCAAATCCAAATCAATTTCGCAAAGCAGTTTTTTTATCGCTTCCGCGCCCATTCCTGCTTCAAAATCATCTTCATATTTTTCTCGCATATCACGATATTCTTTTTCGGATAAAACTTGACCTTTATATAATTCACGAACATCACCCGAGTTTGTAACAACATATGAAGCAAAATATAATACTTTTTCAATCACTCTCGGCGACATCTCGAGCATAATTGAAAGTCTTGAAGGTATTCCCTTGAAATACCAAACATGAGAAACCGGAGCCGCGAGCTCAATATGTCCCATCCTTTCACGGCGAACTTTGCAACGTGTGACCTCGACCCCGCATCGCTCGCAAATTTTGCCGCGATAACGGATTCTCTTATATCTTCCGCAGTGACATTCCCAGTCCTTTTGAGGACCAAATATGCGCTCGCAAAAAAGACCGTCTGTTTCTGGTTTTAAACTCCGATAATTTATAGTTTCCGGCTTTTTGACTTCTCCGTTTGACCAACCTCTTATTTTTTCGGGGGAAGCCAGACCAATCTTCATGAACTTAAAATCGTTAAAATCCATCCGATAAATCTCCTAAATTAAAACTTAAGTTTAGAACTTGTTCTCATTAAATCTAAAACGCGGCTTTTTGATAATTCTTGGCACTTTTTTTGTTTACTTTCCTTGCTTGACGTCAGCCGAGCGGTGTCAAATTCATAAAAAACGTTCAAAACTACCCAAAAATTCGCATTTTAGTTTGATAACAATAAGCTATTACTCTTTTGCTTCTGAACACTTAACTGCACTATTAACCATACCTTCAGAATTGCTAGATAAATCTTCCTCGTTTTCTTCGGAATCAGATTCAGAAATCGAAAATTCTTCAGGTTTGGGCAAACTTATTTCATTTTCTTTACAAAAATTCCGTTTTAAATCAATCTCTTCATTATTTTCGCCAATAACTGTTAAATCTAAACCAATAGATTGAAGTTCTTTGACCAAAACTTTAAAAGATTCAGGAATTCCAGGTCGGGGAATATTCTGACCTTTAACTATTGCCTCATAAGTTTTAACTCTGCCCACAACATCGTCTGATTTAACTGTTAATATTTCTTGTAAAGTATAAGCCGCACCGTAAGCTTCTAATGCCCAAACTTCCATTTCTCCGAAACGCTGACCTCCGAACTGTGCTTTTCCGCCTAAAGGCTGTTGTGTTACCAAAGAATACGGTCCTGTTGAGCGAGCATGAATTTTATCATCAACCAAGTGATGAAGTTTAAGGTAATACATATATCCTACCACTGCGGGGTTATCAAAATATTCGCCTGTTCTGCCGTCTCTTAGCCTAATTTTTCCGTCTTCTCCAAGACCCGCTTTTTTGAGGCATTCAAAAATATCCTCTTCTTTTGCGCCGTCAAAAACGGGAGTTACGATCTTCCATCCCAAAACTTTTGCCGCATATCCTAAATGAGTTTCTAAAATTTGACCCATATTCATCCTAGCATGAACCCCAAGTGGATTTAAAACCACATCCAACGGCGTACCGTCGGGCAGGAACGGCATATCTTCGACAGGTAAAATTCGTGAAACAACACCTTTATTGCCGTGACGTCCGGCCATTTTATCGCCAACTGAAATTTTTCTTTTCTGAGCAATATAAACGCGGACAATTTTATTAACCCCCGCTTGCATTTCGCTCTTATTATTTTCTTTATCAAAAATTTTCACATCTACAATAATCCCACTTTCGCCATGAGGAACTCTTAAAGAAGTATCTCTTACTTCACGCGCCTTTTCACCAAAAATTGCACGTAGCAACCGTTCTTCGGCAGTAAGTTCAGTTTCGCCTTTGGGTGTGACTTTACCGACTAAAACATCTCCAGATTGAACCTCTGCGCCGATTCTAATAATTCCGTTCTCGTCAAGATCGCGCAAAATATCTTCGTTAACGTTCGGAATATCCCTTGTGATTTCTTCTGGTCCAAGTTTTGTATCGCGCGCTTCTAGTGAATACTCTTCTATGTGAATCGACGTATAAATATCTTCTTTAACGAGCCTTTCGCTCAGCAGAACCGCATCTTCGTAGTTATAACCATCCCATGGCATAAATCCTATCAGCACGTTTTTCCCGACACTTATTTCACCCTTATCCGTCGCAGAACCATCGGCGATAACTTCGTCTTTTTCAAAACGTTGACCTTTCGAAACTATAGGTCTTTGATTAAAACATGTGCTTTGATTTGACCGTTTAAATTTTATTAATTTTATAACCTCTTCTTTTCCGGAATCGTATTTTACGGATATATTCGAAGAATCGACATTCTTAACAATTCCTCCTTCTTTTGCGACTGCGCATACCTGAGAACCAATACCTGCGCAATATTCCATTCCAGTTCCCACTATTGGCGCTTCCGAACAAATTAGAGGAACGGCCTGTTTTTGCATGTTTGCGCCCATCAACGCCCTTATCGCGTCGTCATTTTCCAAAAACGGAATCATAGCCGTGGCGATCGAAACAACCATTCTCGGAGAAACGTCCATAAAATCAGCAAATTCACGTTCGACTTCTATAAATTCTTCACGATATCTGCAGTTAATTTTTGTATTTATGAACCTTCCGCAAGAATCTAAAGGCTCGTTTGCCTGTGCCACAACGTAATCGTCCTCTTCATCAGCTGTCATATAAACTATCTTTTCGCTCACTACTCCCGTTTTTTTGTCAATCATTCGAAATGGAGTCTCGATGAATCCGTATTCGTTTATTCTGGAAAAAATAGCAAGGTAAGAAATAAGCCCGATATTTGCTCCTTCAGGGGTTTCTATCGGGCATACACGACCGTAATGGGTATAATGGACGTCGCGTACCTCAAATCCTGCCCGCTCTCTCGAAAGTCCGCCTGGTCCAAGCGCAGAAAGCCTTCGTTTATGCGTAAGACCAGCCAAAGGATTTATTTGATCCATAAATTGAGAAAGCGGAGATGAACCGAAAAATTCCTTTATTGCGGCGACAATCGGTCGGATATTTATGAGCGCATGAGGGGTAATTACATCTAAATCTTGGGATTGAAGAGTCATTCTTTCTTTTATTACACGATCAAGACGCGCAAAACCAACTCGGAACTGATTTTGCAGGAGCTCACCGACTGAACGTATTCTTCTATTCCCTAAGTGATCAATATCATCGATTTCGCCTATATCGTTCATTAAACAGGTCATATAATTTACAGAAGCGAAAATATCATCAACAATTATGTGATGCGGAACTAGCTCGGCTTTCTTAGATCGAATCTCTTTGATAAGCTCTTCATTGTTTTTTTTGCTTTGCAAAATATCGTAAAGTATATTAAAGCGTACACGCTCCTTAATTTCACATTCTTTAACAGGGTCAAAATCAACAAATCTACTTATATCGACCATACCGTTTGAAATTATTTTTAACTCATTACCGCCAAAATTAATATATACTTCGCAAACTCCACGATTTTCAATTTCAATCGCTTTTTCAAAACTTAAAACATCACCAGGTACGGCAAGAACTTCCCCAGTCATGGGATCGGCAATTATCCGAGAAATCTCTTTTTCTCTTATTCTTTTCCAAAGGCAAAGCTTTTTATTAAATCTATATCTCCCTACTTTCGCCAAATCATAACGTTTTGGATCAAAGAACATCGAATTTATATAGCTTTGCGCACTTTCAACTGTGGGGGGTTCTCCTGGGCGAAGTTTTCGGTATACTTCAAAAAGCGCTTCTTCGGTGTTTTTGCTCATGTCTTTTTCTAATGTAGTTTTAATTTTTTTGTCTTCCCCAAAATAATTTAGAATATCCTCGTTTGAATTCAATCCGAGCGACCGAATAAACGTTGTGACTGGGATTTTCCTGTTTTTATCAATTCTTACATATACAATATCGTTTGAATCATTTTCGAACTCAATCCAAGCCCCACGATTTGGAATAATACTCGAATTGAAGATTTCTTTGCCCGATCGATCATATTCTTTTTTAAAGTAAACCCCTGGAGACCTAACCATTTGAGAAACTACAACACGTTCTACCCCGTTTATAACAAATGTTCCGCTTTCGGTCATAAGCGGAAAATCCCCCATAAAAATTTCAGATTCTTTTACTTCTCCGTTCTCACGATTAACAAGCCTTGCGTATATGCGGAGGGGAGCGGCGTAGGTTGCGTCTTTTTCTTTGCATTCTTCTGGCAAATGATTCGGAGAACCGGTTTTAAGATAAAAACCTGTAAAATCAAGAATTAATTTATTGCCATAGTCGCTTATTCCTGAAATTTCATGAAGAATTTCTTGAAAACCCTCTTCAAGAAACCATTTGTAAGAATTTTTCTGTACTTCGACTAAATCTGGAGTTTCCAACATTTCTTGTGTTTTAGAAAAACTTACTCTTTCCGTTTTACCAAACTTTACTGTCTTTATCTTCATAAAAATGATACTCCTTAGATTTATTTTTGAATTTTATTATAAAATTTTTAATATTTTTTTAATATATAAATAGAGAAAAAACCACAGCCCGAACAAACACCTATTCCGGCTTTGATTCTTTTGTAGCTTAATTGTTAATCTTTTAAAACTTATATTCAAAATCTTAGTATCAATCACTCGCTGAATAATATTAATTAAACTATAAAAACTTCTAACTCACATGCTATGTATTCTCCAAAAAACATTAACACTTGACATATACTGTTTCTTACATTAAAATCCGACCGAGGGTTTCCAGGTGAATCAGTGGTACAAAACGTATGCGAGAGCTCATTCTATCATAAGCATGTTTGAGTGTCAAGGGTTTTTTGTCTCCGCTTGTTTTGGTTTGGCCAATAAAAGTGTATAGGGGTAATATTATGAATATTTACAACGAGTTAATCCTACGCGGGATTGCCGCCCAGTGTACAAACGAAGAGAAATTGAAGGTAGCCTTTGAAAATTGTAGACTGAAGTTTTACATAGGCTTCGACCCGACTGCCGATAGCCTACATGTTGGTCATCTTTCTCAGTTTATTCTTATGTCGAGATTGCAGAAACTAGGGCACACTCCAATTTGTCTCTTCGGCGGCGGAACTGGTGCGATCGGCGATCCTTCAGGCAAAAGTGACCTGCGCAGAGTCATGACGTTCGAGGAGATTGATTATAACATATCGTGTTTTAAAAAGCAATCTGAGAAATTTCTGGACGTTTCAAACGTTATTTTTTTAAATAACGCAAATTGGATAAGAGACTTAAAATATGTTGATTTCTTAAGAGAAATAGGCTCGCATTTCAGTGTTAACCGAATGTTATCCGCCGAATGTTATAAAATTCGTTTAGCCGAAGGTCTTACTTTTCTGGAACTTAATTACATGCTCATGCAAGCGTATGATTTTTTGGTAATTAATAAAAATTTCGGCTGTGTTTTACAGATTGGCGGTAATGATCAATGGAGCAATATCATAGCCGGTGTGGAGCTTGTTCGAAAAAAAACGTCAAATGAAGTTTTTGGAATGACGACCAATCTCTTAACTACGTCTGATGGCAAAAAAATGGGCAAAACAGAAAAAGGCGCGGTTTGGCTTGACGCAAAAAAGACTTCTCCTTATGACTTTTATCAGTATTGGCGTGGTGTCAGCGATCTGGATGTATGCAAATTTTTAAAAATTTTTACTTTTTTAAGTATTGATGAAATCTCAGAATATGAAAAACTTTCTGGCGAAAAATTAAATTCCGCCAAAGAAATCCTTGCTTTCGAGCTTACACTTCTTGTTCACGGCAAAGATGAAGCGGAAGAATCCCAAAGGATTTCACGGAGTATTTTCGGTGGTTATTTGGATGTTTCTGGAATGCCCGAAAAAGTTATTGCGAACGATATTTTTAAAGAAGAAATGGGGATATTTGAATTCCTTGTTATTGCAGGAATAGCGTCTTCGAAATCAGAAGCAAGAAGGCTTTCGGAACAAGGCGGAATAAGCCTGGATGGAAAACGTGCAGATATAAATACTAAAATTTCAAAAGAAGAAGCCGAAAAAGGGATATTGATACAAAAAGGCAAGAAAACTTTTCTAAAATTTAAAAAAATCTAAATTAAGGTTTATCCATAAACTTCATTTCAATCCGAGGTAATAAGAGTGGAAGAAAAAACGCAAATTTCAGATGAATTTAATCTGAGATTAAGTAAGTTGGTGGATTTGCAAAAAAACGGTAAAGATCCATTTTCAATCACAAAATTTGAAAAAAATATTAGTGCAAAGGAAATTAAAGATAACTTCGAGACGCTAAATGGTAGTAGTGTAGTATTGGCAGGGAGAATAACTCGAAGAAGAATTATGGGAAAAGCGGCTTTTGCTGACATTTTGGACGAAAGCGGCGTTATTCAAATTTATTTGAAAATGGATATTCTAGGTAGAGAAAATTATGAAGCTTTCAAAGATTATGATATTGGTGATATTGTAGGCGTAAATGGTTTAATTTTTAAAACAAAAAAAGATGAAATTTCGGTTAAAGCAGACGAAATTACGCTTTTATCAAAATCTTTAAGACCGCTTCCGGAAAAATTTCATGGTCTAAAAGACTCTGATCTGCGTTATCGACAAAGGTATTTAGATTTTATAGCTAATCCGAAAGTAAAAGAAACGTTTATAAAACGTTCTATTATAATAAAAAGTATAAGGAATTATCTTGATAATTTAGGATTTACCGAGATAGAAACTCCAATCCTTAACACAATAGCCGGTGGTGCAATCGCAAGGCCATTCAAAACATATCATAATGCGCTTAATTTAGATTTATTTTTAAGGATTGCTCCGGAACTTTATTTAAAGCGTCTTATCGTGGGCGGAATGGAAAAAGTTTATGAAATTGGACGGCAATTCAGAAACGAGGGTATGTCTATAAAGCACAATCCAGAATTTACCACCATTGAGCTATATCAGGCATACACAGATTATTTTGATATGATGGAAATTACGGAAAATTTAATTGTTAACTGCAACCATTCTATCGGCGGAAGCGATATTATAAACTATGGGAATGTTTCAATAAATTTTTCTGTTCCATTTAGACGAATAACTATGCTTGATTTAGTTAAAGAATCTGTTGGAATAGATTTCTCTAATTTTATTGGAGATCAAAAAAGAGCTTTTGATTCTGCAAGGTCTTTGGGGCTTAATCCGGATCCCAATTTAGGATGGGGCGGGATTTTGAGTTTTATATTTGAAGAAAAAGCTGAAAAAAATTTAATTGAACCTATGTTTGTTTATGATTACCCTTTGGAGAATTCACCGCTTACGAAGCGAAAAAAAGATTGTTCTGAATTAACGGAAAGATTCGAGCTTTTTATTGCGGGACGAGAAATTGCCAACGCTTATTCAGAGCTTAACGATCCGGTGGATCAGTCGGAAAGATTTAAATTTCAGATGAAACTTCGGGAAAGAGGCGATGAGGAAGCTAGTGTCGCCGATGAAGATTTTATATTAGCCCTTGAACATGGTTTGCCCCCAACCGGTGGTTTAGGAATTGGGATTGATCGTCTGGTTATGCTTCTTACAAACAGTGCGTCTATAAGAGACGTTATAGCTTTTCCGACAATGAAACCCAACAAAAGATAAAGAATTAAGAACCCGTTCTCATGGGCTTGGAACGTCGATTTTAAGAAAGTTTTGGATGATTTTTATCGAAAATTGCGTCTATTGGCTGGCGCCAGGCAAGGAGTTTTAAAAGAAAACTAGAAAATTTAGGTCATGTTATAAAATAGTTGAAATTTATTTTTTATCCCACGCTGTGGGTGGTGTGGGGAGTTGTCATCGACTAATTTAGACCACGACCAAAATTTATTTGAAAATCACGTTTCAAATTAGCGAGATATATTTCAGGTTTTAATATATAAAAACTAAATATTATTAGAATTTGAAAATATTGTAAGATATTTTACATTTTGATATAATTAAATCAATGAGCGTATATGTGAATTGCGGAAAATCACACACGCTTAAACTAATTTTTACAATAAGAATGAATACTTTATGAATTATGGGCATTTTTGACAAAATTTTGAAAAAAATTATTGAAAATTGGGTATTTTGATCCTTTTGAATACAGGTTCTTAGATGATGAAATGCGAAATAAGTGTCATTGTTACAGTTTGTAACAGTGAAAAATTTATTACTAAAACTTTAAATTCAATTGCCGCGCAAAAATTTAAAGATTTTGAAACTATAATAATTGACGATGGCTCAACAGATTCTTCGGCTGATATTGTTTTGCCTTTTTGCCGCAAAAATAGAAATTTTTATTTTTTTTCGTTGCCTCATCTTGGTATATCAAAAGCCAGGAAAGAAGGTATAAAACGTTCAAAAGGGAAGTTTATTTCTTTTATAGATAGCGATGATGAAGTAATGCCAGATTTTCTTAGCTTTTTGCATAAAGGAATAAATAACAGCGATATATGCGTTTGTAATTATAAAATATCGTTTTTAGATTTTAAATTTACTATTAGAAATTTTTTTCATTTTCGAAAAGGAATTTATTTTGATAAAGAAAAAATGATTAAAAGTTTAATTTTAGATGTATTTATGCGATCTTATTTTTGGAATAAACTTATAAAAAAAAGCCTGCTTAATGATATATATATACCAAATTTTTTTTGTTTTGAAGATATGATCGCTATGCTGCAAATTTTCCATCGTGCTAAAAAAATTTCAGTAATATCAAATGCTTCTTATATTTATACAAAACATAAAAATAATGTGAGCAAATTTATGGATGAAAAAAAGTTAAAAAATTATATAGAATGTTTTGAATTTACTAAAAAAATAATTAAAAAATATGGATATAAAAAATTAAATTTACCTATTAAAATCTTTAAAATAAGAATTTTATATAACTCAATCGCGTTATTTTTTAGAATTCATATCATAGAAAAATTTAATTTAAAATTATTTTTTAAAAAAATTTTAAATGTTGTGAAATAAGTTTATTTATTCAAAAATTACGAGGAAGAAAACCAAAAATCTGCATTCAAAAGTGATCTGGTACAAAAAAAGTTACAATGAATTTCGCCAAATAAATCAAATAAAATTAAGGAAAGGTGAAATTCAAAATGCAAAGAAGTTATACACAAGAATTTCGTGTAAATGCAG
>JAISBW010000008.1 GCA_031265995.1 Oscillospiraceae bacterium
GCTGGACATCCGTTAATTCCAATTGCTTTATTTTTCCCATTACTAATCGTATTTACTGTAAGAGAACGCAAAAGGGAACTAAATGTTTTATGTAAATTAATTATGAACATCTACTTACAAAATTAAACGACATTGGCATTTATTCCTTGTCGGATTGGAATGACAAAAAAGTTGATTCTATATAACTGGACAACAACCAAAGGGCATAAGAAATTGGTGATGGCTATCAAAAAATCAAAACAAAAAAAGGGTAGGATCCCATTTCCTGAAGAGAAACTGGAAGGGAAGGATTTTTATAAAGATGAAACTGTTTTTAAACATTTAGAACCTGTATTGCCAAATGACGAAAAAATTAAAACGCAGTTTAAAGTGGATTTGGATTGGTTTCAAAATGAATACAAGAAAGGTTTTTCTGAATATTATGAAAAAGCAAGTAGAGATAATGTTCATGTAATAGAGTCTTTTAATCGTTATATTGCAAAGAAAACGTATGCATATAAACTAAATATAGATCAAATTATTGTACAACTAAAAACGCTATATTTGCAGAATGAACGATAAAATCAAAATAGTAACCGATAGCGGAGAATATGTTGAAGCCCTTGCCCCAATAATAATATCCGCAAGCAGAAGTACCGATATTCCTGCGTTTTATGCCAAATGGTTTATCAACCGACTGAAAGCGGGTTATTGTGTTTGGTACAATCCGTTCAATCAGCAACCGATGTATGTTGTGTTTAAAAATACAAAGGCGGTTGTTTTTTGGTCTAAAAACCCTAAACTACTTATTCCCTATCTCCACGAATTGGACGAGCGTGGCATTCATTATTATTTTCAGTTTACACTCAACGATTACGACACCGAACAATTCGAGCCAAATGTACAGTCAGTTGAAAAACGGATAGAAATTTTTAAGGAACTATCCGAAAAAATCGGAAAAGAAAAGGTTATTTGGCGTTTCGACCCTCTTGTTATGACCAAAAAAATCGGAGTTAATGAATTGTTGCGAAAAGTTGAGAATATCGGCAACCAACTGAAAGGACACTCCGAAAAATTGGTTTTCAGTTTTGCCGACATTGGCAATATCTACAAAAAAGTGGAAAATAATCTTAAACGCTTAAATATCAATTATCAAGAATTTACACCACAAACAATGAATGAGTTTGCGAAAGGACTTTGCAAATTGAATAGAAATTGGGATTTTTCGCTTGCCACTTGTGCCGAAGAAATGAATTTGGAACAATACGGAATCGAACATAATCGCTGTATTGACGGCGAATTGATGAAACGCATATTTGCCAAAGACGAAGATTTTGTTTATTATCTTTCTTATGGCAAGTTTCCCGAAAGAAATTCATTATTTCCTGTAGAGCCACCAAAGAAAGAGGCAAATTTAAAAGACAAAGGACAACGCAAAATTTGTGGTTGTATGATTAGCAAAGATATTGGAATGTACAATACCTGTTCGCATTTTTGCGTTTATTGTTACGCAAACACTTCAAAGGAAGCGGTTAAAAACAATTTATCTTCATATAAGATTGAAAATGAAAGTATAACAAATAAAAATAATTTAAGATATGTTACCCGGTCCGGATTTAATTTACGAATGCCCTTATTGTGTCAATCTTTTGAAACGAAGAAGTTTAAGCAGTGGGAATACATTCGGTGCAAAACTGTATTCCGACGGAAAGCAAATAATGCCAATGCTGCCTGATTTTCCTAATTTAACCAAGTGTAAAAAATGCAACAAAATCTTTTGGTTAAATGAGTTGGAAAGAGTTGGAGAGTATAGAGGAAAGACTACTGTAGAAAAACCCGAATGGAAAACCGCAGAAGAAGTAGAATTTTTAGGCATTAAAGATCTTTGCAGAGCACTGGATATGACAAAAGACCTCAAAGAAGAAAAAACCATTCGAATATGGATTTGGTGGGCTTTTAACGATAGAGTAAGAGATGGTGGAAAAGAAATGTTTATCGGAAAGAATGATAAACATCTGTGGGAAGAAAATTGTAGAATCTTACTTAATATATTGAATAACGATGACTTAAATGAAAAACTAATAGCATCCGAGTTATACCGAAATTTAGGGTGCTTTGAAGATTGTATAGAGATTATCAATAACATTGACAACCAGAATATCAATTGGATAAAAGACCCCATGAAGTATCTTGCGAAAAAGAATTGTACGCAAGTCTTTTCTTTCCAGTCTTTTAATCTTTCAAAAAATAAAACAAGATTACCATTTTTCCAAATGCGGGGAGAATTAAAAGAAAAAGAAGGAAATTATCAAGGAGCTTTGGACGACTATGAAAAAGCCATTTTTTTAGATGCTTCCAATCCATTTTTTCATGTATTGAAAGCAGGAATATACGAAAAAATGAGAAAACCGGAAATGGCTCTCGAAAATTTCGATAAGGCACTATCTATTAATCCGAATTTTACCGATGCCTACATTAACAGGTCGCTGTTTTTCCGTAGAAGAAAAAAATGAAGGAAGCCAAAAAAGATTATGAGAAAGCAATTTCATTAGAACCTCGTTCTTTTGAAATTACCACCTTCAATGAAATAGATATATTTAATATGGGAAGTTTGAAAGTATAACTGATGCTGCGATTGACATATTTAGAGCGGGAACTTTGTATGTAGATGTCAATTTTAGTCCCTATAAAAAAGAAGAAGCAGATTCAAGTCTTTTTATTGATGCGAAAAATCTCCCCTATTTTATTTTCAGAAAAAAAAGAAGAAACCCAATTATGAACAAGCAGTTTGTGAAATTTGAATTTGCATTGGCAAAATGTATTTCCTGCATATGGATTTATATTTTGAGAAAGCAGCCTAAATATGTTGATGATGCAGTGCTCAATTAATTTGTTGTATGCAAATTACATGCCACCCAAAAACAAAAAAGAGCCACAATTTCGGCTCACCTGCAAAACCCTGTGTTTTTACTATAGGTCAAAAAATGGGAAAGTGTTATCTTTGTATTCTATGAAAGCAGAGAATCCTTATGTAAAGTTGTTTCAACTCATTCTTCCTA
>JAISBW010000049.1 GCA_031265995.1 Oscillospiraceae bacterium
GAACCTGTATTCAAAAGGGCAAATTCCAAATTTTTGAAGAATTTTTCTTCAGCAATGATAAAAAAGCGCAATGAATACTTTATGTATTCTGAGAATTTTTGACAAAATTTTGAAAAAAATTATTGAAAATTGGGTATTTTGATCCTTTTGGGTACAGATTCTAAACTTTAAGGTTAAGTCATGGATATCAAAAAGGCAATTTTAATAGCTCAAAATTTACGTGCAAAAATCGAATATCATAACAGAAAATATTATGAAGACAACTCGCCAGAAATAGAAGATTCTGAATTTGATGCGATTAAACGTAAACTTGAAGAAATCGAAAATGCTTTTCCTCAAATTGCTTTGAACAATTCGCCTACTCAAATAATTGGTGGGAAAGCATCCGAGATGTTTTCTCCCGTTTGCCATAAAATTAAAATGGAAAGCTTACATGATTCTTTCTCTTATGAAGAAATCTCAGCCTTTTTAACAAGAGTTAAAAATTCCGCAGGCGATGCTAGTTTTACTGTTGAACCAAAAATTGATGGAATTTCCATTTCTGTAGAATATAAAAACGGGATTCTTTTCCGTGCTTCAACTCGTGGAGACGGCAAAACCGGAGAAGATATAACGGAAAATTCGTTTGAAATTCGTAATTTGCCTAAAAAAATTGATACGAATTTGGCATACTTGGAAGTCAGGGGCGAATGTTTTATGCCAAAATTTGTTTTTAAAAATTTAGTAAGAAATCAAGAAATAAGAGGCGAAAGACCTTTTAAAAATCCAAGAAACGCGGCGGCCGGTTCGATTAGGCTTAAAATTAAAAAAAAGGAAGATATTTCAAAAATAACCGAACGTGGGCTTGAAATATTATTTTTTAACGTACAGCAAATCCAAGGGGTAAATTTTTTAAGTCATAAAGAATCTCTAAATTATATTAAAAATATTGGCCTTCCGATTATAGAATATGCTTTTTGTAAAAACGAAAGTGAAGTTTTTAAAGAAATTGAAAAAATAGATCAAAAAAGGCATAAATTTTCTTTTCAATCAGACGGTGCGGTAATAAAAGTTGATTGCTTAGAAAAAAGAAAAATTTTAGGTAGCACTTCAAATTTTCCAAGATGGGCCGAGGCATATAAATACGCGCCTGAAGAAAAATCTTCTAAACTTTTAAAAATTGAAATTCAAGTTGGGCGTACAGGAGTTTTAACTCCCGTGGGTGTTTTTGAACCAGTTGAGCTTGCAGGAACGCTTATAAGCCGAGCTTCTCTTCATAATGAAGATTTTATTAAGGAAAAAAATATTAAAATTGGATGTAAAATTTTTGTAAGAAAAGCGGGAGATATAATACCGGAAATCATTAGAACGGAGCATAACGATAACGAAATTTCTTTCAAAATGCCTAAAAAATGCCCTTCTTGCGGGTTTAATGTTATCAAAAAAGCAGAAGAAGTCGCTATTAGGTGTTTGAATAAAAATTGCCCAGAAAAAGTTAGATCACAAATTATCCATTTTTCTTCAAGAGATGCCATGGATATTGAAGAACTTGGCGAAAACACAGTTAAAACTTTACAAAAAGATTTAAAAAGTATAATCGATATATATAAAATCAATGAATCTGTTCTTAAAAAATACAGAGAATTTATCAAAATTTCAGGTTATCAGGAAAGTTTTGGAAGCATTAATGCAAACTATCTTAATAAAATTGGAAAGAATTTGTTATCATCTATTGAAAAAAGTAAAACCGTAACATTTAGCAGATTAATATACGCGTTGGGAATACCTTTTGTAGGGCAAGAAGCATCACGAATTCTATCTTTAAATTTTAAAAACGACAAGGAATTGACCGAAGCTTCTTTTGAAAAAATCATCAAGATAGACGGACTTGGTCCTTCAACCGCTTCAGCGATTATTGATTTCTTTTCGGAAAACAAAACAATTTTTTCTGATTTAAAAAAACTTGGCGTAATTTTCAATAATGAGTTAAAAAAATCTTTCTTTGGTTTAACATTTGCCCTGACCGGGAATTTATCTAGTTTTACTCGTTCTGAGGCGAAAGAAAAGATAGAAGAACTCTCTGGCAAAATATCTAACACAATTTCACCAAAAGTTTCATTTTTGATATGTGGTAAAAATCCTGGAAGAAAACTTTCCGAAGCTAAAAAAATAGGTTTAAAAATTTTAAATGAAAATGGATTTATCGAAATGATTAAATATTGTTAATACAATCCGAATAAATCTGCTCCTATAACGTGATAAACACATCAATGCACGTCAAATTTTTGCAGCTTAGCTAGATTTGACATCATCCTTTTTACCCCGATTTTTTCAAAATCTATCTCTATCAGTTCGTCTCCACCCATAGGAATTGCAGAAATTACAGTACCTTTGCCAAAAACTACATGACCTACAGCTTCACCTGGAGTAAATTTACCCAATGGCGGCAAAACAACTGCTTCGGCACCGGAGGCCGAACCAAAATTTCTCGCAGATACAACTGATTTTACACGAATCTCATACGTAGAAGAGGGCTTTTCTTGAGATGGCGTCATTTTTTTCCAATCTCTTGATTTGGTAATTTCAACAATCTCGGACGGAATCTCGGATATAAATCTTGAAATCTTATTATGAGATACGCTCCCGAAAATCATGCGACTGGTGGAATTTAGAATAAACAGCTCATCGCGCGCACGCGTTATCGCAACATAAGCAAGCCTTCTTTCTTCTTCAACTTCCTCCGGATTGTAAATACATTGTGCTCCAGGGAAAATGTTTTCTTCAAATCCTGGAAGAAAAACAACGGAAAACTCAAGACCCTTAGCTGAATGAACTGTCATTAAACTTACAAAACCATCATCGCCTGCATCAGAAAGAGAATCAGAAACAAGTGAAACTTCTTCCAAAAACTTTGAAAGATTTGCACCTTCTTCGTTTTCTTCCTCAAAACGAGCTATAAAACTTCCAAGTTCCTTAACATTAGCTATTCTAGAATCTGCATCATCATTTTCGTTTTTGAGAAATTCTATATATTCCGTATCATCAACAACTATTTTATAAAGACTACTAAGTTTTGAATTTTCTTTATAAGTTTTAATAAAACATTCTAATAAATTCACAAAAGGAGCCATCTTTACGGCGGCACGTTTCAACTCTTGATACTCCTCAGCATGTTGCATAATTTCAAAAAAAGGCTTGCTTTCCCGAATTGCAACGCTGCTTACGGTGGAAATGGTGCGCTCACCAATCGATCTCTTAGGGCGGTTTATAATTCTTCGTAAACGAATTTCATCATACGGATTATTAATAACACTTAAATAAGCAATTAAATCACGTACTTCACGGCGATCAAAAAACCTAACCCCGCCTAAAATCTTGTAAGGAATTGAATCCCGAACAAAAATCTTCTCGATTACTCCGGATTGAGAACTCATACGACAAAGAACGGCAAAATCAGAGTATTTTCGACCATTTTTAATACGCTCCCTAACTTCATTTGAAATAGTGTTAGCTTCGTCATGCTCACTATATGCAGTGTGCAAACGGATCTTCCCGCCTTTCGCGCCATTGCTCCAAAGTTTTTTCTCTTTTCGTTTAGTATTATTCTCTATTATAGAATTTGCGGCATCTAATATATTTTTCGTCGATCTATAATTTTGTTCCAATCTAACAATTTTTACTTCTCTATAAAATTTATCGAAATCAAGAATATTCTCAACCGTCGCGCCACGAAATTTATAAATGCTTTGATCGTCATCGCCGACTATGCATAAATTACCGTCTTTTCCTGATATTAATCTTATTAAAGCATGCTGAGCAAGATTAGTATCTTGATATTCATCCACCATAATATACTTGAAAATTTCTCTATATTTTTTTAAAACTAACTTATTATTCTTAAAAAGAACAACAGTATTAAATATAAGGTCGTCGAAGTCCATCGCATTTGAATTTTTAAGTCTATCTTGGTACATCTCGTAAACTTCAGCGATTCTTTCAAACTTAAAGTCGTTTTCATGTTTGATTTTAAAATCATTTACATTCAAAATCTCATCTTTGGCACGAGAAATCGTGTTTACACAGTTTTTTATCGACAATGTCTTCTCGTCGATATTCAAAACTTTTTGGCAATCTTTTATAAGTTTTTTGGTATCATCTGAATCATATATAGTAAAATCACAAGGGTAATCAATGAATTCAGCATTTTCCCTTAAAATACGCGCGCACATAGAATGAAAAGTCGACGCCCAAATCCGAAGGGCGTCTTCTCCCAAACTTTCTGAAAGTCTTTTTTTCATCTCGAGTGCGGCTTTGTTCGTAAAAGTTATTGCCAGAATATTTTCCGGAAGAATAGGTTTGATATTTAAAATTTTCGTAAAATCTGACAGTTTATTCCCGTTTTCATATCCTTCTTCTAGGGTTTTGATTTGCTCGTCATCTAATTTTTCTAAACCATCGCTTTCATTGCAGGCATTTCCGTATCTTATCATATTTGCGATACGATTAACGATTACGGTAGTTTTTCCGCTTCCTGCGCCGGCAAGAACCATAAGACGCCCTTGGACGCAAAACACCGCCTCTCGCTGCTTTGAGTTTATATGCGAAAACTCTCGCTCCAAAAATCTTCTTTTTATATTAAACACTCTTTCCAACGAAATCACTTTCAAACACCGCCAAATATCCTGTTCCTTTTCTTATTATACCATATTTAGATAAAAAAATACTAACAAATATTAGGCGCAATTGAAATTGATTTATATGCAACTTTATTAAAAATCCATTTTTTCATCTTATCACGAATGTTTACAGCATGGACTTTTACAGCAAGAAGATTGCCCACCATACCCGTAATAACGTGATATCTACGACCTTCGGAAAAATCGGGATTAAGAACCTGATTCAAAAGGGCAAACTCCAAATTCTCGAAGAATTTTTCTTCAGTAATGATAAAAAAAGCACGATTAATACTTTACGTATCCTGAGCATTTTTGACAAAATTTGAAAAAAATTATTGAAAATTAGGTATTTTGATCCTTTTGAATACAGGTTCTAATATTCCTGAAGCTTGTCAACACGTTAAATTAAATAAACATCAACTTTTTGTCTGCCGAATTTTTTACAATCCGCAACTTCGTCCATATATATGTCCAAAACACATTTCCCTCTTCTGAGCGCGCCCCCTGTGTCCTCGGCCTTGAATTTACGAACAGTGCCATTACCAAATTTCGCTATAACCTCACTTCCGTATGGAATATCTTTAGGATTAACAGCAACCATTCCGGGCTTTGGAATTTTACCGGTTGCGGTCTTGCTATTTTCTTTTTCTGATGTGTAAGCAGTCGCTGATCCTTTAAAAATTCTGGAATAGTGATATTTTTTTCCGTCAGGCCCTACGACAATATTTTCTTCACAAAATTTTCCGTTGGTAACACAAGGACAATTTTTGTTTTCGCTAGTTACACTGGGATTTTTTTTAGAACAACTTTCGACGCCTCCTTCTTTAACTTCGCTCTTTTTTTTTGCGACTTTAGATCTATTTGTAGCCTTAGACACAACTACGCTTGTTTTCTTTTGCTTTTGCCGTTCTTTTTGATCTTTCGCTTTTTCGTTAACAACCGTCTTTGCATTTAAATTTAAATTACAATCACTTATATTAAATTCTTCGCTTTCTAGCCCACTCTGGCAGCTGCATAACGCTTGACTTTCCATAACTTTATCAGGCATGTAACCCGCCTTGGGAGTAAAACACGAAGAATGAATAAGCAGCAAAGCAACAAAAACAGATCTTTCCAAATTCTTAAAATTGTTTACAATATTGATAACAATCACTCCCGTTTTGTAATTATTATGCCCGGAAAATATGATTTATTCTATTACCGGCCAAAATTAATGTCAAACTTGAATGTAGACTAATTTTGTGCAATTATCCAAATAATTGAACAAAAACGCCTAAAATAATATCGATAACTTTTTATTTATTGTATATTTTTACAAAAAAAATTCAAAACAAGTTCTTATTTGAAAGAATTATTTTAGGAAATAGACAAAAATAAACAAGTTACAAAATGTTTCAAAATTGTAACTTTAAATCCGTTCTTAAAAAAATCAAAACTACTTAAAAATAAATTAAAACTCACAAACACCCCGAATTTACTTTAAAACAAAATAAATACGAAGAATATGTAAGCTTTATTTGCGCGAAAATTCACATATGCACTTCAGAGCCTGTCCAAGAACCTGTATTCAAAAGGGTTCACAGCTGAGATTTTGCACCTCGCTCATATTTTGACTCAAGCGAATTTTTATTAATTTTTTTTATAACATAAGCAACTGACCGTGCCGCAATTCCAATTCCAAGAGATATCAAAGCAGCCCCAAATAATCCATCAACACTATTAATTGCAAAAAACTCAAATTTAGTATCTTTTAATAATCCACTATACAATCCAATAAGCCCATTCTGAGGTTCGGAAACATTTCCAAAACCAAGACAACCAGACAAAATTACTTCCTCATTTCTCACATTTGAAATTTTACGGCAAAGAGTTCTATCATCCCTAACTGCTAAAACATTCGCATTCTCAAGAACCCAAAAACAAGAAAAGGCTCCCGCCAAAGTCAAAAACGCATTTCCTACAAAACGAAAAAAACCACCAGATTTTTTTACCTGCATCTCTTCCAATTTAAGGTAACAACACTCACTTATTGTTTTTTCTCCTTCTTTTGCTATTAATCTTCCTATTGCCTTTCTTTCTCTTGCTATTATGCTTCCCGCTTCTTTTGAATATTTATTCGCCTGCTTAGCCTCTGAATTATTTCCAAACAAAGACGGAATAACTAAAGAAAATGCCACTGTAAAAGATAATAATTTCTTAACTAACTTGGAATTACCAAATCTACTAAACACAAAAACCTCCTAAAACATAATAAAATCAAAATCATTGCTCGTATTTTATACCACAATGAAAAGCATTTGTAAATATTATTTTTAAATTTTTAGATAATTAAATATTTTTAATTGAACATAATATGTATTTATATTATGTTTTCCCAATTTCAATCGCTCTCACCTCTTCTCTATCTTTTCCAGAAAATATTAAACGAATAAAATATTTATCAAAAATATATTTGTCAGTATATATATTTTCACTTGAACTTAAGATAATTCCTAAAAGTTTAAAAACTTTTTGATGAACTGGTGTAGTTTTTAAATTAATCGAGGAAAATGCCTCGCCCAAAACCGAACGCCTTTCTGCGGCCGTATTTCTGGCTCCTAAGCCTCTAAAATCGTGCTTAACCCCAAGAATAAATTTTTCACAAATTAAATTTTCTTCTTCAGATTTAAAAGTAACGGCTAAATCAAGGCTTGAGTATATTAAAATTTGTTTTTCTTTTAAACTAAATCGAGAATTTTCATTTCCAAATTTTTCTCTTATTTCATCGGCGTTTTTGCCCAGTGCCGAAAAATAATCAATTCCATCTTCGCTGAATTTGCCTGAAAAAACCGGATTTCCTAAAGAATCATATGAAATTCCCTCGCCGTCGCGTTTTCCATTTTTAAACTCGCCTTCATAAATTACAGCCATCGTCCCGGTATCATGGAGTCTTCCGAAACCGTTATAATTTCCATTTTCAAATTCTCCGGAATATTTTGTTACGCCGGATGATTCATCATACAATAATCCTTCACCGCTATATTTGCCATTTGTGAAGCTTCCAGAGTATATTAAATGCCCGTCGTTATATTTTTTTCCTTTTCCGTTGTAAACTCCTTCTTTGAAATCCCCTTCATAAGAAATTTCGCCCTTTTGGTCATATTCGATCCCTCTCCCTTCTCTTTTGTCAGAAACAAACTCCCCATAATATTTAAGCGCTCCGCTTTGGGCGTCATATTCAGTACCACGCCCCGATCGATTGCCTTTTTCAAAATTCCCAATAAAGGTAACAGTTCCGAACGAACTCATTTGTTTCCCAGGACCTTCGAATTTACTATTTTTAAAATATCCGGAATAAATAACATTTTCTGAATTGTCATAAAGTTCACCCTGATCGTCATATTGGCCTTGCAGAAAATTTCCTTTATAAACTTTTCTGCCATCAGTTGCATATTGAATTCCAAACCCTTTAGGCTGGCCAGAGTTCATTTCGCCGTCATATATAAAATTTCCGCCGGTGTCATAAACTTTGGCTTTCCCTGAAAATTGTTGGAATTTAATGCTGTCAATCCTAATTTTTGCCGCCCAAAGCTTTCCTTCGAGCATAGGCATAAAAAAACTTACGTAGAGATAGCATACCGCGCCGATTCCTGCAAACATCATTACAACAAATTTTTTTGATAAATAAAAACCCAAAAAACGCAAATAATCGCTCTTTGAACTGGGTTTTTTCATTAAGGACTGAACGAATTTGTTTATTTTCTCTTGTATTTTTTGTACAAATTGGCTTCCAAAACTTTGAAGTTTTAGTGTCCATTTAGTCAAACTGTTAATTTGAGTTTGAACCGAAGACGTAACGCGTGAAAAAATTTGAGATATCATATTTGTAGCCATTGCCAAAAATCCCCTTAGAATCTATACTTGCAAATCTTAAATATTAATTTTTTAAAAAATCGAACGTTTAAGTCTAAGAATGCAAAAAAATACGGATGCTTAACATTCATTTTTAAAGATGTGATTTAAACTATGCCTTGAAAATAGGATTTCCTACAGATTCTTAAATAAACAAAAAAAGACAAAATATCATAAATTTAATCCATTTTTATGTATATATCTTTAAATTCAATTCAATATCATATTTTCAACTTGATTTTTAAGAATTGTTTAGGATATAATAACAGACAACAAATGAGATATATGAAATTATTTTAAAAGGTGGAATATGAAATTAATTAATTTTAAAAAAATAAAAAAAATAAGCAAATTTTTTATGCTTACTGCGTTAGTTTTCTCGATAGTTACGGATAATTCTTTAAATAACGTGGTTAGTTCGATGTTTTTAACTGCAATAGATCATAGAGGTAATAGTTTTAATCCAGAAGAACAACGAAATAACAAAAGAATGAGAATCGGCCTTACAAGGGCGTTTAAAAAAATGGCTTTATTGATGTCAATTCCTGTAATACCTATTGCATTTGGATTATTTAAATCAATAATGAATACTGTTGACATAAAAAAAATCGAAGAAATTAAAGAAAAGTTGCGGAAGCGTAATCTTGAAGAGTTGGTTGGCGAATTAACTTTCTTGCCTGCAGAATTAGTAATAAGACTCGATAGAGAGGATTTTGAAAAATTAATAGTTTTGTTGAAAAATTTAAAAACAAAAAGAGAAAAATGCAAGGCGCAAAATGATGTGTATTTTAAAAAATTACCAGAACGTGTTTCATATCAGATGTATCATTTTGGAGGTGGTTTTGAAGAAATTAGTAATCAGGCAAAAGTTGATTCTGGAATTTTTATGGAAAAATTTAAAAAAGTTACAGAACTTACGTGCGGTTTTTCGCCAACATCTAGATTTTTTTCTCCGCTTGATATAAGAATACTCGCAGATTTACCTACACGATCTTGTAGTGAAAAAACTTTGAGAAAAATAGCGAGCAGCTTTCCAGTTATGTTGAAAACATTCGATGGAAGTAAAATAACTTTTGAAGATTTTATTTTTGCCAAAGTATATCCGGAGGGCGAGGGCGACAGGTTAGTTTCAAGATTCGAGGCGCAAAAAAATGAAAACAAAGAATTGTTGAAAAAAATCTTTTGCTTCATTGAATATTTTAGAGAAAAATACCCAGGCCCAAATGAATCGTTGGATGATTTGTGGTCGATTTTTTCCAGAGCGGATAATGAAGAAGGAGGCCCATGTTGCCCAACAAGATTAGAGGCAATAATCAAAAGTGCGTATGATGAAGTATGTTCTTTATGTAATTCGATTGCTGCGGAAAAATCGCAATGTGAAGATATATCAACTATTAATAAGGTTTGTTGCAATTTTCGTATGAAATCTTTAGAAGGGCTTTATAATGTTGGCAATTCTAAATCTTTTTTCACGAGAGACGCGTTTCTTTGGCATATCCGAAATATATCTGTAGAATCACCAAACTCAGATTATCTTCCGGAACGTCAAGGTCTTTACAGATATTTGGCCAGCAATGCTTATGGGATTCAGTGTTCTGAAGTTAGAGCAATTGGAAAAACAAATTTTTTAGAACCTTTAAAAATGGGATATTTAGTAGAATTTTTCGCCTCAACATTTAACATTAAAACTTTAAGATCAATAATCGAGAAGCTTGAACTCCAATACGAAGAAATCGATTATAAAGATCGTAAAATAGACATTTGTATGTATGCGCTTTTGACAGGCACCAAAGTAAACGAAATAAAAAGTAGAATATCGGAATTAGAGTTTGAGGATCGAGAAGACGAGACAATAAAGAAATTCTCGGAAGGAAAGGAAGTTATTCTCGAAAATTTGTCAGAATCTATTTTTCTTCCTTCTTCGGGAGATTATGAAAAAGTATCAAGGGCATTTCCGAAATCCGATGAATTTGGTACAACCGTCACACTTAAATCGATGTTTGACGAAGGCGTTCTTTTATTAACAGAAAATTGGAGAAAATTTGTATAGGAAGCTGCAGATTGCAGAAAAATTAGACCAAGGTAATTTATATGAGACTTTTAAGAGGTGGCGGTGATGGTTTAGAACTATGCAGTATTTCAAATTAGCGGGATATATTTAAGGATTTTGTGTTGAAAAAAATAAATTGTGTAGAATTTGGGCTACATTCAGTTCGGAGGGATGTCCGAGTGGTTTAAGGAGTTAGTCTTGAAAACTAATGATTCTTTAACGAGAACCAAGGGTTCGAATCCCTTTCCCTCCACCAACCGCCCCGTATACGGCTTTTTAAGCTGTATATGGGAGTTTCTGTATTTAACGTAAATTTGAACAATAAAAAATTTTTTTGTACAAATTCAAGCAAAAAAAATATGCCAATAAACCGTACCACAAAGCCATTTATCGAAAATTTAAAAATATTTTATTGCCCTCTAGAGGACAATAAAACGCGTTTTTCCCCCTTACAAATGAGGGGGTATTTTAATTTTGGTATGAAAAAGGAGATTTAGAATTGAACTATATATCTCTATTAAACGCTTTTAACGTATGGGTCGAAGATAACCATTTGTCTGTAATTCTTTTTCTAGGGCAAAATTTACCGCTAATTCTACCGTTATAGCACTTTGACTTATTGCAGATAACATGGTATAAAGTTCCGGGTGATAAAAATGGCAAATCCATTGTCAAAAGATTTAAGAGAAAAAATTGTAAAACATAAACAAGGTGGAGAAAAAGATAGTAATATTTCAAAATGGTTGCTGGTATCACTGAATTCAGTCAAAAGAATATGGACAAAATTTTGTGAATCTGGAAACACAGATCACAGACCATTAAACCGTGGCAGAAAGTCAATGGTAACAGTTAACGAGATGCAAAAAATAGAACAAGAAATAAAAGAGAATCCGGATATAACCCTAGAAGAAATAAAAGAAAAATTTAAACTTAAAATTAGTATTTCAGCTATCTCGAGAAGGATTACAAAACTTGGCTACACTTTTAAAAAAAGACTTTGCATCCTAAAGCACAAAAACGGGAAGATGTTGTAAAAAAGCGAAATGATTGGCGGGTAAATCAAAAGAAATTGGATATAAAAGGTGTAAAAGTAGGTTTTTGCCACCATACAGCTTTGATTTTAACCCGATTGAAAATGCTTGGTCAAAAATCAAATCTATCCTCAGAAAACTTAAAGCTCGCACTTTTGATGATTTAAAATCTGCTATTTCTATAGCACTAAATTCCTTATCTTTAAATGATATTTTAGGATGGTTAAAACACTGTGGTTATGTTCTACAGTAAGTTAAAATGCTATAGCTGTAAAAAGCTTGACTGCGGCTTTGAGGGGCTTCTTTAAATTCTCAGGTTTCAGAAGCACTGTTGTGGCTGCAGTAACAATCTTTGGAAGATTTTCTACAAATAGCACTGAGATACGGCTCTCTTGATTTAATCGGCGATAGAATTGCAAATTCAAAAGATATTGCCTCTACTCTTTCGGAAATCATTTGGCTTGTCACATTTTTGGCAAATCAAGAGATTCTGATTCATAATCTTAAAAATCCAAATGACAAAAGAGATCTTTTGGCAGGAAAGGAAATCGAAATTCTTACAAAACCGCAGGATTTTGCTAAGATCAATGCTGCGATAACAAAGGCTATGAATCTGGGAGCTTAGAGAAATGTGCTAAGTGAAAGCTGGGAAGAAACAAAAAACGCCAAATCCGAGTAGAAGATACAGAAGAAAATAAAAAATTTGAAAACAATAGTGATTCGGCAATCTTTACTCGGATTTTTTATTTTGGTCTTGTCCATCTTCATATGGAGCTGGCGAAGGGACTCGAACCCCCAACCTATTGATTACAAATCAATTGCTCTGCCAATTGAGCTACACCAGCGTTTATTAATACCAAAAATTTCCGAATAAATTCGGCGTACTTTGTATTCTAGTGTTTATTAAATTTCTTGTCAAAACAAGGCTATATCTTAAACTTATAACATAGCAACCTGATTTTAAACCGATAATAATTTAAAATACAACCAGATGATTTTAATAATACAAGATTAGCTAGCAGTAAAGAATGTATTCCGAACACCGATTCTTTAAAGCTTAATAAACCCCTTGGGAAATCATCGCTTCAGATACCCGTTTAAAAGCACATATATTGGCCCCAATAACATAGTCTCCGGATTTCCCAAATTCTTGTGAGGTTTCTGATATTTTTTCAAAAATTCCTTTCATTATTAATTTGAGTTTTTCGTTTGAATCATTAAAAGACCACCGTGTTTTAGAGCTGTTTTGGCTCATTTCCAGAGCAGACGATGCCACTCCGCCGGCATTTGAAGCTTTTGCTGGGGCAAACAAAATTTTGTTTTCTTTCAATATTTCTATTGCTTCAAGCGTAGTAGGCATGTTAGCTCCTTCGGCAAGGGCGATACACCCGTTTTTTACTAGATTTTTAGCGTCATCTAGACCTATTTCATTTTGTGTTGCACATGGAAGTGCGATTTGGCACGGAACTGACCAATCGAAACGAGAATCAAAATACTTTGCTTTTGGTTTATATTCTAAATATTTATAAATTCTTTCATGTTTTATATCTTTTATTTCTTTAATAATATTTAAATCAATTCCAACTTCATCATAAATCCACCCGTTTGAATCAGACATTGTAACCACTTTAGCACCATGTTCAATCACCTTTTCGGCCGTATAAATCGCAACGTTTCCTGCGCCTGAAATTAGTACAGTTTTGCCTTCGAAAGAATTGCCATGTGACTTAAGCATTTCCTCAGTAAAATAAACAAGACCGTAGCCAGTAGCCTCTTTTCGCCCAGGAAGCCCATCAAAATCTAATCCCTTACCGGTCAAAACACCTTCATGAACATTTTTTATGCGTTTATATTGACCATAAAGAAAACCAATTTCCCGTTTTCCAACCCCAATATCTCCGGCAGGCACGTCAGTTTCCGGAGCTATGTGTCTAAAAAGTTCCGTCATAAAACTTTGACAAAAAGACATAATTTCAAAATCCGATTTGTCTTTGGGATCAAAATCACTTCCGCCTTTTCCCCCGCCTATCGGCAAACCCGTTAATGCGTTTTTGAAAATCTGTTCAAAACCTAAAAATTTAATTATGCTAATATTTACTGAAGGATGAAACCTCAGACCTCCTTTATAAGGCCCCAAAGCGTTGTTGAATTGAACGCGCCAACCACGGTTTACTTTTATTTTTCCTTCGTCGTTACGCCAAGCTATCCTGAATTTTACTTGCCTGTCGGGTTCAGTTATACGTTCAATAATTGCAAGTTCCTCATAAATTTTATTTGATTCAATAAATGGAATAACAGGCGTTAAAGTTTCAATAACAGATTGATGAAATTCACTTTCGCCTGGAGTTCTAAATATCACTTCTTCAATGGCTCTTTTCGCATAACCCAAAAAATTCACCCCTTAAAAGATTGACGAGTTTAAAATCTATTAATATGTACTCTCCTGGGGCTAGATTAACACAAATTTCTAAACTGTACAACGGTTCTTATTTGCTTCAGAAAAGATTTTTGACAAAATTTTTAAACCACTTTCGTCTTCATCTGAACGCTCATAAGGCAACGGAGAAAAACAAATTAAAAACCGGTTACAAAATTAGCAATATTTACAAACATCTGAAAATTTCAGATGTTTTTTATTTTTAGAGACTACT
>JAISBW010000013.1 GCA_031265995.1 Oscillospiraceae bacterium
ATTAGATTTGTTTTTTAGTTGTAGTAATTGTTTAAGTAAAAAAATTCTAAGTTACTTAATTTTAACTATTATGTTTTCAGAGACACAATCATATTCTCTGGAGAATAGTACATCTGCAAGAAATCTTAAATCTTTAGTAATTTTAACTAATTCAAAATATGATAAAGGCAGAAAACCCGTAACTAGATTGTTTCCATGGAGTATACGGAGGATTTTGGCTGTAGCTCTGCCCTTTTTGACGATTGCCGCCTGTTTAGCTGCTAAAAAACTCACGAGACTACCACCATTACCGGAATTAGATGTACCATCGGATACAGCACATCATAAAGAAAATGTCTTGCCAGAACCAGAATTGGGGATGTCATCGTCAACATCAGAATTTGAAATTTTCACTGATCCACCATTTGAGGCAGGTATTGAGCTAATAGATCCTGCGTCTTTGCCAAGTCCTGCGCCACCTTTGCCAAGCCCTGACCCACTATCTGAGGCAGATATTGAATATATTATTGCGTCGCTTCCGCCAGTCCCTGGCTCGCCATCGAGTGATGAAGATGCAATCGTAGTTTTAAATAAATTAATTGAAAGATGGAGCGAAATTACCGAAGCATTTGATAAAATTTTCGGGCAATTCCTCTTGGAACCTAGTGAAATATCTAATTCTTCTAGCAAACGTCTAGAAGAACTTCGTAGATTAGTAGCGGAAATAAGTAATTCTTTAGAGAAAATAGATGATTCTTTAAAAAAATTTCCCGCAGCAAGAGAAGAAAAAAATAGATTATTAAACATTATGCAACAATATATGGAGGAAATCGAAAAATTAAAACAAAACATTGATACGATATTTTTTTTTAAATTAGTTCAAAAAGGTTCTGAAATTATTATAGAATCTAAAGAAATTTTAGACCAATTACCCTGGGAACTTAGCGGAGAATTGTCTTGGTTCAAAGAAAAATCAAGTTTTTTAGGCAATCATCTAGAAGAATTTCGTAGATCAATGGCGGAAATAAGTAATTCTTTAAAGAAAATAGATGATACTTTAGAAAAAATTTCCAAAGCAAAAGAAGATCTTTTAGTTGCTATGCAACAACATATGGATGTAATCGAAAAAAACAAAACAAGAATTGATGAGAAAATTACAAAACTAGAAGAATTCGATGAAAAGTTTGATATCGAAATTGGTAAATTATTTAAAGAAAAAGTAAAAAGCGCAAAAGAAAGAATTGAAGAAATTGCGGTGTGCTTAGAAGATAGACTTGTTCGACTTGAGCAAATCGTAGCAGAAAGATCAAGGCAATTAGAAGACGTTGTGGGATTTTCAGATTTACTTAAGAAAGAAGTATCAAAAGAGATATGTTCTATTTTTGGCGATGAAGAAAGATATGATCCAGAAGACATGGATCAAGGTTTCAAAAATCCTGATAGAATATATTTTAATTTTTCAAAAGAACGAATCCGCACATTAGTGTCTTGTCTGCCGTTAGGAATAGAAATGGGTTCTGAACAATTTGTTTTTTCTTTAAATGCAAGTGATCTTTCTCGAGCCGAAGAGAAAATGAGAGAATATATAGATGAACGCGAAAGTAAAGAAAGAAGCTGTAGTCTTGCTTCAGCGAAAAGATTGCAAGGTAAAATGAATCAAAGAAACGAACTTCTTAGGCAATTTATTGAGAAGCAAATACCAAATAATCGAAGTCTTTATGAAAGATTAGGAGTTTTTTATAGTACGAAGGGTATATACAAAGATGCATATTGTAAGGCGGAAGATTTTTCGAGAGAATTCGTCTGTGCTATTCAAAATCTATTACAGGAAGTACTTAGTAAGATGGAACTTATTATCCATGATGCTGAAAAGCGTGACGAATACTTTGAAAAAGCCAAAAAAATTGAAGGATTAGCAATTGAAGAAATAAAAAAAATTGAAGAATTCGCACACGAAAGAATTATAAGAATAGATAATTCTGAATCTGAACTACTGAAATCAATCGAATCGCAAGATGAATTAGCTAGAAAAGCAATAGAAGAACACGGATCTTCCTTGGAAGAATTTAGAACTGTGTGTTCAATGGGAACTAATCTAAATCCGTGGTTATGGGCTGTAAAAAATTTTTTTTCAAGTTTAAACGAAGGTATACTTACACAAATGATGGATAAATCGGTGTCGGATAATTTGGAATTATTGAGAAAGGCAAGTAGTTTTCTTGAAATTGCGCTAAGCGGTTTTTGCGGCCCCGGAATCAAATCAGATGAATTCTCACATTTTTTAACGAATTACCACGCTGGAACACATGCGTTAAGAATTTTTTTATCTATTGAAGAATTAGGAACAAATCCAGAAGTTGTGCTAGAGACATTAAGAATTTTTTTCGAAGTAACTAATAAAAGATGCCAAAAAAGGGATTGGGAAAATGGCTTGCAGACACTAGAGTTCGTGGAATCCAATTGTGGATTGGGTAGTGAAGTTTTGTTGACGAGATTAAGAGGATTTCATGCTTTTTTAGAATAGACTTTCTACATAATCAAAAATGTGTTAGAATGATGATAAAGTTGAATAAGTAGCTAAAATTTGTTTTCAAAGACATGTTTAATTTTTCTGGAAATAAACTTTATATAAGAATGGTAAATACAATGAATTTAGGTAATAAATATTTTAAAAAAAAGTTTTCGGCGTTCGTTTTAATGTTTTTTTTAATGGCGATTTTGCCATTATTAGCCTTTGCAGGTGGTTCTGGGGAGATTATATATAATGATAAGATTGAAAATAACAAAAGAATAGTTGTTTACGATGAATCGAAAGACAAAGAAATTGAGACAACGGTATTTGATTTAATGTGCGCGATAGTGACAGCTGAGGTTCCGGCACGCTTCGAAGAAGAAGCTCTGAAAGCTCAAGCTGTTGCTGCGTATACTTATACTTTAAATATAATCAAAAACAATCTAAAAACAGAAAAAAAAATTGAGGGTTCAAAAGCATTGTTTAAGATTAACAGCCGTTGTACTTTATATGCTAGAAGTTTTGAGGAAGCAAAAAAGAATTGGGATATTGATTTCGATGAAAATAAACGTAGAATTTTTGAATCAGTTAGATCGGTTTTTGGTCAAACTATCTTAGATAGTGAAAAACAACCTATTCATGCGATGTTTTTCTCAACATCCAGCGGTTCTACTTATAATTTTGCCGAAGCTTTTCCTGAAAGAAGCGAGGAAAATCATCCATACTTAGTTAGAGCGGACAGTTCTGTAGATAAAGAAGTACGCAATTTTAAGGTAGTGGTTCCGTTTCCAAAAGATATTTTTTGTGAAAATATTAAAAATAAGTTCGATATTGAACTTAAAGGCAAACCAGAAAATTGGATAGAAAAAATTGAAAGCAACGATCTTGGATTAGTAAGATGCGTAACTATTGGCGGTAAAAAAATAGAAGGTCGAGATTTTAGATTTAAATTTGGATTAAGATCTTCTAATTTTATTATTAACTTTAAAGGTGATGTTTTTGAAGTAATTACACGTGGTTATGGTCATGGTGTTGGAATGAGCCAAAATGGAGCCAATGGTCTTGCCAAAAAAGGCATGAATTACAAAGAAATTTTAAAGCACTATTATCCAGGTACCTACATAGAAAATAGATCGTTTCCAGATTTACAGGGTGGTTAATTTAAATAAAATAGAAATATAATAATTATAGGTTTGGGAATTTTTAATGAAGAATGCACCTCATGCGGTTATTTTTGAATGTGACCCAAAAGTAGCTTTGGTTTTCGCTAAAGATTTTTCTATTGCCTTACTAGGCGATGAACATAAACGGAAGATAAAAAAGGAAATTCATCCTGATATGTTTTTTTTGCCAATGGGGAAAAAACAGAAAATTATTGGAATTAGTGAAATTAGATTTATAATAAAGAATTCATTAATTAAGCCTATTGAGTCTGATTTTAAGATTTATATTTTAAAAGACGCTCAAACGCTCACTGAGCAGGCGCAAAATGCTTTTTTAAAAATTTTGGAAGAACCTTCTAAAAATATATTTTTTATACTATTGTGCGCTAATTCTAACCAGCTTTTAGCAACATTGGTTTCACGCGCAGTTGTTTTTAAAAATCAAAAAATAATAGAAAATTATTTAACAAAAAAAGCACACGAAACAGATTGCTTAATGCCAAGAATACGCGATAATGATTTGATATATAGTGCTGCTGAAAATTTAATCGCTGCTATTATTAAAAAAAATAAATTCGAAATTTTATCTGTATTTGCTCCATTTTTGAAAAAAAGAGATGATTTAATTGCGGTTTTCACAACAAGTAAAGAAATTTTGTTAAAAATCTGCAAAAAAGATCCAAGTTTTATATACATTTTAGACATCTTAGATCATTCTATTGATTTAGTCAACTTAAATTTAAATACTAATTTAGCTTCATGTTTATCAGTTTTTATAGCTTAAATTTTTATTTTTATTCGAGACTCAAATGTCTCATATATTGTATAATCCCGAAGGCAATGGTGTTTATTTATCAAAAATAGGAGTGAATTTAGTCTGTGGTTAATACAAAATTGATGTTCGAGCGTGCTTATTTGGGCAAGTACGCTATTGGTGCGTTTAATGTAAGCAATATGGAAATAGTGCAAGGAATAGCGCAGGCGGCACTCAAAACTAATTCTCCAATCATATTTCAAGTTTCTCCAGGAGCAATTAAATATGCGGGTCTTAAATTTTTAGTTGTTCTTGTTAAAACAGCAATCAAAGAAAGCGGAATTGAAGCGGCGCTTCATCTTGACCATGGCGACTCTTTAAAACTTTGCAAAGAATGCGTCGACGCAGGTTTTACATCAGTTATGATTGATGGTTCTTCACTTTCTTTTGAGGATAATGTCGAACTGACCAAGTGTGTTGTTGATTATGCCTCTTTTAAAGGAGTAAGTGTTGAAGGCGAGCTCGGCAGGCTTTGCGGAGCGGAGGAACATATTGGAGGTCATGATTCATCTTATACAGATCCTGTTCAAGCAAAAGAGTTTATAAAAAGAACGAAAGTTAATTCTTTAGCCGTAGCAATTGGAACAAGTCACGGGATAAATAAATTCGGATTAGAAACTGAGCCGAGTTTACGTTTTGATATACTTGAAGAAATATCAAGATTATGCACAGGTTTACCCATTGTTTTGCATGGTTCTTCTTCGATAATGGAAAAAGAAGTTAGTGAAATTTCCAAATATGGAGTAAATTTAAAAAAGGCTCGAGGGATTCCCGAACATATACTAAGAAAAGCCGCTTCATCGGCCGTGTGCAAAATAAATATTGATTCTGATTTGCGTTTGGCGATGACGCTGTCTATAAAGAAATTTATGCATGAAAACCCTAACAATTTTGATCCGCGTTTTTATTTTAAGGCGGCAAGAGAGTCAGTCACTGACTTAGTTAAACAAAAGATAGTAAACATATTCAAAAGTGAAAATAGGAATAATTATAATTAAATCAAATTAACGTTTTTTATAGCTTGAATGCGGTGTGAGCACATTTTTGAAGTATTTTCGGATTGTTATCATGATAAATTATTTTAAAACAATAAATAATCGCGTGCAAAAATCTGATAGATGTGAACCTGATTCTTGGGTTAGCTGTGTTGCGCCAGGTGAAAAAGAGATAAATTTTATTGTTGAAAAATTCAGTATAGATAAAGATTTTTTAAAAAGCGCACTTGACGAACAGGAATCTTCAAGAATCGATTGCGACGATGATGTACTTTTGATTGTTATTGATTGCCCTATTGCGGAAAAATCAGAAAAAAACTTAATTTATTATACAATTCCGTTAAGTATTTTTTTAACTTCTGAAAATGTAATTACAATTTCTTTAAAAAACAGTGAAATAATTAATTCAATTGCTTCTGGTCGTATTGCAAATATTAATACAAGTGATAAAACAAGGTTTATTTTAAACATAATTCTTTATACGGCAGGAAGATATTTAAGATATTTAAACCAAATAATAAGAACAAGCGATCGAATAGAACGTGTTCTTAGAAAATCGATGAAAAACAAAGAATTGATTCAGCTTTTGGAAATTGAAAAGTCTTTGGTTTATTTTTCCTCATCTTTAAAAACCACAAAAGTTACGGTTGAAAAATTATTCAGAGGAAAGTTCATTACGCTTCACGAAGATGACCGTGAACTTCTTGATGATGTTTTAATCGAAATAAAACAAGCTATCGAAATGAGCGACACATATCTTAATATCGTTTCTGGAACAATGGAGGCTTTTGCCTCAATTATTTCGAATAACTTAAATATTATGATGAAAGTGCTTGCGTCAATAACGCTCATAATTTCAATCCCAACGGTCGTTTCGGGAATTTATGGCATGAATACCCCGAATTTCCCCATGATGGATCATTGGTGGTTTCCATTGGTTTTATCAGTTATACTAATGTATCTGTCTTATACGATTCTTAAAAAAAAAGGAATGATTTAAATTATATTTGCTTTTTTAAAAAAGAACCTGTATTCAAAAGGGCAAATCCAAATTCTCGAAGAATTTTTTCTTCAAAATTTTGTCAAAAATGCTCAGAATACTTAAAATATTAATTGTGCTTTTTTTATCATTACTGAAGAAAAATTCTTCGAAAATTTGAAATTTACCCTTTTGAATACAGGTTCTAAAACAAGCGGACATGGCGAAATTGGTATACGCGTACGATTCAGATTCGTATGGAACTTTTCCGTGCAGGTTCAAGTCCTGTTGTCCGCACCATATATGCGTGATGCATTTGATAGAAGCCAAATCCAGATTATATACTGGGTTTGCGTTTTTTCTCGCTCTGTTTTGGTGTCATTTTTGAAGCCTACTTAATATTTTATTAAAAACCTTTCGTTTCATTTTTGAAACGTTTCTGGTGCAAAAATTGAAACTATTTGAAACGATTTGAAACGCTAAAGTGCATCGCGAGTTGCGCAAGAATTGAAACGATTTGAAAATTTTCTGAAACGATTCATCTACCCGTACTCAGTGTTATCAATATCAATTTCTATTTCAATTTCACCTCGAAACTTAATTTTAAATTTTGCTGAAGTTTGAACTGTTACAAATTCTGCCATGGCAAGCCAAAGAGGTTCACTGAACTCTGTAACCGCACCGTTAATTCTTTTTAAATAATCAAAGAAACTTAATATTTTAATTTTCTTTGTGGTTTTCTCTTGTTTTTATCTTTTGGCATCCTCAAGTTTCTTTTGCGTCAGTTCCATTCGAGTTATGAGACTTTCATATTTTTCTTTAAAAATATTAGAAAAGGTGTAAAAGTAGGTTTTTGCCACCATACAGCTTTGATTTTAACCCGATTGAAAATGCTTGGTCAAAAATCAAATCTATCCTCAGAAAACTTAAAGCTCGCGCTTTTGACGCTTTGAAATCGGCTCTTTCTATAGCACTGAATTCCTTATCTTTAAATGATATTTTAGGATGGTTAAAACACTGTGGATATAGCCTACAATAAGTCAAAATGCTATATGAGCCCAACTACAAAAGAACTAATGGAGCTTGTGTTTGAAGAGAAAATTGCACATAACTCCCATCCGGTACTTAGATGGATGATAGACAATATCTTTATCTGAACTGATCCGTCAGGGAATATAAAACCTAATAAAGAAAAGTCGACTGAGAAAATTGATGGTGCCGTTACGATGATTGATGATTATGGCTTTGGATAGGGAGATAAGGCGCAGTGAGCAGAATTCAGTTTATGACGATAGGGGATTACTGGTGATATAGTGTTGTTATTTAATGTTGTTGTTGAATTTAGCTTAGCCGAGGCGCCGCAGAAAAAAGGTCGCATTTGATTGCGCCCGAGGCGCAAGAGTTGCTCTTTTCTTTTCTTTGCGCCAAAGAAATGGGTGCGAAGGAATGCTATAGATTTGTTCAAGCGAAATGCTGCGCAGTCGTTTAAAAATTAAATGCTATTTATTTCTTTGAGGGCACCCCTCTTTGCGCCAAAGAAATGGGTGCATTGTTTGATTTTCAGTATCTTTATATTTTTGATGTGATTATTTGAACGTCTTTGTTTTGAAATTGTTTAAAGAAATTTTTATATTGAAATTATTTGAAGAAATTGGTATATTCTCCAGTTTTTTAAGATTTATATAAATTTTATATTATACTAGATAATTATCTTTTTCATTTATTTTTAAATTTTTCAAACCATTCGTAAAATTCACGAAAAAGTTCAGAATTTTCATCGCTGTTATAAAACGGCAAGCCTAAAATTTTGTAAATTTTATCGTTGAAAAATGTAATTGGTTCGATTTCAGCTTTGATTTGTTTTAAAAATTTATTTTTCCATTTATCTTGTTCTGCAAGATGGGCACCTTTTGCCTCTATGAAAATCTGAAATTGTTCATTTCCTTCGTTATTTTTACGCTGCAAAAAAAGAAGAAAATCCGGCTCAAAACGTTCGCCTTCCTCGAAAGAATAGATTTTTATCTGCCGTTCGTTACGCACAATATAAATTTTTTCATACTTTTCCTGCAATTCATTGATATGCATTTTGAAATATTTTACAAATGCTTTTTCTTCGCTTGTGCCGAAATTATCATCAAATGCGTACCAGTTTTCTTGTGTTAAATCGAGTTGTAAATTTCTATTGAGCGGGCATTTTTGTGACTTTCCCGCTTCACCATGTTCTTCAATTTGCACTTTTTTATCTTTTATGAACTTTTTAATCGGCTGACCAACAAATTCTCTTGTACCTTTGAAAATATTTTTGCATTCAAAAAGCGTGCCCTTAATTTTATCAAAAACTTTTGTTAGAATCTTTAAATAATTAATTTCATTTTTTTTAATTTCTTTTGGATGACCAATTTTAATTTTTATATTTCCCAAAATATTTTTTAAAAATTCTTTTGTTGATCTAAGCCATGGAATTTCATTTTTTAGGTTAGAAAATTTAAAAAATGAATGTTTACGCAAAGCCTTGTGCAAAAGAGAATAATTCTCTTCTGCAAATTCACAAATTGTTTTTTGATTTTTTGAATACTGTATTTCATTATCAAATGTCTTTATTTCGCTTTCACAAAGCAGCATATCAGTTATTACTCGTTTTGAATTTACAATTTCCACATATTCAGGTTTTAATTTTGCTATCTTTTTCATAAGTCCAATCGGTTTGCGTTCGTTCGTAAATACCAATCCCGATTTATAAAGTTCGCAATTTTTAAAATTTTCTTTGAGTTTATATTCACGAATAACGCTTTTTTTCGCAATTATACCTGTTTCACGAAGCGCAGTTTTTAGCCCGGCTATATATTGGCTGTCATTCTGACAGTGATAATACATTTCTTCGCAAATACGAAGCGGATTTTCAAGGTCATTATCATATTTTCTTTTAAATTTGTTTTGACCTTCAAAAACGTAAAAAGGGCAATACCTCGCGCCTCTTCCGATAAGCTGTGCCTCGGCAATTGTGGTTTTATCCGGCTTGTTTTTTTTGAAATCGTAGGTTTCGTACAGTCTGACAATGTCAAAAAGATTTAAAACATCCCAGCCTTCATCAAGCATATTTACGGCAAAAATCCCTCTAATTTGGTTATCTTTTTCATCCAAAGTGTTAATTAAATTACGTTTACGCTCATGTTTATTATCACCGTCGTAAATTATGCAAAAATCTTTTCCAAAATCATTTTTAATTTCTTTTGCAAGTAAATCAAAGCCAAAATCCTCAAAATATTTGTGCATTTTTGCGAATTTCGAATTCAATCCGGCGATTTCCTCGAGTTTTTTGCCCGTCAATCTTGAAATTTTACTTTGAAAATTTTCAAAATGTATTCTCAAATCTTTTTTAAAATTAGATTTAAACATCACAACAGGTTTAATATTAATTTTGTTGTCATTAAAAAGTTTTAAGCGGTATTGAGAAAGCATAGTTGCACCGAGCATGCGGTCAATTAGCGGTAAGTTAGACTGCATTGTATGAATTTCTTTTGAAAATTTATCCTCGCGAAATTTTTCCAATGGGTAATCAAAAATAATCTTATCTTTATATTTTTTTTGAATTTCCGTATTTTTTAGATCGCAGGTTGCTGTAAATTCAAGTAAAATATTTTTTTTATTTGCTATTAAAATCTGATTTATCGTGTTTTCCCAGCTTTTGTTTTCTTCATTTTCTTTTTTGTTTTTGGTATCAGCGTTCAAATGATGTGCCTCATCAGAAATCATCACGACTTTGTGATTTTCAAAACTATCGATTGAAATCTCACATTCATGCGGATCATTGATACTTGAATGCAGACCGTGAATGGTTGTAAAATAAATGTTTCCGTTACTGTTTTCTTCAAAATTGCTCACTTCTTTAAAAATCACACGTTTTCCGCAAATATCAATCGGAGAATTAAAAAGATGTTTTGAAAATTTAGGGTTTAAAAAGTCATCTTTAGCTTTATTAATAATATTTGAAAGATGAACAAAAAATAAGAAATTTTTATAGCCTTTTTTGTAAAGATATAACATTAATGAAGCCATAATTAATGTTTTCCCACTGCCCGTTGCCATATGAAAAAGTTTATGAATGGGAGTTTTATGTTCATTTTCAAAATAATTTACAAAATTTTTAATCGCCTGTTTCTGATAATCCCTAATTTCAAATTTCGAATTTAAATTATCGTAAATATAAGTTGGAAGCATATTAACCGCCTCCTTGAGAATAAAAACTTTTTGTGAATAATTTATCAGGTTCAGAAATTTTGTATTCTTCATCATCAACATCTGAAAAATTTACATAAAGCATATT
>JAISBW010000052.1 GCA_031265995.1 Oscillospiraceae bacterium
TCCGGCTTTGAAGAAAGATGAAATAATTACAATACTTTAAATTTTAAAGCCAAAAGAAATAAAAAATCTTGCAAGAATTTAATAAAGTTTTGAATTGTTTTTGAATTTTTTTAAAGCAAAAGAAACAGCAAAAAATGAGCTTCAAAAACAAGGAAAAATGGGGAAAAATCAGGCTTATGGATAAGATAAAGTCTGATTTCCAGGCAATTTTGAAATTATTCTGTGTTATTTTTTAGATAAATGTTTTTTAAGACAATTTGTTAATTTCGAATCCGTAGATCTCTCGTAGTACGAAGAAATAAAAGGTTTAAAACCTGAGAATTGAGTCTTCCACCAATTCAGTGTAAACCTACGAAAATCAGTGAGCACTATTAGAACTTGTATTCAAAAGGATCAAAATACCCAATTTTCAATAATTTTTTCCAAAATTTTGTCAAAAATGCTCAGAATACATAAAGTATTCATTGTGCTTTTTTTATCATTACTGAAGAAAAATTCTTCAAAAATTTGGAATTTGCCTTTTTGAATACAGGTTCTTATAATTTTATAATTTATTCTCACGCTGGTTTTCGGGCTTTACTCAAGGTTTGGGATATACTCCTCGAAAAAAACAGTATCTTTTTCCTTGTCAAATTTAATTTCTATATAACTTTTTTGTTTTCTTTTAAAAAGATTTAGAAAACTTTTACCATTAGCAGGAGCAAGTTTTTTTATTTTAGATAACTCTCCACCCAAGCTCAACATTATCCTGCCTACATATCGCGCCCCTTCATTTCTCCTAACAGCGTTAGTTGCAATGTCCTCTACTATGTGATCGCCCCAAGTCACGCAACATCTGTGTTTTTCTAAAATCTTTTTTAATTCATTAAAATTATTGGAAATCATTATTTTAAATTCTTTTTTTGTGAACGGAAAAAGTACAAATTTTGCGCATCTATCAGTGAAAGATTTGCTTATATTTCCTATATCAGTCATTCCGATATTTTTTGAATGTTTATTTTTAGAAGCTATATTCCAGCATTTAGGCAATGCATTGCTGCATATAATTATAACTGAGCCCGTCATGTCTAGTTTTTTATAACCGTCCCCGTCTTTTTTAGCTTTTACTGTCATATACCCGTAATCTGTTATATCACGCATTACATTCTCTACCTCTTTACGTTTTTCTATTACCAGTTTATCGTATTCATCTAAAAGAATAGTTACTTTACCGCCAGCATTTGTAACTTTTTTATGTGGTATGCTTCCTTCGCGAAAATACGTTGGAAAATTCATATCGCACATAACTGAGGCGTTTAAGGATAAACTACCGTCAATCACGCCTCCTGTAACACAAAGAGATATAAATGAAGAAAACATACTTTTGCCAGTACCCGGAGGTCCGGAAAGGGAAATCAATAAGCCTTTTGGACTATTAGGTAAATTTGTATTTTTATTAAAAAATATAATTCCGGAAAGAAGAGTTGCTAATTCTTCAATTATTTGTTTTCTTCCTACTATTTTTTTTTGCATTTCCTCTATAATTAAAGCTCGCAATTTTTGAGGATTGTTTGAAAATTTATTTATACTTGTTAAAATTTTTTCATTTACTATATCATTTAAACCAAAAATTGATTTTACAATTGCTTTTGAAAGTTTTTTGAAAAGTACCCAAAGAAAGACAGGAACTCCGAGAGAAACTGTCGCAAGAGCTGCCCTTGATGTCCATTTTCCGGCTATATATGTAAACTTCTCTATACCTTCAGATGTTTGCATGAAAATCTCGTAAGCAACATTAATTGGTTCAACTTCATATTTTTCAGCGCTGAAATTAAAAAGATTTCCGAAATTAATTCCAAAAAATCGTGTTAACAAACCTCCTTCTTCATTGTCATTACTAATACGTGGCACATCTTCAAATTTATCTCTTAAATAGTAACTTAAATGAAAATTATCAATAGGCGAGAAAAAATCTTTAGGGCTAAGACCTTTTGAAGCATTATGCTCAAATAACTCATGTAAGTACGTTGCAAAAATAGCATACTTAACACCAGCGGTCGATTCTGCAAAAAATCTATATCTTTTCGGATTGTTTCTTGTTAGTCTTTGAACAAGAACAACTTTTTTGGGCATATTCTTAATACTGTTATTCCACAATGAATCACTAATTGATTCTGTACCTTCTAAGTTACTGCTTAAAAGAATAAATGGATCCTCTCTTAGATCTTTAACATATGTGTCAAAGTTATCATCTGTGTCCTCTACAATAATGCTTTCACCCGATTTCGATTCTTTTACTGTTTCGACAAGACTAGTGGAAAAATATCCTGGAGACATCCATCCACCTTGTCGTTGCGCCGCCCCTCCTTGAGCCGCCGCTAACAAATCTGAAATAATATTGGTCGGTGATATATTTGCACTTAATCTGGCTCTCAAATTTTGAAATTCGCCGGCATAACAAGGTAACCTATCGACAAAATCATCATACTGGAAGGAAAACAATTCGGGTTGAATTTCAGTGAGACCATCTGAGAAACCCTTGAGTGTTCTGAACGCCACTTCTTTTGTTTTCGGAGCATCATATGGTTCCAACATATCGATCGATTTATTGACACCAAAAGCTGAAGAAACCTCAGGTGCAACGAAAGAAACAGGCTTCGGATTAAGAAAGGTCGCTATTATTGAAATTAATGCAATATAACGTTTTGAATTGATGTTCATATTTTTTAAACTTCCTTAAATAAATATTTTATGTATTCTGAGCATTTTCGACAAAATTTTGAAAAAAAATTAAGATTGATTTAAAAATTTTTAAATTATTTTTTTGACATTCAACATTCTTGCCAGACACTCCTTCGTATTGCTTCGATACATAGTTATATTTTATACTATTTGTTAATTTTTTTCAACTGTTTTTTTACATTTTTAAACTAATAAACAAAAGTTTTTTTATTTTTTTATAAATATGGTCAAAATCTGACAATGGCAAAGGATTTTCTCCTTTTCCTATTTCTATGGTAAAAGCAGGATGTTTAATTTCAGTTATAAACCAATCTTTAAAACCACCTCCAACCGCAAGCCCTTTAGGATTGCTCAATTTATATCCACTTGATTCGGCAAGTTTTTCCGCCATTTTTTTGCTATTTTTAATTGGTTTTCCGTAATTCCAGAAAATTTCCTCTCCTTGGCTGTGAAACGCCAAAGCATATAGGAAATTATTATTCTTGCATAAATTCACTATTGCTTTTGTTTCGGGCTCACTTTCGGGAAATTCCCCGCCATAACGCGTTGGGGCAAGATCTACTATACCGGATTCAATTTCAAGTTTTTTAAGTTCTTTCCATCCCGATTCGAAATTGTGATTAATATCAACGCCTCTGGCATTTGCTTGCCACCAGCAACTTCCGGGCTCTTCTGAATGTTTTAACTTATTTTTGGGTAATTTTAAACATGTTTTTTTTACAAATTCAAAAAAATCTCCCGATTTTTTCGGACCAAAAACAGAAATTTCAGTTCCGTCAGGATTAACACATGGAATTATTGAAATGCTTCGGCTAATTTTATATTCATTAATTAATAGTTCGTATAAAAATTTTATTAAAACAAGAATTGTAAGTCTTTCTAATCCATGAAAGCCGGCAGCCATTAATATTTTATCTTTTGAATTCCCTATTTCGAATAAATCAATCGGACGGCCGCATAAACTTTTACCTATTATTTTATGTTTTACATTTTTATATTTAAGTATTTCTTTATAAAATTTTTCTCTAACAAATTGAACGGGTTCTTTTTCATTAAAAATTAACAAATTATTACCTTTGATAAATTAAAATTTTTTTGCAATAAAACAAATACATGAATAAATATTAATGCCGTTTTTAAGAACCTGTCTAATATCTCCGAAATAGCGCATATTCAGGTTCTTAATAAAAATTATTCAAAATTTTCTTTAAAAATTACATTAGACCTGATCTAGAACCAAATATAAACCAGATTATACTAAGAACCTGTATTCAAAAGGATCAAAATACCCAATTTTCAATAATTTTTTTCAAAATTTTGTCAAAAATGTTCAGAACACATAAAGTATTCATTGCGTTTTTTTCCTTATTTTGAAGAAAAATTCTTCAAAAATTTGGAATTTGCCCTTTTGAATACAGGTTCTAAACAAAAAAATCCTCAAACTTTTTTAAAAACACTTGGCTACTTGTACGTATTGCATAGAATTTCAAATTAATATAAAATCCGGCCATATTTTCTTTCCTTGACAATTATTTGGCTTTTTGATTGTTTTTATTTATGAGTATTTTTGAATTCTACGTAAAAAGTTCTGAAAAAGAAAGAATTGATATATTTTTATCGAAAAAAATTAAAATGTTCAGTCGTTCTTTTTTATCTAAAATTATTGAAAAAAACAAAGTCTCGGTTGAAAGAAACAATATCCTTAGAATTGCAAAAAAAAACCATATTGTTGAACTAGGCGAGAAAATCAAAATAGAAATTGATGAGAATTTTTGTGAACATCATGAAGAATATGTTGTGCCTCAAGATATATCTATAGAAATAGTTTATGAAGATAGAGATTTAATGGTCGTTAATAAGCCTAAAGGAATGACGGTTCATCCCGCTCCAGGGAATTACGACGGAACTTTGGTAAATTCGCTTGTTTTTCATAGAAAAAACGAGCTTTCTAATTTGAATGGCATTATAAGGCCTGGAATCGTTCACAGAATAGATAAAGACACAAGCGGCTTGCTGTTAGTTGCTAAAAATAATTTTTCTCATCGTCTGCTGGCTGATCAAATTAAAAATCATAGTTTAAAAAGGGAATATGAAGCGATCGTTATTGGGAATTTAAAATCCGGCTTCGGAACAATTGATGCGCCTATAGGGAGGCATCCAAAAGATCGCAAGAAAATGACGGTTACAGAAAGAAATTCAAGATGTGCTGTAACTCATTATGAAGTCTTGCGTAATTTTAAGGGGTTTTCGCATATAAAATTAGTTCTTGAAACCGGGCGCACCCATCAAATTAGAGTTCATATGGCTCATATTGGGCATCATGTTTTAGGGGATCGCGTTTATGGGAATGGGAAAAAATTCCAATTTTTGAAAAGCCAGTGCCTTCATGCGCGCACTATTGGTTTTGTTCACCCTTTTACAAACAAATATCTTGAATTTTCTTCAGATTCACCGGATTATTTTGCGAAAACGCTCAAAAAGTTGATAAATAATTACAATTGTTTATAAAATAATAATGGATGCAGGAATGCTTAATATAACAAACCGGTTTTGCTACTGTAGCTCAGCAGGCAGAGCAGCTCACTCGTAATGAGCAGGTCGTCCGTTCGAATCGGATCAGTAGCTCCAAAGGAATTCAGATTTTCAGAGTTTGCGTTACTTGCAAAAATTATTTTAATTTATCAGGCAGGTTTTATGTTAATTAGAAAATGCGTTGGTTGCGGAAAACAAAAGAATAAATTTGAATTTATAAGAATTAACAGAACTCCAAAATCTGTTTCTGAATTTAGAATAACAGTCGTCGAACCAAAAAAAGTTAAATATCTTGATGGAAGAAGCGCATATATTTGTTCGGATATATCTTGTTTTAAAAAGGCAAAAAAATCCCGAAGATTGGAAAAAATTCTTTCGTGCAAAATAAGTGAAGAAATATACGAGAAAATTGCCGAATTTGCGAATTTAGATTCTCAAAGTTTACTTTTTAATGCCGATACTGTAAAATGATTTTTTGAAAGGGTTTGTGTGGGGCATCTCTTGATTTGCAGGTTTGTTTCAAAACCTAGAATACTTTGCGTATTCCGAGCATTTTTGATGAAGTTTTGAAAAAATTATTGAAAATTAGGTATTTCAATCCTTTTGAAGACAGGTTTTAAGGCAGGTGTTTGAGTGCAATTTGTTCTTATTTAATTCTAAAATCTAAAATTTAAAAACGGGCGATGTTTTTTTGTTTACCTTTTTTTGGTGCAAGAAATTCGCTCGATAGTTGTGGTTTGGTTTTGCCCGAGAGGGCTTTACAGTAGGAAATTGGTTTATGTTTTTAAAATATAGAGTTAATGAGGTCGCAAAAGACTTAGGAGTCTCAAGTAAGGAGGTGATTGAGGTTCTTCGGGGCGTTCTTGGGGTTGAGCGAAAAAGTATGACTGCGCTTAATGAAGATGAGTTAGATGTAATTTTTGAATATTACACGCAGAAATTTTCAGTGAAAAGTTTCGATTCCTATTTCGCCGGACGCTTATTAAATCAGAACGTTCAGATTTCCACAGAGAAAGATATAGATAAAATCTTAAAGATCTATAGAGAAAAAGTTAAAAAACCGAAATTGCCGGAAAAAATCAAGCAGGAAAAAACCGAAAGCGTGGTAATATCTGAAGAAATTGAGCCGTCTCAACAAAAGATTGTGGATTTGCGCGCAAAAAATGAAAACGTAAACATAGATAAATATAATGAAAAATATGATAAAATTGCAGCAGAAACAACACCTAAAAATCGTTTTAAAGAAACAATTAAAAAACAGAAGTTTACTCAAAGACTACAAAAAAATAAAAAGTCAAAAAAAAGAGAAACCGAATCAGAACGTTTAGCGCGTATTGCCAAAGAAAGGAAAAACAGGCCGATAACTGTTTTAATACCCGAAGAAATTACGGTTGGAGATCTATCTCTAAGATTAAAGGCCAGATCTTCCGAGGTCATCAAAAAACTTGTATCACTCGGTGTTATGTCGGCCGTTAACGATGTTATTGATTTTGACACCGCCGCTTCGGTTGCTTTTGAATTTCACGCAAAAGTTGAAAAAGAGATTTCTCACACTATAGAAGAATTAATTATCGACGACAGCGAAGATTCTGAAAAGGATTTATCCACGCGTCCGCCGGTTGTTGTTGTTATGGGTCATGTTGACCACGGGAAAACTTCGCTTCTTGACAAAATCAGAAGCGCAAGTGTCGCTTCGACTGAACACGGGGGAATTACTCAGCATATAGGTGCTTATAAAACTAAAATAAAAAACAGAAGTATTACTTTTCTTGACACCCCTGGGCATGAGGCGTTTACCTCCATGAGAGCACGCGGAGCGCAGGCGACAGATTTGGCGGTTTTAGTCGTAGCCGCAGATGATGGCGTGATGCCCCAGACAGTCGAGGCGATAAATCACGCAAAGGATGCCGGCGTTTCAATTGTGGTTGCTCTTAACAAAATTGATAAACCCGGCGCTAATATTGAGAAAATAAAACAACAGCTTACCGAACATAATGTTGTTTGCGAAGAATGGGGCGGGGATGTTCCCTTTATTGCCGTTTCGGCAAAAAATGGCACAGGAATTGAGGATTTGCTCGAGATGATAATTCTTACCTCTGATTTAAAAGAATTAAAAGCCAATCCAAATCGCCGTGCTCTAGGAATGGTTATAGAAGCGCGCCTTGATAAAAACAAAGGCGCAATCGCCACAATTTTAGTAACAAACGGAACTTTGAATTTAGGCGATATTATAGTCGCAGGGACCTCAGTTGGGCGAATTCGTTCAATGGTTGACGATAAGGGCAAATCTGTTAAGAAAGCTTTGCCTTCGGATCCAGTAGAAATTACAGGTTTAAGCAGCCCTCCGTGTGGTGGCGATTTGTTTAATTCTGTTTCTGATGAAAAACTGGCCAGGCGTCTTGTAGATCAGCGCCATTTTTTGCGTGAGAACGAACGTTTATCTTCAGTTACAAAAGTAAGTCTTGATAATCTTTTCGATCAAATGCAAGAAAAAGACGCAAAAATTGTGAAAATCATATTAAAAGCCGATGTCAATGGATCCGCCGAGGCAGTGAAGCAATCTCTTGAAAAAATTTCAGTGGAGGATATCGGCGTAAAAGTAATTCATAGCGCGGTGGGGGCAATAAATGAGTCTGACGTAATGCTCGCCAGTGCTTCAGAGGCGATAGTTGTTGGTTTTAACGTTCGCCCCGGTGGAGCGGCCGAAGAAAACGCGCGCCTTTCACATGTGGATGTTAGGCTTTATAGGATTATTTATGATTGCGTAAATGAGATCACAGAAGCAATCAAAGGAATGCTCGCACCTAAATTCCGTGAGGTTATTTTAGGAAAGGCCGAATGTAGGAAAGTTTTTAATGTTTCTAAAGTAGGAACTGTCGCCGGATGCTATGTTTTAGAAGGTAAAATTGCCCGAAGTGCTTCTGTCCGTTTGATCCGTGATGGTGTAGTTATAACTGAAGATAAAATTGTTTCTCTTAAAAAATATAAAGATGACACCAAAGAAGTTTTGCAAAATTACGAATGCGGAATAATTCTCGAACATTTTAACGATTTTAAACCAGGCGATGTTTTTGAAGCTTTCAATTTGCTTATTTTGAAAGGAGCTGGGAAATCCGATTGAATATAGGACTGTCGATGGTTTTTATGAATTTGGAATCGAAGAGAAACACTCAAAGTTTATTTCGCATTTAAAGGGTATTAATTCTGAAATTGAAGCTTTGGATTTTGTAAAAACAATAAAACAAAAACATAAATTTGCTAAACATAGCGTTTATGCTTATAGTTTGTATAAGGACATCGTAAAATTTTCGGATGACGGAGAACCGAATGGAACTGCTGGAATACAAGTTTTTAATTCAATAAAATCCGCGGAATTGCAAGATGTCGTGATGGTTGTGTCTCGTTATTTTGGTGGTGTTCTTTTAGGTACGGGGAATCTTTCTAGAGCCTACAGGCGTGTTTCCGAGTTGGTAATAAAGAATTGCAAGCTGATAGAGAAAAAAATGTGCAGAATTTTAGAATTTCAAGTCGAATACGATGAATTCTATAAAATTAGTAAATTTTTAAAATCTGATTGTAGTCTGTTAGAAATAAGCCACTCTTGTAATGTTTTATTAAAAATCGCCGTTCCTTTAAAAATTTTAGAGAAATTTCAAACGATTATAAACGAAAGCTGTTCGCGTAAAACCGAGTTTAAAACCTGTGGAGATGGAGTATTTTTAATTTCTTAGAAAAATGCTTTGTTATTTTTAATAAATAAACAGTTTTATTTAGAACCTGTATTCAAAAGGGCAAATTCCAAATTTTTGAAGAATTTTTCTTCATTAATGATAAAAAAAGCGCAATGAATACTTTATGTATTCTGAGAATTTTTGACAAAATTTTGAAAAAAATTATTGAAAATTGGGTATTTTGATCCTTTTGAATACAGGTTCTTAAAACAAAGAGAAGAAAAAAGGAGAAAAAATGAAAAGAACCGACGCTCGAAAACGTGCTTTTGAACTTTTGTTCGCCTTTACGTTTTACGAAAAAAATGAAGATGTTGCCGAAAATATAGAAAATAATAATATAGAAGGAACAAAAATAGACGATTTTACGATTTTGCTTTTTAAAGGGGTTATCAAAAATAAAGAAAATATTGATTTACTTATTAAGAAAAATATAAAAAATTGGAGCTTCGAAAGAATATCGCGCGTTGTAAAAACAGCAATAAGATTAGCTGTTTATGAGATTATTTACGAAAAAGATATACCAGTTGGTGTTTCTATAAATGAATCCGTCGAAATCGCTAAAGAATACGGAGCAAAAGACGAAAGTTCATATGTTCAAGCGGTTCTTGCATCTATTTTGAATGAAATTAAACAAAATGAAGATCATAAATTGTGATGCAATATAGCTAATCATATTTAAAAGTTATAAAATTTTTATAAATAAATTCTAAATAGTATAATTTTTAGAATTTGTGTTTTTTTCTTAATTTTTGGGAAAATATAAAACTATAGATAATGTTTCTTTAGTTTGTGGGATTTTCTCATGTTAATTTCTCTTCTGCGTGCACTTTTATTATATATAATTATAGTTTTTTCCATAAAATTCATGGGAAAGCGTCAAATAAGTGAGTTACAAACTTCAGAACTTGTCGTAACTCTTTTAATTTCAGATATCGCTTCAATACCAATGCAAAATTCAGCACAGCCGCTTTTTAGTGGTCTTATTCCAATTGTTGTACTGGTATGTTGCGAGATATTTATTTCTCATTTTATGGTAAAAAATTCAAAATTTAGAAAATTAATTTGTGGAAGCGCTGTTATAATAATAAGTGAAGGAAAAATACTTCAAAAAGAACTTGAAAAATTAAGAATGAGTGTAGATGAGCTTTATGAACAGCTACATGAAATGGATATATTTTCAGTTAAAGATGTCGCTTTTGCTATTATCGAAACAAACGGAAAAATGAGTGTGCTTAAAAAAAGCGAAAGACAAACTCCTGATTCATCAAGTTTGGGAATAGATACGCCTGAAAATGTTCTTGAATTTGTTGTAATAAGCAACGGGGAAATAAATAATCTTTCACTTTCTTCATGCGGGCTTAGTAAAAATTGGATTGATGAAATTTTGAGCAAAAAAAAATTAAATGTAAGCGATGTGTATATCATGACGGCTAATAAAAATAAAGAATTTAATGTAATTAAAAAAGAAAAAACATAAAAATTTTTTTAAAATTTATACAAGCGGGAAAAAACATTATGAAAAAAATAGGAATAACCCTAACAATTTTTGTGCTAACTTTCTTTTTATGTTTAGCAAGTTTTATTTTTGTAGAAAAAACTGCCCAATATACAGAAAATTACTTGGAAGAGATTGAAAAATCAAATGACAAGAAAGAATTCGAAATGGCTCTAGAAAAATGCAAGGAATTAAACAGTTTTTGGGATGAGAGATCGAAAATACTTTCGGTTTTTATACATCACGATACTCTTGATAAAATCAATCAAAGTTTAAAAGTTATAAATGTAAGCTTAAAAAATAAATCCAGAATCGAAACTTCAAAAGCAAAAGTTTCAGCTATGGCATATATAAAAGCTCTAAAGGAATCTGACGAAATATCTATTGAAAATATATTTTGAAAATTAGGTACTTTGTAATCCTATTTTGTATTAAAATTGCTTTTACATGTTTTATAGGTTCCTATTTCCTTTTCATAAGCTTTTTTAAATTCCAATGTTCCAGGTTTTTCCGATTTATCATAGACAGGATCTATGTAAGTTTCCTATTTTTTATCATTGATTATACAATAACACAGCACGAAAGTCTTGATTTTTTGTCATTTTATTCGTACAATGCATCCGGCGTCTTTGTATTTAATAATTCTCGAGGGAGCGCAATGGTTTCGACGGAATTCAAAGATTTAAGCAAGCGAGCAGCGATGCCGGACCGCTTTAAAAGCGGCAAAAAAATTTAAATGCAGAAGTATTATATGGTGATTGCCCGCCTAAAAAAGGCGAAGTAATTAAGGTATCTTTTGGTAAAAAGGAAATCTTGGCAGTCGCTTGATGAAGAAAGTTCGGTGTTTACTGAGCGCATCTTGTTGAGACTACCGCGTTCTTAACCAGGTGTTTATTTAGCGGTGAATGATTTAGGGGGGATCCTTGACTTCTAAATGGCCTAAATTAGGGATTACTTTCAGCAGTTTGCTTTCGGAACTTGCTTTGTGAGGAAATCTGAATCGAAAGCTACGCTCGTAGAAAACTTAAATTGATGTTTTTCGGACAGGGGTTCGACTCCCCTCGCTTCCACCAATCGCCCGTATACGGCTTTTTAAGCTATATATGGGAATTTCTTTATTTAACGTCAATTTGAACAATAAAAAATTTTTTTGTATAAATTCAAGCAAAAAAAATATGCCAACAAACCGCACCACAAAGCCATTTATCGAAAATTTAAAAATATTTTTTTGTCCTCTAGAGAACAATAAAATATGCTTTTCCCCCTATAAGTGAGGGGGTATTTTAGAACCTGTATTCAAAAGGATCAAAATACCTAATTTTCAATAATTTTTTTCAAAATTTTGTCAAAAACGCTTAAAATACATAAAGTATTCATTGCGCTTTTTTCCTCGTTTTGAAGAAAAATTATTGAAAATTGGGTATTTTGATCTTTTTGAATACAGGTTCTTAACTAACTAGCAATACAAAATTTTAAAATTTTAACTAAAATATGTGCTATTTCAGAGATATTAGATAGACTCTAAGTTTATACTCGTCTTCTGACTTTTATTTCTTTAACAACTATAAAAACACCCATCGCTATCAAAAATAGACCAAAAATTTTTCCGATTACTAAATAATTAGCACGTTTTAAGAATAAAAAAGTTAAAAATGCGCCTAATATTCCGGACGGTACAGTCTGAGTTATAATTTTCCATTTTATTAAATTTCGTTTAAAATAAATTATAGACGCAACAAAAGCGACAGGAATAAAGAATATTAAATTTATACCTTGAGCTTTGGTTTGCTCCATTCCGACGATAGCCGTTAAATACATAATTAGAATAGCACCGCCGCCTAAACCTACCGAGCCAGCGACACCTGAAGTTATACTAAAAATAGCGTCAATTAACCAATTCATCTTAAAATAAGGCGAATTCCCGCCCAAATACTAAAAAGTGCGAAAATATTCCTAAGTATATTAGGATTTATTTTTTTAAAAAATAATGCCCCGATAAATGCTCCGATCAAGCCATATAAAGAAAAAATCAAAGCGTCGGATATTCTAACAAAGCCTTCTTTCACAAAAAGAAATGTGCTTAAAATACAAATGGGGAGGATTACACAAACTGAACAAGCGTGAGCTTCATGTCTACTTAATCCCATTCTAACAAAAGCAGGAGCTAAAACCATTCCTCCGCCGATTCCAAAAGCGGCGTTAAGTGTGCCTGCCATAAATCCAATAATAATATAAGACATCGTTTCATTTTTAAATTTGATTAAATCTCTCCTTGACCAAGAGCCTGTGTTCAAAAGGGCAAATTTCAAACTTTTGAAGAATTTTTCTTCAGTAATGATAAAAAAGCGCAATGAATACTTGATGTATTCTGAGTATTTTGACAAAATTTTGAAAAAAATTATTGAAAATTGGGTATTTTGATCTTTTTGAATACAGATTCTAAGCCTATTATTTGAAATTTACTTTTGTTTATACCTTTTAAGATGAGAACCTGTATTCAAAATGCGCTGCTTGATATTATTCTAATTATTATAAAACAAAAGTCAAGTATTTGTGATATACCATTTTAATTTGGCTACTTGCACCTAATTTTGACAAAAATCAACAAAAGAATATGAGATAATTACCTCAGGAAAGGTTAGGAAAACAGGTAGTATAAGGAGTTTTAATTGAGAATTCCAATTTATGCTGACATATTGGTGGCATTGAATTTATTTGTTAATTATTTTATCTTGTTAGCGGTTTCTAAGTTTCTTTATTTAAAGCCACGACGACGACGACTGGTTTTAGGGGCGCTTTTAGGCTCGATGTATTCTCTTTACATATTTTTTCCTGAACAAAATGTATTTCTGTCACTAGTAATAAAAATAACAATGGCACTTACGATAGTGTTCGTATCATTTGGAATTTCAAAGGCTATAACTTTTAAAGCGTTTTTGTGTTTTTGTATAATAAATTTTGCATTTTCCGGTCTTAACTTTGCAATGTGGATAATATTCAGACCCTATGGTATGATTGTTAAAAATGGAGTAGTTTATTTTAATATTTCTCCGCTTGTTCTTATTTTATCAACACTTGTGGCATATCTGATTATAGAGGCATCAAATCGAATTCTAGGAAAAAATGTATGCCGGGAAATGTTTTGCAAAATAAAGTTATCGGTTTCTGGTGATTCAGCGGAATTTGAGGCACAACTAGATACTGGTAACGGCCTTAAGGAGCCTTTTTCTAACTTGCCTGTGATTTTAGCCAATAAATCTTGCCTTGGTGATATTTTACCGAAAGAGATGGATTTTGAAAAAACCGAAAAATTTGAAGATTCATTTAAAAATTGGGGGGCGAATTTGCGTCTAATTCCATTCGGAACAATTTCGGGAAAGGGAATTCTAGTAGCTTTTAAGCCAGATTATTTAATTATTGAAACCGAGAAGGGTTCGGTGCGCCGAGAAGCGTATGTTGCTGTGTGCCCGGCTTTAAAAGGCGCGCTTGTTAGTTCTGACATGATAAATTAGGAGGAAAGATTTGTTTTTATTTGAATTGTTTAAAAAATTGTTTAAAGAAATAATAATTTGGTTTCGGTGTTTTCTATTCAAGAACAGATATATTCACTATATAAATGGACCAGAAACGTTGCCTCCGCCTCTTTCGTCTGCCGAAGAAGAAGAAATAATGAAAAAAATTACTTCTGGAAAACTTAAAAATCGTGATATTTTAATTGTCAGAAATTTGCGTTTAGTTGTTTTTATTGCCAAAAAATTTGAGTTCAGTTGCTCGAATATTGAAGATTTAATTTCAATAGGAACTATAGGGTTAATAAAAGCGGTCGGCACATTTTGTCCTGACAAGAAAATAAAATTGGCCACTTATGCTTCGCGTTGCATAGAAAACGAAATTCTTATGCATTTACGCAAAATTTCGCAGCATCGCGGTGAAACCTCTATTGATGAACCACTTAATACTGATTGCGACGGCAACATGCTTCTTTTATCTGATATTTTAGGAAGCGATATCGATTCGGTTAACAATCAATTAGAACGTGAAGCTGAAAATCAGATGCTAAGGGATGTTGTTAGCAATCTTACTGAACGCGAAAGAACAATAATGGAACTTCGTTTTGGGTTATTCGGAAGCAAAGAGTTTACTCAAAAAGAAGTTGCTGATTCATTAGGGATTTCTCAATCTTATATTTCACGTCTTGAAAAACAGATAATAAAAAAGATAAAATCTGATTTAGAAAGAGTTTCGTAATTTTTTGTTTTAATTTTAATTTAATAAAAGTAAAAATACGGTAATAATGACCGTAAAAAAACAAGAGGTTAAAATTTTGACATTGAGTTTTTGGCATATATTTGTCGATTTTGCTATTTTAGCAATACTTTTGGTTTTTTTAATAATAGGTTGGAAAAGAGGCGTTGTGCGTTCTTTGATTTGCTTTGCTGGTTCGGTTTTGGCGATCGGCGTTTCTGTTTTTGCGTCACGCTATGCGTCTGATTTTATTTATTCTTCTTTTTTTAAAGAAGCAATTGTAAAAAAAATAGAAACTTCAATAGAGGTTTCGGCAGAAGAAACAAAATCTTCTAAAGAAAATTCTGAAGTTTTACCTGGTTTTTTAAAGCGAATAATGTTATGGAGAGGAATGAACCGCGATGCGATCTCTCGAATTATCTTTAGCAGTCACCCAGCCGAAAAAATAGAAGTCATAGTTTCACCAATTATTACTGGAATTTTAAGATTACTTCTTTCATCGTTGCTTTTTTGGATATTTATGATTATCGTTAGGAAGTTAGCAAGGTTTGCGGATTCATTTTTTAAATTCCCTATTCTTTATCAAATAAATTCAATTTTAGGCGCAGCATTCGGCTTGTGTAAGGGTTTGTTTATAGTTTGGATTTCAGTTATGGTAATAAAAACGGGTGTAATTTATTCAAATTCCAAATCAATTTTTAAAGAAGCTGATTCTTCCCCCGTTTTCGGAAAGTTTTACAGTTTTAATCCTATAGGCGAAGACTATTTGTCAAGAAAAACATCGGAAATTTCATCTATATTATATGAAAATTTTAGAATTGTATAGTATTATGGATTTAAGAACCTGTATTCAAAAGGGCAAATTCCAAATTTTTGAAGAATTTTTCTTCAGTAATGATAAAAAAAAGCGCAATGAATACTTTATGTGTTCTGAGCATTTTTGACAAAATTTTGGAAAAAATTATTGAAAATTAGGTATTTTGATCCTTTTGAATACAGGTTCTAAAGTATAGGAGTTAAAAATTGCGGATTGTTGAGAATTTGCGTCTTGGCGAGAAATATTTTTTTATAAATCATTACTCAGGGTTGAAGATTTATTTGTATCCCAAAAAAAATTACAGCACATCCTATGCTGTTCTTGGGGTAAATTATGGATCTATTAATGAAAGGTATAAAACAAGTTCTGGTGTGGTTAAAACGCCTGCAGGCACTGCACACTATCTTGAACATAAACTATTTGAAACTGAAGAATCCGACGCTTTTTTACTCTTTTCAAAAACCGGAGCTTCTGCCAACGCTTATACGTCGTTTGATAAAACCGCATATCTTTTTTCCTGCAATTCAAATTTAAAAGAATCTCTTGCAATTTTAATCGATTTTGTTCAAAATCCCTACTTTACCGAAAAGGGTGTTGAAAAAGAGCGCGGAATAATTGCACAAGAAATTAAGATGTATCAAGATAGTCCTGAATGGGTTGTTTTTGTTAATCTTTTAGAGTCACTATATATTAATCATCCAGTTAGAACCGATATTACCGGCAGTGAAAAATCGATCTCTGAAATTACTCCTGAAATTCTTTATGATTGTTACAATAATTTCTATGCCCTTCAGAATATGAGCCTCTGCATCGCGGGGAATTTTGAACCAAAAGAAATATTTGAATTTATCGAAAACAGAATAAAAATAGACAACAAAAATAAAACAGAGGCGATTTTTCCTTTTGAACCTGAAAGAGTGGCAAATTCTTTTGCTTTTAAAAAAATGGAAGTAATTACGCCTGTTTTCAATTTTGGATTCAAAGAACCGGTGAAAGAGAAGTTTATAAATACTAGAAGTTTAATAATTTCAGAGATTATTTTATGTGTTTTGATGCTTAAATCCGGTGCGATGTATAATCGTCTTTTAGAGAATGAGCTAATAAATACTTCAGATTTTAGTTGTGAGTATTTTAACGGTCCTTATTTTGCTTCGGCAATATTCTCGGGAGAATCAAAAGATCCTAAAAGAACATCGGAAATAATCCTTGAAGAGACTTCAAATCTAGTAAGCAAAGGAATCGAAGCCAATGAATTTGATCGTGCTAAAAAGTCTTTATATGCCGAAACAATTTCGGTTTTCGACAGCGTTTCTTCAATTGCCAACACAATGCTTGATTTTTCGTTTTCAGGAAGAAAAATTTTTGATTTTCTTGAAATTTTGCCGGAATTAAAACTCGAAGAAGTAAACGAATCTTTAAAAAACAAATTTAATAGCAAGTTAAGTGCTTTGTCTGTGATATTGCCTGCAGCAGTTTAATAGATTTGAAATAATCTACAAAATCGTCGTGTCAAAGGTTCAAATTCTCTTTAAAAAATTCAAAAAATGTGTTATTCTACTTATGTATGTTATTTATATCTGTTTTGTTTTGTGTTTCTTGGATAAAATTGGACTTATAAGATTATGATAAAAAAATACATATACAATCGAAAACTTTCTGAAATTGAATTTTTGCAAAAAAATAGAACAATTGAATACAGTTTGTCTGAGATTGATAGTGGCAACGGTAAAATTTACGGTGTTGTTTTGTCGGAGTTGTGTGACGATTTCTTGGATAAGGAAGAGTCTTACATTATTTCTTTAAACCGCGTTTTAGTCGAAAATGTATTAAAATATTTATATGAAAATTGTATTAGGGCAGATAATTTGAAAGATATAATTGAAGATATAATGGATAAGATTTCAACTCGTGAAAACGAACGGAGTGTTTTTTTATCGAATTAATACCATAAATCTGCACTTTTTAGAGATATTAGACAGGCTCTTAATATTTAATTTAAAACGGGAGAAATATGAAAATTCCAATTGAAGTTTCAGCACGTCACGTTCACCTTTCAAAAGATGTTTTGGAGCTTATTTTTGGAAAGGGTTATAGTCTTCGTGTTAAAAAAAACCTTTCGCAACCAGGTCAATTTTTAAGCGAAGAAAAGATTGATATAATAGTTGGTAAGCAAGAATTGCGAAATGTTTCTGTATTAGGTCCTGAAAGGGATAAAACTCAAATAGAAATATCAATGACTGACGCTAGAAAACTTAAAATAAATCCTGTTATAAGAGAATCCGGCAATCTTTCGGGTTCTACGGGGTGTACTCTAAGAGGGCCTAAAGATACAATAAATGTAAAAGAAGGTTTAATCGTTGCAAAAAGGCATATACATATGAAGCCTGAAGATGCATCAAAATTTAAGGTTCTGGACGGTGAAGTTCACTTTCTAAAAACAGAAGCCTCCGAACGGTTTTTAATTTTTGGAGAAATAATAATCCGCGTTAGTAATTCTTATAGTCTTGCCGCGCACATAGACACTGACGAATCTAACGCTTCTGGAATAACCGAGGGTGCTTACGGAATTTTAGTGTATAATCGTAATTGAATAGATTCTAAGAAACAATAATAATTGCATAGCTTTTGATTTTTTCACGAATGCCATCGAATTTGGAGCTGTTAAGCAGGCTCGAACTGCTGACCTCGTCATTACCAATGACGTGCTCTACCGGCTGAGCTATAACAGCAAATTAAGATAAAAACTAAATTTAGTATCTATTTCGAAAGCTTCATACGTTTTCCTGTATTAGAAGTCTTTTATTTTTTCGAAAATCTATAACTACGCGCTGTTATCTATTATAACATGTTTAGAACCTGTATTCAAAAGGGTCAAAATACCCAATTTTCAATAATTTTTTTCAAAATTTTGCTAAAAATATTTAAAATATGTCAAGTATTTATAAAGATTTTAAAATTTAGAATTTGTTATTTTGAATATAGATTCTATAGTTCTAGTTTCGAAAAACAAGGCATACTTTACAAAAGATTATTTTTTATATACAATAATAAAGGCGGATATAAAAATTATGGAATTTAAGTTAACTAATCTTAAAAATTTAGAGTCCGGGGAGTATGCTGAGGTCATTGCTGTTTTAGGTGAAAAAGCAATACGTCGTAGGATCTTGGATGTTGGTATTTTGCCAGGAGTAAGGCTTGAGGTTGTGAAAAGGGCGCCTTTGGGCGATCCTGTACAAATAAGCTTGCGTGGATACGATTTAATCATAAGAAAAACAGAAGCTGAAAAAATTTTGGTATCTCAAAGAAAAAATTGAAAAGATTTATTTAAAAATTCATGTCCTAATATCTAAATACTCGAGCTTAAAAAGAGCTTTTGATTTCGGGTTAGAAAAAAGTTTTGAAATCCTTTATGTGTTTTAAATGTTAATTTAAGACTTTAATATAAGCAAAATTAAATGGAATCAACAAAAAAAAATAAAACCGTTAAAAATTTTAAATTAAGCGAGAAATTGGGTAATTTAAGAGCTGTGCTCATTGGTAACCCCAATGTGGGCAAGACTACTCTTTTCAATAGATTAACAGGAAGCGCGCAATATGTCGGGAATTGGCCCGGCGTCACTGTAGAGCGAAAAGAAGGCATTGTAAGACACAATCATGAAAAGATTAAAATAGTGGATTTACCTGGCGTTTATTCGCTTTCTCCTTTTTCCCCTGAAGAGATTATTACAAGAGAATATTTAATAAATAGAAATATCAATTTAATAATTAACATCATTGACGCAACTAATATTGAGCGAAACTTATATCTTACAACTCAGCTTTTAGAATTTAATATACCAATAATTATTGTTCTAAATATGAGCGATTTGCTGGAAAAACAAGGCAAAATTGTTGATTTTTGCGAATTTGAAAGAATTTTGAAAATTCCGGTGATTCCAATTTCCGCAGGAAAAAACATTGGAATTGATACTCTAGTAGAAAAGATTTTTTACGTAGTGAAAAAAAAAGATTTTGAAAATTTTAAATTTAATCAAACAATTCCCAAATTAAGTATTTATGATAATTTAGTTGAAAATAAAATTAAAAAGATTGAGAATGTTATTGATGATTTAAATAAAAATATACAAAATAAAAATTTTATATTAGTAAAAATTCTTGAAGGCGACCAAATTGTCATTTCTTCGCTTAAATTAAATTATGAAACCATAAAAAAAATAGATGAAATAAGAGTTTTAAACACAATTGAGATTGAGGAAAAAATTGCTACTGGAAGATATAATTTTGCTTCTGAAATTTGCAAAAGAATTATTTCGGATACGGGAAAAATCAAAAAAGCTAAAATTTCTAGAAAAATAGACAGAATAATAACCGGAAAATACACCGCGATACCTATTTTTTTGCTTATCATATTGACTATTTTTTATGTTTCTTTCGGACCGTTAGGGTCACTTTTGGAAGAGAGTGTTAGATTTATTATAGAAAACGGTATAAGCAACCCAATAATTAAAATTTTGGAACAATTTTCTGTAAATAAAATTATAATTGGGCTATTTGGCGCGGTTTTGGGCGGCATAGGCGAAGTTATATCTTTTTTGCCGCAAATGTTATTGCTTTTCGGTCTGATTTCTGTTTTAGAAGACAGCGGATACATGGCCAGGGCGGCATTTGTTGTAGATAATCCGATGCGCAAAATCGGGCTATCAGGCAGAGCGTTCGTACCGCTTTTAATGGGCTTTGGATGTAGCGTTCCCGCCATTTTAAGCACCAGAATACTCGAAAGTAAAAAAGAAAAGAATTTGGCAATATTTTTGATCCCTTTTATGTCTTGTGGCGCAAAAATGCCTGTATATCTAATTTTTATAAATGCGTTTTTCCCTGATCACAAAGTGTTGGCCATATTTTTGTTATACATGTTAGGGGCTGTTTTTGCGATTTTAACTTCACTTTTATTTAAAAATGTATTCAGCGATCCCAGCGCTACAATGATAATGGAATTACCTGATTATAAAATTCCTTCGCTTCAAAATATTTTTTTAAATATGTGGGAAAGAATAAAAGATTTTTTAGAAAGAGCCGGAACTGTAATTTTTGGATCAACCGTCGTAATATGGTTTCTACAGTCTTTTAGTTTAAGTTTAAAATTTGTTCAAGACAGCTCTCAGAGTATATTAGCTTCATTAGGAAATTTTTTAGCTCCGATTTTTAATTTTTGCGGATTCGGAAACTGGCGAGCTTGTATTGCGCTTATAACTGGGATGATATCCAAGGAAACGATCGTAAGCACAATGTCTGTAGTATATCGCTCCGGAGAAATACTTATGCTAAAAGAAGCGCTGACTTCCGAGTTTTCGGTTGCGTCGGCGATAGCCTTTATGACATTCGTACTTCTTTACCCTCCGTGCACCGCAGCAATAGCCATATCAAAAAAGGAATTTGGAAGCGGTGTGCTCGCATTTTTATCGGTATCTTACCAAATGATCCTCGCTTGGATCGTTTCAATAGTAGTTTTCAGAATTACTTTGGTTTTAGGGCATTTTTGATTGTTATGTCTAGAGAGTTTTGAATTTCTCATTTTGTTCTAGAAAACGGTAAATATTTACAATGTGCTCATCCGAGCGGCTCATCTGACTGCATAGGGCCGGGAGGGATCGCAGTTTTAATACCTGCAAACCAGCTTTCTGATCTTGCATTGAGCATTCTTCATCAGTTACTCTGAAAAAAATTCCAAATGTCTCCAGCACAAGTTCCGAATTTTCTCCTGATGAAACAGATGATGAAAGAAATATTAGTACCATTAATCCAGCTAGATAATTCATTTTTGAACGTAAGAATTCATCCGAACCCGAAAATTCTTTTGGGAGGTCCTGACCGTCGCCTAAAAAATCTTTCATTCCGATTTCAATAAGATTGCTTGATTTTAGGGTTATTTCTATTTTTAATCCAAATTCAAACTCACTATACCTAAAAAATCTCTGTACTTCTCCTGAATTTAAAAGATTTTTTATAGCCATTAACCACGGATTTAGAGCGTGTCCTGTTATGCCCAGATCACGAAATATTGCATACACGAAAAGTCGATGTTCTCCCATTCTTTCAGCAGGTAATTTATGTTGCGATGAAATTAATCCCATTAGTTCTGATTCAGAATTATTTATTCTTTTAGTTTCTTGGATTGCGAATTCTTTAAAATTTTTTATTTCTTGGATTGCGGATTCTCTAAAATTTATTGCTTTTTCAATATATTCTGCATGTTTAGAACTACGTGGTATCATTTCTGGAATATCTATGCACTGTATCTTACAAACTGCTTCATCTAATTTTTTTTGAATAGTACAAGAGAGTTCTGTCACGGGAGAATCTTTAAGACGTCTTAATCTCTTGGCAATATCTAAGATTATTGGCTTTTTGCTTTCAATAAATATCTCGAGAGATTTGCTCTTTTCCTCTATTTCATCTTTCAATTTTCCCGCCGAACTAACACTTAGACCTCCTTGTCTATCTGGTCGGTCATCGGTGTATTTTTTTATCCTCCCGAAAGCTTCAGAAGAAACTTCTTTTATTTTAGAAAAAATAGGTCCGAACTCTTCTAGTTCCTTTAATTTTGTACAACGTATTGCTATTTCGATTGTTTTTTGCAAAAAATCATAGTATATCATTTCAAGACTAGAAAATTTTGTATCTCCGTCCTCTGGGTCGTATCTTTCCCTATCTTTAAGAGCAACAAGTGCCTGTTTTAGTGCTTCATCCTTATATGAACGTGAATGTTCTTCAATACCTTCTAATAGTCTTAATCTTTCTGTTTCAATTTCTTTAAGTTCATCAAATCGTCTAACTTTTTCGTGTACCAAAAATTCCTTAATTTCTTTCTTTACTCTTTTTACTTCATTTTTAAGTTCAGAATTTAATTCATCAATTTCGGTATCGGATCTTCCTCGTGCTAAAATTTCTTGATAAATTGTTGTTTTTATTTTTTCAAACTCTAACATATGTTGATGTGCTTTAATTAAAAGCTTCTCTAGAGTTGTTAGATTATCTTTTTCTCCTATACTTTCATAAGCTTTTAATTTCTCTGTTGATACGCAAAATTCTCCTATACATTTTGTGATAAAACTTGATCTTTCATTTAATTCAGACAGTTCCACCCCCAATTCTTGTGTTGTTAATTGTCTTAATTTTTTTTCGGATGCTACGATAGTTTCGACCATTTCTTCAATTAATCCCGAAAGAATTACAATTGTATTTCCAATACTTTTACGTAATTCCAGACAAGATTTTGAAACTTCTTGCAAATATTTCGTAAAATTATCTCTTTTTTCATCTTCAGTGGGACCCACATAATGACTATCAGATTTAATTTTTTGTTTTAAATCTTTAATAAATTTTAAACATTTAGAAATTTTATCAGAAAAAAGTTGTTTTACATCAAAGCCAATTTTTTCAAAATAAGAATCAAAATGTTCTTGGCCCGTTAAAATAGGTGATTTGAGAAGTTTTTCGACTTTTGAAATAGAATCATCAATTTTTGAATTTAAATCTGAATTTAAAGCTAAATTAAGCAAAATTTCTACGGAATTAAAAAAACCTTCAGCTAAACCATTCAAACGAACTGCAGATTCCAAATTTACCCCAGGCGGAAACGGATAAGGGCTTGGCAAAGGCGGCGCAGGACTTGGCAAAGGCGCAGGATCTCTTGGCTCAATACCTGCCTCAAATGGTAAATCAGAGAAAGCGCCAAATTCTGATGTTGACGGCGACGCGCTCGATCCCGGTCTTA
>JAISBW010000057.1 GCA_031265995.1 Oscillospiraceae bacterium
TGGTCAAAACTCATAACTTTTGTAAAAGGGATGTCGTATAGGACCATAGTATCATCAAGACTTAACCAAACTTCAGGTAGAAGGAATCCGTCTTTTCCGACTGGCATAAGTTTTGTAACTATTTCGCTCCAGTTTTCTTGAGATTTAATTCCTATGATGTTTTTACCGTAACTCAACACAACCATTATGCTTCGAAGGATCCACACGAAAAACAGGAAATTTCGGATGATTTAATTCAAGTTGCGATCTCGCGTCTTCAAATGTAATACTTTCACTCGAACCACTACTGCCATGATTATTTAATGCAATAAGAATTTTTGCTTCAGGAGCAAATCTTAAGCAGCTAAAGATCCAATCACCCACCCCATTTAGATTTGCCGCGATAAGCCGGTAAATACTATAAATACTTTAGAATCTGTCATATGACGTTCACGATCAGGTTCAAAGCGTGTTCCTCCGGCCGTGTCATAAATATTTAAACAGATTTCTCTCTCACCGCATTGTACCTGAATGTCAGCTTGTTCCACACCGACTGTGCGCCCCGCATCAGAATAACAATCTTCACATAAATTACGACCAAATATAACATTGTAAAGAAATGAACTTTTGCCTGTTCTTGGGTCGCCTCCAAGTGTAACTTTGACGGAGAATACACCGTAGCTACATAGACTTAATGCAGAAAATAAGCTCAGAGTAACCGAGATCCAAGATACAAATTCTTTAAACAACAAACTTTTCATATTTTTTATTCCTCGAAAATAATGTTGCTTCTATTTTACAATATTTTATTCAAATCGTCAAATCTAGAATTTACATCCGAATAAGAACCCATTCTTAGAATCTGTATTCAAAAGGACCAAAATACCCAATTTTCAATAATTTTTTTCGAAATTTTGCCAAAAATGCTCAGAATACATAAAGTATCCATTGCGTTTTTTTCATCATTTTGAAGAAAAATTCTTCGAAAATTTGAAACTTGCCATTTTGAATACAGGTTCTTAAACTGCAAAACATTTCTTTTCTTTATAAAAGTCATCACGAGAAGACAAATCATCGTGAAAGATTAAATTGGTGTTGTCTGGAATTTTGCCACCCAGAATATTTGTTCCAGGACCTATCACACAATCTTTTCCGATTTTAGCGTCTTCTAGAATAGTAACATCAGAAAGAATTGTAGTCCCTTCACCTATTTGAACGTTCTTCCCTATTAAAACGTTATTTTCATAAGGAATATAAACTCCTTTTGATTTGAATTTTTCTATAATTTTTTCATTTGCGATTTGATTCAAAATTTTAAGTTGCTCGGGATTATTCGCACCAAGCACAGAGCTGGGGTCATCGGTTAGATACACACTTACTTTCTTATTATTTTCAATCAAAATAGAAATCACCGACGTAAGATAAAATTCGCCGCTCTCGGATTCCTTAATTTGACTCAAAAGATCCAAAAGAGATTCAGATTTAAACCAATAAATTCCTGAATTTATCTCTTTTATTCTTTTTTGATCTAAATCAGCGTCTTTTTCTTCTATAATTGCACATATTGAACCTAACTTATTTCTTATAATCCTTCCATAACCAGTTGGACTATCAAGTTTCGCTGAAACAATTGTCGCATAACTTCCTAATTTATGGATATCATAAGCATTCATTATGGTTTTTGAATCAATAAAAGGCGAATCACCGTTTAAAACGAGAATATCTTCTCCCATATGTTGTTTTATAAAATTTGAGGCAGTCATAACAGCATGCGCTGTTCCTTTTCTATTATCTTGAATTACAGTACGGCAGTTATATTTTTCTTTCTTAATGAATTTGCTTACCATTTCATGCCGATAGCCTGTCACAACACAAACGTTTCTAATTCCATAAGCATTTACAGAATCTAGCACCCAACCTAGCATTGGATAAAACAAAATCTCTGAAAGAACTTTGGGTTTTCTTGAGTTCATTCTTGTCCCTTCTCCTGCGGCAAGAATTACGCAAATAGGCAAAGAAAACATCTCCTTTGGTTGAAACTAAATAAATTAACAACACAAACAAACCTTGAGATTCTTAATCAAGAAACTCAAATTTAAATTAAATTCTAGAGAAAACGCTTGTTCATTTGTTCTTAAAATCAGGTTTTCATTGTATAATATTCAAAAAATTTTTTCAAGTTACATAATTTAGAATATATACCAAGTAAATAAGAATCTGTATTCAAAAGGGCAAATTCCAAATTTTTGAAGAATTTTTCTTCAAAATAAGGAAAAAAGCGCAATGAATACTTTATGTATTCTGAGCATTTTTGACAAAATTTTGAAAAAAATTATTGAAAATTAGATATTTTGATCCTTTTGAATACAGATTCTTAGAATCATATTCCTAATGTTTTCAAATTATTTTCAAAAGTGAATTAAATCGCCTTGATTAAATCGCCTTGACAGAAAGCTCATATACCTGCGTTTTTTCAAATCAAAAACACAAAACGATTTCTCGTCTTACTTCGCGGCTTTTCTAATACTAAATTTGATTAAAATTAATTACACGAGTATAATTTATATGTAAGCGTAATTTGTTTATGAAGGGAGGCGATGCCAAATTGAAGAAACAATTTAAAAAATTTTTATCTATCTTTTTGTTATCTGCAGTTTTTTTACCTTTAAAATCAAAGGCCGAGGAAGAGACTGTGAAAAATCCAAATTTTGAACTCAAAGACAGGAGCAAACAGAGTTCTAATTTACTAAGAGCCTTACGCTGGATTGGTGTTCCTGCAGCGTCCGTTGGTGTTCTCGGTTTTTTGTTTAAAGATAAAATTTTTGAATTTCTAAACAAACGAGAATATCTTCCTGTCGTTGATTTTAGTAAACCTGTCGTTGATTTTAGTGAACTCGAAAGAAAAATATCGGAAGCTAAGATATTGATTGAAACAGAGGTGAAAAAAATGTCTGACACAGAAAGACCTACATTTATAATTGACTTATGCGCCACAAAAAAACCCTCAAATGAAGAACTAGAATCTATTGTTAACAAATCAAAAGATTTGTTCAACGGAGAAGCTTGGTCTTTAGAATTAATTTTTGGAAATAGCGGTCTTGTATGTTATAATGTCGAATCACATCCTATCCCCACAAAGGTTAACGTTAACGAAGGAGAAATATTTATCGATTGTTCTATAAATTTTGACAGTTCTGATAAAAATCGAGGAAAAATGAAAGAATATTGTGGCAAAGTTGTAGATATCAAAAAATATTTAAAGTATGACAGAGTTTTTTGGAAATTAAAATTTGCTGCTTAGAGCTAGTCTAATACCCCCGAAATAGCATATATTTTAGTTAAAATTTTAAAATTTTGCACTGCTCGTTAGTTAGATACACTAGTGTTCGCCTTCCTCGCGCTTTAAATTTTAAAAATTTTATCACAAAATCTGCACTACTTAGAGATATTAGACAGGCTCTAAAACCTTTCTAATTCGACGTGTAGCTAAAAGAAAATTTGCTTTCATATCCTCGGCTCTACAAAATTCTCCTGAGAAATTAGTTGTCACCGTTTCTGCACTGAAATTTTTTATTCCTCTCGCAGTTACACATCCATGTTTCGCTTCTATGTAAACAGCTATATCATCAGAAGACAAAAGTCTCTTCATTACATCGATTATGTCAAAAGCTATTTTTTCCTGTAACTGTGGGCGCTTGGAAACCATGCTCACGCATCTTATTATTTTTGAAAGACCTAAAACTTTATCTTTTGGAATATATGCCACTGCCACTTTCATATCATATATCAAAGCAAGATGATGCTCGCAAAGACTAAAAACTTCAATATCTTTGATTAGTATCATATTTTTCGAACATGCATCACAATCAATACCAAACGTTTTATTAATTGTTTCGGCAATTTCTTCGTTACTCACATTTCTGTAACTCAGCATTTCATCTAAAAGACTTACAAACCTCTTCGGTGTTTCCACGGGAACTTTAATTTTCATTAATTCTAAAAACGAAGAAAACTGCGAAATCGCCAACTCTTTATTTATTTCTAAATCATTTTTCAAAATTACCATCTCCCCACAAAAATTTGTTCAATTGTATTTGCATTTTTAGATTCAAATAATTCTTATCTATCATGTAATCAGCAAGTTTTGCAGGATCAATTTCACCATAGCAAGGAGAAACCAAAACATTTGTACGACGAAACCTAACTACCAGTTTTTCGGCTAAATCAACATCACCGAAATCCTGCACAACGACTTTTATACAATCCTTTTCTGTAAGTAACTCAAAACCATCCAATGCACCGCGGGCGTATTCATCAGATTCCTCTGTTTTATAATCAGAACATATTCTTATATTTTTTTTGTAATCAGAAAGATCTAATGCACCATAAAGCTTCTTTATGTTATCAAACAAATTTACACCGTTAGTTTCAATTTCAACAATCTTACTCTTAGCCAAGATGCCGATGAGGCGAAAAATTTCATCACATTGATAAAAAGGCTCCCCGCCAGCTATTATAATAAAACCGGCAGATCTCACCCTTTCGTCACCTAGAATCTCTTCGACGCTTGTATTATGGTAATAATTCCACGAATATTTCGTATCACAATAGCGGCAAGAAAGATTACACCCACCAAACCTTACCAATGTGGCAGGATAACCACTTCTCAAGCCCTCGCCACTCAAAGATTTAAATATTTGGCACAACCTTAAATTTTTCTTCTCAGTTTTCGCGCTCATAAATAACCAAATTTGACTCTGTTTCCCAAACTTCAACTTTATAACACAGCTTCCCAACCTTATTGCAAACCCATGCGGCAATATTTTCCGCCGTAGGCTGTTCCACGAACTCATTAACACAAGCATGATCCAAAACCCTTGCAATTTCTGAAATTTTGCAAAAATCTATAACCATACCGTTCCTGTCTAAAGTTCCAGATTCGCAATAAATTCTCATTTTCCAATTATGCCCATGAATATTTTCACATTTGCTAAGATAATTTAACTTCAAATTATGTGAAGCAGAAACCCAAATCTCCTTAATAACACGATACATCTTATGTACATCCTCCCTTGGAACAAAACAATCAAAAACCGCATTGAACCTATATGTAAAAATAACACTATAAAAAAACGACAATCACACCCTCTAACCTCAAAATCTTGGTGGGAGATGATGGATTCGAACCACCGAAGTCGTAAGACAACAGATTTACAGTCTGCTCCGTTTGGCCACTCCGGAAATCTCCCTTTTTGTCTCATTATACACAAAAATAAATTAATGTCAAGCATAATAAATTATTTTGTATTTTTTTGTCTGTAAAACTTTTCAGTATCTTTTTTCAAACCGCTTTCGAGCGCTAAGCTAATTTTTACTCTCATTGTACCTTTGCTATCAGCCTTAAAAATTATCAATTTTTCAATATTTTCTCTAGTGTTTTTTGCAAAATAAGAAATAGTTTTCAATGCTTGCCCTGCACTAACAGTGCTCGTTTTTGGAAGTTCTTCTTTTGAATCATTTTCAGGATAGGCTCCATTAACCGACGTACGGCAACGTTCTAAACAATCGCAAATTTTATTTTTAACTTCTTCAGTTTTATTAACTCTAGTTTTCCAATAATTTTCAGTTTTTTTCTCATAATCGTTTGTTTTTTGGAGTTTTTTGAGTTTTTCAATATCATTTTTTATTTTTTTAATTTTATCCTCTTTTAAACTACCATCTCTTTCAATCAAATCACTTTTAAAAAGAAGACTTTGAGAAAAAATCACATCCTTATCTCTTCGTTGCATATTCAGTTTCATTTCATCTGCTTGTTTTTTCATATCCTCTTTAATTTTATTTAAACACTCTATAATTCTACCTGAATTTTCAATTTTTTCTAATTCTGAAAACTTTTTTTTGTATATATCCATTATTTCTATTTTCATTACTTTGGAATCTTTTTTTTCTGATACTTCTCTCAGAAGCCTTTCGATATATGATTCTTCAACATCAAAATATCTCTTTATCAAAGGACCATCAACAGGATGAAATTTAACCTTACCCTCTTCTATATACTCAATTATTAAATTCGATGCAATAATTCTTTTGTCTTTACCTAAAATATCAAAATCTTCTCCTTTGAGCTCCGCTTCTATAATTTCTAAATTTTTTTCTAATTTATTATATTCTTGTATAATTTTTTTTGCGCTATCCACATAATCTTGCAAAACTTTCTTTGCCTGACCTTCGCCACCTTCTACTTTTGCGTTTTTAATAATTTGACGAAAATTTTCTATCCTAAATTGTTCTAGGATATCCTTATCTTCAAGGGGAGAAAAACTGTCGTCCATTTTTTTGGCTCTTTTGGCCATATAACACGCCGCCTTATACTTTTTTTTAAGAGATTCAATTTTTCGTTCCTCTTCTCTTTTTTTATTTTCAAGTTCTCTTTTTATCGGTTCGCGTTCCGTTTTCATTTTTTCTGCTTTTAATTTTAAGGCGTCTAATTCAGAACGCGCTCTTATCGATTTTTCTTCTTCAAGCGAAATACCTCTTTCTTGCACTGCATTAAATTCATTTATCAAATTGTTAAGATTTTCAAGTCTTGCATATATATCTTTGTATTCAGTTCTTTCGTAAAAACCTTTAATTTCATTTACGGTCTTTTTTTTAAATTTTTTTAAAAAATCTTCATACTCATTTATTTCTAACAATTCATCATTATGCATTCCAATTCCGGTATTTTTAGCATTAGAATATATTTCTGCACTTTTAACAATTTCTGCAAGAAATAAAATTTGTTTATTTTCTTTATATAATTCCCTTGTTCCTCTAGAGAACCCCAAAAATCTTAAAAAATTTTGCAATACACCAAGAGATTCAGCCTCCTTTGTTAAAATAAATTTAATATATTCTTCAATTTTTTTCAAAATAATCAAAATTTGTTTTTTGCATTTTAAAAATTTTTGTTTTTCTTGTTCTTTTAAAGAATTCACATTAGATTTAGATAAAGTACTTTTGGCTTTTTTTATAGTATCAAGGCCTAAATAAAACGAATCCTTATCATAATTATTTAAAAGGTTACATTCATTGCCAATTTTTAAAGCTCCATTTATAGCATCTGAAATCTTGTCTTTAACAAAATCTGCAATTTTTTCTTTTACAAAATCAAAGCCACTCATATTTTTACCTCCAAACTCTTTAGAGTCTGTATTTAAAAGGATCAAAATACCCAATTTTAAATAGTTTTTTTCAAAAATTTGAAATTTTCCCTTTTGAATACAGGTTCTTAGAAATATCAGAACACGTTCTCATAGACACTGACATTCCAAGCCTATGAGAACGGGTTCTCATTACTATCGCAATCTTTACTAAAATGTTCAATTTTGGCTTTTTTTGAAATTTCAAAATCGACAGCGGAACAAGAAGACAGAACCTCAAGATCAGTCATTTTCCGCGACTTAAGATTTTCCACTAAAACCTCGCAAAGTTTGCTAAATTCAACTTGATCAAGTTCAACTCCATGAGAACGAAAAGCGTCTCTTATATCCGAACCTTTTTCCATTTGCAAGATACCATCTATAAAATTTCTATCAGACAAAAGCTCGCAAAATTTTTTCATCACAACCAACACCTCCATCAGCTGATTTGTTTTAACAACAAATCTCAATCAACAGTGCGGTTCAATTTATTGGCCGCTTAAAATTGCCGGATTTTTTTGATTCAATTAAGTAAACGATTATCTAAATTATATACAAAAAAAATGATTATGTCAATTATTTTTTGTCTATAAAATATGAAAAGACAAAACGGTACATAATCTTAATTACATAATAATTTTAAATTTTTCTAAATTTTCTTTGGGCGCAACATAAAGCTTAAAATCTTTTCTGTGTTCTAAATTGTTAATTTTTAAATTAGTTATTGCGGAAAAATAAGCGGCTTTAGGAGTGTTATTTTCAGAACTTAAATGGCAAAGAATAATCTTTACAGCACCTTTTTTGACTAATTTAGGGAGGATTTCAGCACACGAATCATTAGAAAGATGCCCTTTATCAGAAAAAATCCTTTGTTTTAAAACATAAGGGTAAGACCCATTCCATAGCATATCTGTGTCATGGTTTGACTCAATAAAAACGACATCAGAACCCGAAATCGACTCAAGAACAGATTCTGAAACAAATCCTAAATCAGTGCAAACGGCTATTTTTAATCCATTTGACTTTAATTTTATAACATAACCATAACTTTGAATGCAATCATGAGATGTTTCGAAAGTTTCAATATATGATCCTCTTAACTCTGTTTTTTCACAAATTTTGTAACAATTCATATTTTTTTCAATAATCTTCTTATCAATAAGTGCAGAAATAGTCCCATTAGAGCCATAAATTGAAGCCGAATACTTTTTCGCGAAAACCCGAAGCCCACTGACATGATCTCTGTGTTCATGGGTAACTAAAATAGAATTTATTTTTTGAGGATTTAAATTATTACCATTCAAAATCGCTTCAATTTGTTTCGCGCTTCTCCCTGCGTCTATAAGCATAGCGTCTTGGCCGTCACCTATGTAAATACTATTTCCGCTACTTCCGCTAAAAAGCGGGCAAATTGTTGCCAAAACAATCATCCTTAAAAATTGTTGTAACCGAAATTTTGCCTATGCCGACATATACTTTAATATCTTGCGGAACTGGCGTTTCGATAACATTCTTACAAATGTGATAATATCACAAAAATATCATTGAAGAAAGATTCTGAACAAATAATTAGAAATTTTTGAACACAGGCTCTTAGAACCTGTATTCAAAAGGATCAAAATACCCAATTTTCAATAATTTTTTTCAAAATTTTGTCAAAAATGCTCAGAATACATCAAGTATTCATTGCGCTTTTTTCCTTATTTTGGAGAAA
>JAISBW010000055.1 GCA_031265995.1 Oscillospiraceae bacterium
TCTTTTGTTGATTCTACCATTTATTTAATTTTTTTGCAATAGACCTGCCCTAGAACCAAATTATTTTTGTTAATTTCGTTATTACTTGTAGTGCTCGAAATGTTCGAATTATCCGATATTTTTGTGCGAAGGTGGTTTAAAAATTTGTAATCTTGTTTTATAAATCGTATACTGTGCATATTTTTAAAAAGAGGAACTAATATGAAACTTGGTAAAATCCTTCGTGGAACTGAAATTTTATATAATTCTTGTAGTTTAAAAACTGAAATTTCAGATATAGTATATGATTCACGCAAGATAATCAAAGATTGTATTTTTGTGTGTCTTAATGGATTTAATTCAAACGGTCATGAATTCGCCAAAAAAGCCCTTGAAAAGGGAGCTAAAGCGATTTTGTCGGAAGAAAAAATGAATCTTCTGAATCTTATTTTAGTAAAGAATACAAGAGCGTCACTTGCCGTTATATCGGCTAATTTTTTTGGTCATCCCGCTGAAAAAATTAATACGATAGCCATTACTGGAACTAAAGGCAAAACTACCACCGCATATTTGATTTCAGGCATTTTAAACGCCGCCGGACAAAAAACAGCTTCAATTGGTACACTAGGTTTTATAATAGGTAGCGAAATATTAAAAACCGAAAATACCACGCCTGAATCTTATGAAATTCAAAAATTTTTAAAAAAATCAATCGATAATGGATTTAAAAATATTGTAATAGAAGCCTCTTCCATCGGCTTAAAGTCTCACAGGCTTGATAATATAAATTTTGATTACGCGATATTTACTAATTTTTCAAGCGATCATATAGGCAAAAACGAGCACGAAAATATTGAGGATTATTTTAAGTCCAAATTAATTCTTTTTGGTAGGAGTAAATTTGTTTTTTTAAATAACGACGATAAAAGAACAGAATTTATAATGAAAAAATGCTCTTGTAGCTTTAAAACTTTTGGATTTAAAGAAGAAGCTGATTTTTGCGCCAAAGACTTTAAACTTGTTTCAAATTCAAAAATGATAGGTTCAGAATTTGTTCTGAATAAAATCAAATTTTCAGTTTCAATTCCGGGAAAGTTTAGTGTTTATAACGCCTTGGCCGCGATTTGTGTTTGCCGCGAAATGGGCGTATCTGAAGAAAAAATAAAAGAAGCAATTACCGGACTGCATCCGAAAGGTCGAGCGGAGATTATTTCATCACAAAATGGATATTCCATTATAATAGACTACGCTCATAACGCGTTAAGCATGAAAAATATCCTAACGGCATTGCGCGAATATAGGCCCAAGCGTCTGGTCGCGCTTTTTGGCGCTGGTGGGGAAAGATCAAAAGAAAGAAGGTTTGAAGTCGGGAAAATTTCAGGAGAGCTATCTGATCTAACGATTATTACTGAAGATAATTCAAGAATGGAATCCGTTTTTGAAATAATTAAAGATATAGAATCGGGAATGTTACATACAAAAGGTAAATATAAGGTAATCCCAAACCGAAAAGAGGCGATAAGATGGTGTATAATCAATGCAAGAGAAGGAGACGTGATACTTTTAGCAGGAAAAGGTCATGAAGATTATCAGGAAATTAATGGAGTTAAATATCATTTTGATGAAAGAGAAGTTGTAAAGGAAATTATGAATTTTTAATTTGAGAATCTGTATTCAAAAGGGCAAATTCCAAATTTTTGAAGAATTTTTCTTCAGCAATGATAAAAAAAGCGCAATGAATACTTTATGTATTCTGAGCGTTTTTGACAAAATTTTGAAAAAATTATTGAAAATTGGGTATTTTGGCCCTTTTAAATACAGGTTCTAAAAAGAAGGTTAGATTTGGATATAGCATTAGAAGATATAGTTTACGCCACAAATGGAAGATTTACCGGAGATTTTAAAATTTTGTCAGAAGTAAATTCCATTTGCATAGACAGCAGAAAAATTTCAAACGGGGATTTATTTATACCGATTAAGGGTGAAAATTTCGATGGTCATGATTTTATAAACGAAGCGTTTGAGAACGGTGCAATAGCCGCGCTGATTCAAAGAGAACACGAAGGAAAAATCGAAAAAAAAAATAAACACAGAACATTAATATTTGTGGAAGACACCAAAAAAGCCCTTCAAGATATTGCCGCGTTTTATAAAAAAAAATTTGATGTCAAAGTTATAGGGATAACGGGAAGCGTAGGGAAAAGTACGGTTAAAGAAATGGCAGCTTCGGTTTTCGGAACTGAATTTAACGTATTAAAAACTCAAGGCAATCTAAACGGTCAAATAGGATTGCCGCTTGTAGTTTTGAAGCTAAAAAAAGAAACTCAAGTTTTAGTTGCCGAAATGGGAATAAGCCAAATTGGAGAAATGGAAAATTTAAGTCGTATTGCAGAACCAGATTTTGCAATTATTACAAATATAGGCATTTCTCATTTAGAATATTTCAAGACAACTGAAATAACGTGCCGTGAAAAGTTAAAAATAGCCAAAAATCCGAATTGTCGTCTTTATCTTAATGGGGATAGCCCTGAGCTTTCACGTATTTCTTGTGGTTTGCCTAATGAAATTGTGTACTTTGGGCTTAATGGTGATTTTTCTTATAAATCCGAAAAAATTTGTGCGTCGGGTGAATCCACTGATTTTGTTTTAATATTTGATAATTTTAAGGAAAATATTAAAATACCGTGCTTAGGAATTCACAACGTTTATAACGCTCTTGCAGTGATATCTCTTGCGTTGGATGTCGGAATTTATCTTGATGACATCAAAAACGGACTCGAAAATTTTAGCCCTCTTCCGCAGCGAGGGCAGATTATACATATAAACGATATTATTTTATTAAACGATTCTTATAACTCAAGTCCTGATTCTGTTAAAGCTTCAGTGAGTTTACTACAATTTGTAAGGTCTGAAGGCAAAACAATCGCCATTATGGCAGATATGCTTGAACTTGGTGTCAGAAGTAAAGAAATTCATTTTGAAATTGGAAAATATTTAGCTTTAAGTGGTATTGATATAGTTATAACAATAGGAAACACAGCTGAATTTATTAGCAAAGGTGCGAAGGCGGCAAAATCAAATACAATAACCTTCGAATGCGATAGCAATGCACAAGCGGCGGAAATACTTTTGAAAAATATATCTAAAGGGGATAAAGTTTTAGTTAAAGGCTCAAGAGGAATGAAAACCGAGGAAGTGATTGATTTATTTTTGTTAGGACTGTGATTTATATAATTTAAAGAAAATTTTGAAAAAAATTATTGAAAATTAGGTATTTCAATCCTTTTGAATACAGGTTCTTATTTGAAAATGGTGTTTCGCAGTATGTGGTAACGAGTTCTAGATAAGTGTTTTTCGGCATTAAATAATTTGGTTCTGGGACAGGTCTGTTGACTCTTTTTATAAATCTGTGGTAGACTCTGACAATTTGGAAGAAAGGGAGGTGGCGTTAGGTTATGTACGAATCAACAAATTATGAACTTTATTTGATATTTTCAATAAGTTTAGGCGAAGAAAAAACAGAAGAATTTTTAAAAAAAGTTGTAAATATAATAAATATGGCAGGTGCTGTCGGGGATATAAACAAATGGGGGAAAAAACGGCTTGCCTATGAAATCAAAAAAGAGGCTGAGGGATTTTATATTCTTATTAATTTTGAATCAGAAAGAAAAATTCCTCTTGAAATAGAGCGTGTTGCAGGAATTACCGATGGTGTTCTTCGTTCGCTGATTGTAAAAAAATAAAAAACAAAACCTAAGAACCTGTATTCAAAAGGGCAAATTCCAAATTTTTGAAGAATTTTTCTTCAGTAATGATAAAAAAGCGCAATGAATACTTTATGTATTCTGAGCATTTTTGACAAAATTTTGAAAAAA
>JAISBW010000012.1 GCA_031265995.1 Oscillospiraceae bacterium
TTTACTGCATTTACACGAAATTCTTGTGTATAACTTCTTTGCATTTTGAATTTCACCTTTCCTTAATTTTATTTGATTTATTTGGCGAAATTCATTGTAACTTTTTTTGTACCAGATCATGTGAATTTTATTGAATACGGGTTCTAACTTTTTTTCTCCACAGCCAGCCTAGTACAAAGCCAAAAAGACCTGCTTTTCATATCTTTTACTCATGTTCCAAGCCCGTGAGAACTAATTTTAATTAATTTTTTAAATTTGTTTTTCCTTTACCTAAAAAATTAGTAATAATAAAAACACTTTCTATTTCGTTTATTTTCTCGAAAGGCTCAATTATAGCGTAATAACTGAAATTGTCCCTTTCTATTGATTTTACTTTTCCCACTTTTAAACCCTTTGGGCACATCCCGCTTAAACCCGAAGTGACTAAAATATTTCCATCTTTAATTGAATCTTGAGATTCTATAAAAGTAAGACGAGTTAAGTTTTCCTTAATAAGAGATTTATTTCCTGAAATAATACCAATTCCACCAGTAGTGCAATCGGTTGCGCTTATAGATAAATCAGAAGAAAGGACGGTTTTAACATCACTGGTGAAGGCATTTGCCTTTGAAATTCTTCCTACAAATCCATTTTCAGTAATTACAGGGTCATTATCAGATATGCCTTCAAAAATTCCGGAACCTAAAATTATCGAACTTCCAGAACGAGATATAACTGGAGCACTTGTAAACTTCATTTTTGGATTTTCTTTTTTTATATCGTAATATTTAATTAACCGAGCATTCTCGCGCTTAATTTCATGATAATTAATAGTCATATCGCGCAATTTTGAAATTTCTAACTTGAGATTTGAAATTTCTTCGCGAGCTTCACGCGAAAATTTAATTTGTTTATATAATCCTTTAAAAGAATCGCCTACCCAAGTTATAGATGAACAAATTCGCAAATATGTAAAATCAACAACAATCGAAATAGGACTACATGGGAAAGTTTTTATAAATAAATGAAATCCTGCAAATATCATAATTAAGCCCAATAGCCCTGAAAGCCATCTAATAGGAAGATTTTGGAAAAGATTTCGCATAAAACTCCTTGGGAATATAATTTTTATAACAATAAAACCAAAATAAAAACCTTCGATCGGCAATAACTGCAATTTTACAGTAATTCGAATAAAATTAGAACAAGTTCTTAGAATCTGTATTTATAATTTTTTTGCTAAATTTCTAAAAAAAATAAAATTCCACTCATTGTCACACGGCATTTTTAATGAATATAATGGGTAAAATCTCTTTCTAAAATCAAAAAACAGGGGAAATAAAAAATGTCACTAATTGTCAAAAAATTTGGTGGTACGTCCGTTGCGGGCAAAGAACGGATGCTTAACGCCGCAGAAATAATAAAAAAAACATATCTTAAAAATAACAAAATCGTAGTAGTAGTGTCTGCTCAAGGAAATACAACTGATGAGCTTTTAGAAAAAGCGTGGCAAATAAATATAAATCCTTCAAAACGTGAATTAGATGTACTTTTGTGCGCCGGAGAACAAATTTCTATGGCGCTTCTTGCTATAGCACTTGAAAAACTTGGAATTGAAGCGATTTCTCTAACGGGTTGGCAAGCTGGATTTAAAACTTGTAAATCTTATGGAAATGCCCGAATAGAAGGAATTTATCCTGAACGCATCCTTAAAGAGCTTTCGAAAAATAAAGTTGTAATTGTCGCGGGATTTCAAGGAATAAATGATAGCGAAGATCTCACAACCATGGGAAGAGGGGGTTCTGATACCAGCGCGGTAGCACTTGCGGCGGCTTTAAATGCCGATGAATGCCGGATTTATACTGACGTAGATGGTGTTTATACTGCCAATCCTCACGTCGTACCAAATGCTGAATTTTTAGAAATTGTTTCATATGGCGATATGATAAAACTAGCCTCGCTTGGAACTCAGGTCCTCAATAAAAGATCTGTTGAAATTGCACAAAAATACGGCGTTGAAATTTCAGTTCTTTCGAGTCTCAACCGCAAAAACCCTCAAACCACAGTGAAAGAAGTTGAAAGTATTAATTCTAAAACAATAAAAGGAATAGCACTTGATAATAGTTTATTTTTAATTCATATGGATAAATCGGAAAAAAAACGCGAACTTTTTGAACGTTTTTCAGAGGAAAAAATTACCGTTTCAAATGTTATTTGTAATAAAAACGAAATTAATTTTATAATAAATAAATCACATTTAAACGTAATATATGGAATTTTATCAGGAATAAATTTTAATATTAACAGCGATATTTCAAAAATTTCAGTAGTTGGGTTAGGAAAAAAATCTCACATGGAAATCGCCGATCAGATGCTCGAAGCTTTAAAAGATATAAGCATAGAATTTGTATTGATAGAAGATTCTATTTCTGTTATAGTATCAATGGAAGAATCAGAAATCGCTGTTCGTAGAATTCATGACAAATTTTTTACAAAGAATTGTGTCAAAGTTAATGAATAAACTATAAAAGATTAAGAACCTGTATTCAAAGGGATCGAAATACCCAATTTTCAATAATTTTTTTCAAAATTTTGTCAAAAATGCTCAGAATACATAAAGTATTCATTGCGATTTTTTTATCATTGCTGAAGAAAAATTCTTCAAAAAATTTGGAATTTGCCCTTTTGAATACAGGTTCTAAACAAATACATAAAATAAAGTTTTGAAAATTTTTTTGACAAACTAATTTAGAAAATGCTAAAATATGGGAACTCGTTCTCATCAAACCGAGATGCGAATTTTTTGGTAGTTTTTGAACATTTTGAACACAGGTTCTAAGGATTTGTTGGGAATAAATTCTAGGCTAGTTTTTTTGGAGGTTTGTGTTTTTGGAAAATAAATTTGATGAATTTTTAAATAAATTAAAACTTATTTTAGGAAATAATAATTTTTCGTGGGAATTATCCTCCGAAAGCGAGGTGTTTTTTGCAAAAGAAAATTTAAAATATGTGGTTAAGTTTGAAAATGATACAGTCAAATTGATTTTTTTAGAAAAGACTTTATGCGAATGGCTTTTAAGCGAATCTAAGAAAGATATAGAAGCAGCAATTTTAGATTTTTCCGAATTGATTTTAAGCAAGAAAAACAGCGCTGTCCGCGTTCCAGAAAAATCTGATTTGAAAAATGTTGATTTTTTTATTTTTGCCGAGAAAATGTGTCGTTTGTTCCCAGAAATTAAAGAAGAGTTTGATAATGAAAAACATAAGTTTGGCAAAAATTTCAGAAAGATAAAATTTTCAAGTGAATTTATCAGTCCTAAAATTTTAGAAATTCTCGACAAGGGTAAAGAAAAAAATAAGCTGGAAAAAATTTTTAAAGTTTTAAGCAGTGCATATGTATTCGGAGACGAGGATACAAAATGCATAGTCACCATGGCGGTGCTCAGAGAAATCAAAACTGCAGAAAATTCAGTAAAAAAGGTTTTGCCTGGGATTTTTAGGAAAATTTGGGGCGCGTCTGCGAGGTATTTTTCTTAGAACCTGTATTCAAAAGGGCAAATTCCAAATTTTCGAAGAATTTTTCTTCAAGATGAGGAAGAAAGCGCGATGAATGCTTTATGTATTCTTAGCATTTTTGACAAAATTTTGAAAAAAGTTATTGAAAATTGGGTATTTTGGTCTTTTTGAATACAGGTTCTCAGAACTCGTTCTCATAGATTATGGTCGTCATTTTCAAATGGATTTTGCTAATTTTCTTTTCAAATACTTTCTTGATGTCAGCCAAGCAGTGTAGTTTTCGGTGGAAATTATTCAAAATTTTTTTAAAATCGACGCGCCAAATCTATGAGAATGGATTTCAATTTATCGAAGTATAATGTAATTAAAGTATAGTGTAATAAATTATGCAAAAAAAAATAGTTAAAACAAGAAAGGATTTTGGAAAAATTTTGAATTTGCCTAACATTTTGACTTTTTCCAGAATTTTGTTAATTTTTCCTTTTTCTTTTTTTATGGCAAATGAGAATTACGCACGAGCTACCTTAGTATTGGTAGTTTCGGCCGTGACTGATTTTTTTGATGGTATTCTGGCACGTTATGGTGATCAACAAACGCAATTTGGTGCGATGTTCGATCCCATTGCTGATAAACTTACACTTCTTGCGGTTATGTTTTGCGTCGGGGTAAAATTTCGCGGGATTGTGCCGTTTATGATAATTCTTACGGCAAAAGAGCTTTGCATGCTCCTAGCGGGCGCTTGGCTTGTAAAAATTGGCCAAAAGCCGCTTAAAGCAAGATGGTACGGAAAGCTCGGAACAGCTTTTTTTTATTTTTCGGTTTCGTCAATAGTAGCGTTAAAGGCAATATGGAATATTGAAGACGAAAATATTATTTTATTGCTTATGGGTTTAACTGCTTTTTTTATGTTTTGTGCTTTGATTAGATATTTTTGTGAATTTTTGAAAATTCTAGTGAACAATAAAAAAAGCAAGATTCAGTAATTTCATTAGGATTATTGATATAAAAATTTATATCGGTAACAATATGAAAAAGGATGTTAAGCACGCTAATCAAAAAAGGAGCGTATCCTATGTTATGTTCTATCTGTGCAATTTGCAAAAAAAAACCTGCAGCTATTTTTGTTTCTATCGGCGAAAATTCGCCAGTGATAGGCATTTGTTTAGGGTGCGCCAAAAAAATGAATACAGAATCTTTATATAAAATTATAAAAAATATTCAAACTAAAAGTGATGAACCAAAAAAGGTCACTGATCGAATTTCTTGGATTCTTTCGAATATAATCTCCGAATTAGATTTAAACGACGAGAATTTTGACTGTGCCGGAGGTACGGTAACGGCTTTTCCAATAATGAAAAATGTTTTCGCCGATATACCGTTCTCAAGAAATTTTGAAATGAAAAATGATAAAAATTTTTCAGATAAAGGGAAAAGAATCCAAAAAAAGAAATATGTTGATATATACTGCGATAATTTAACCAGAAGAGCAAAAAATGGAAAGCTTGATAAAATTATTGGAAGAGAAACGGAAATCGCACGTATTATTCAAATTCTTTGCAGAAGAAGCAAAAATAATCCGTGTTTGACCGGTGAACCTGGAGTCGGTAAAACCGCGATAGCCGAGGGTTTGGCTTTAAAAATCGTCAACGGTAATGTTCCTCTTAAATTAAGAAATAAAGAGATTTGTCTTCTTGATCTTACTGCTTTAGTAGCGGGAACTCAATTCCGAGGACAATTTGAAGCAAGAATTAAAGGGCTACTTGATGAAGTTAAAAGTGATGGAAATATAATACTCTTTATAGATGAAGTTCATAATCTAGTCGGCGCAGGGGATTCAGAAGGCTCTATGAGCGCCGCCAACATTCTTAAACCGGCATTATCCAGAGGAGAAATTCAAGTTATAGGAGCAACGACTTTTGTTGAATATAGAAAGTATATAGAACGAGACCCCGCCTTGGAGCGCAGGTTTCAGCAAATTAAAGTTTCAGAGCCTTCAGTTAAAAAAACAATAGAGTTGCTTCTCGGAATAAAGTTCTATTACGAGGAATTTCACAGAGTCGCCGTGCCCGACGAGTTAGTTCACCGGATTGTAATTCTTTCTGAAAGATATATTATGGATAGATTTCTTCCAGACAAAGCCATAGATCTTTTAGATGAATCTTGTGCTTATGCTGCTCTTAATAACAAGGCACTTGAAAATTTCGATGAAATTAATCACAAGATTGAAAATTTAAATTTAGAAAGAGAAGATATACTCGCTGAAGACGATACAAAACATGAGCGTCTAGCCCAGATTAAATCAGAAATAATAAGATTTAAAGATGAATCTGATTCGATAGGGCAAAAAGCGTTGGGAAAAGACGTCGTAGAAGAAGATGTAGCAAAAGTTATAGAACTTTGGACTGGAATACCGGCAACCAAAATTCAAGCGAGTGAATTTAGAAAGATAGAAAATTTGGAAGAAAAAATAAAAGAGAGAATAAAAGGTCAAGACGCCGCGGTTTCGGCAGTTTGCGCCGCTATACGAAGAAATAGGACTAAAATCAGCCCTAAACCTTTGCCTGCTTCTTTTATTTTTGTAGGCCCAACAGGAGTAGGCAAAACCGAGCTTGCAAAAATTCTTGTCGGCGAACTCTTTGACACACCGGATAATTTAATAAGAGTCGATATGTCTGAATTTATGGAAAAACACTCAATTTCAAGAATCATAGGATCACCTCCGGGATATGTTGGTTACGATGAATCAGGGCAATTGACAGAAAAAATTCGGCAAAAACCGTATTCGATTGTACTTTTTGACGAAATAGAAAAAGCACATCCTGATGTTATGAATATTCTGCTTCAAATATTAGACGAAGGAAAAGTTAGCGATTCACATGGAAGACTGGTGAATTTTGAAAATACAATCATAATTATGACGTCAAACGCTGGAAGTGAAAAAAAAGTGGATGCTTTAGGCTTTGGAAAGACTGAAAACGAGCTTACCAAAGAAAAAGCAACTAAGTCTCTTTCTGAATTTTTAAGACCTGAATTTTTAAGTCGTATTGATGAAATTATAATTTTTAACAATCTTAAAGAAGAAAATCTAGTGGAAATTGCCGAGTTAATGCTATCTGATTTTGTTGAATATCTTAAAGAAAAAGGCATTTCTTTTTCTTATGATAAAAAATCAGTTGAGCTTTTGGTAAAAAAACTTCCCGATAAAAAGAGCGGCGCGCGCGGCATAAAAAATTTAGTCAGAAAAGAAGTCGAAGATAAACTTGCTTCTATGATAATAAAAAAAGGAGATTTTGACATAGGTAAAATTTTATTAAGCGGTATTTCTGAACTTAGTTTAACTCGGATTTGATAAAAAAAATAACATTAGTATTTCGAGAATCAATTTTGGTAATTATTAAATAATTTTCGCAGTATGTAAGAAGGAATGCTAAATTAGTGAATTCTGAGAAAGTAATTATTAAAGATTTAAGTTTTTTTTATGATACACATCAAGTACTTGATAATGTCAATTTTAGTGTTTGTTCAAATACGGTTACAGCTCTTATAGGGTCTTCGGGATGCGGGAAAACAACATGCCTAAAATGTATTAATCGAATGAATGATCTAATTCCAGGACATCGTGTAACAGGTGAAATTTTAATAAATGAAGAAAATATTTATGATTCTTCTGTAAATATATCTGAATTGAGAAGACGCGTAGGTATGGTTTTTCAAAAACCCAATTTGTTTCCAATGAGTATTTATGATAACATTGCCTACGGGCTTAGGGTTCATGGGGTAAAAGACAAAGAAACTCTGGAAGAAGTGATTGTTAGGGTTCTTGAGGATGTCGGGATGTGGGAGGCTTGCAAAGATAGGCTCAAATCTAAAGCCCTAGATCTTTCAGGCGGACAGCAACAGCGGTTGTGCTTAGCAAGAGCACTTGCTGTTTCCCCAGAGATACTGTTGATGGATGAGCCAACGTCGGCGCTTGATCCTATTTCGACTTCGAAAATAGAAGATTTGATTTTCCGGCTAAGAGATGAATATACAATGGTGATTGTTACGCATAATATGCAACAAGCCAGTAGGATTTCTGATATGGTGGTTTTTTTTGATTCTGGCAGTGTTGTTGAGTGCAGCAAGACTTATGATTTTTTTAATAGCCCCAAAGACGAAAGATCTAGTAGGTATGTAATGGGTAGAATTATTTAGAACCTGTATTCAAAATGGCAAATTCCAAATTTTGAAGAATTTTCCTTCAGTAATGACAAAAAAAGCGCAATGAATACTTTATGTATTCTGAATATTTTTGACAAAATTTTGAAAAAAATTATTGAAAATTGGGTATTTTAATCCTTTTGAATACAGGTTCTTGATATACCTGTTCTAAGACTAGTTCTTTTTCTGGTAAAATAGATTTAAAAATTTATGATAATTCTTTTTGTAGATTCGAGTAATAAATCAGTTTCAGTTGCAATTCTTGAAGAAAAGAAAGTTTTAGGCGAATTCTTTCTTGATTCGGGATTGACGCACAGTCAGACTCTTGCTCCTATGATAGATTCGCTACTAAAGTGTACAAATGTTTCTGCTAAAAATGTTGATTTGTTTTCTGCGGTTATCGGTCCGGGTTCGTTTACAGGTATCAGAATTGGAGTTTCGACAATAAACGGGATGGCTCTTGCGTTTCAAAAAAAATGCATGGGAATGTCTTCATTACTGGCATTAACGTATAACGTAGGTGAATTCGAGGGTTTGGTGTGTTCCTGCATTCATTCGAGAGAAGATGAAGTTTATGCAGGGATTTTTGAAAAGAAGTCAGGTAAAATTAATATAATTATTCAAGATAGAGTAATTAAAATATTTGATTTGATCAAAATGATAAAAAAATACAAAAAAAAGACAATTTTTGTTGGCAGTGGAAGTTTAATGTGTTATAATGAAGCACAGGAGAATTTCAGTGAGTGTATTGAATTTTTATCCTTCCATGATGATGTTTGTGTGAGAGCCTCGAATGCAGGAAAGGCGTTGTTTGATTGTGTTTCGCCGGGACGTTTAGTTTTGTCTGATTTTTTAGAGCCTAATTACTTAAAACTTACAAAAGCGGAAAAAGATTTAAATATTTGTGTTTAATTAACTATTTTGGATATTAGTTTTAATTTTGGGGCAGGGCCCTGTTGGAGCTGGTTATGGTTATAATAGGCTCAGACCACAGAGGTTTTGATCTTAAGAATTCGTTGATTGATTATTTTCAGAAAAAAGATATCATGTTCAAGGATATAGGCGTTCATAATTCAGAGGTTTCTGATTATGCTCTGATTGCTTTCAAGGTTTCTCGCATAGTTTTGGATTTGTGTTGTTTTGGAGTGATTTGTTGCGGTTCCGGGATAGGCGTTTCTATAGCTTCAAATAAGGTTAAAGGAATTCGCGCCTCGCTTTGTACAAGCGTTTATCATGCCAGAATGGCGCGTGCACATAATGACGCCAATATAATTTGCTTAGGCGGTAGAGTCACTGGTAGCCATGAAGCCATCGAAATATTTAAAGTTTTTATAAGCACGGAATTCGAAAAAGATAGACATCAGGAGAGGATTGACCGAATTAAAAGATTTGAGGAGAATCAAAGTGTTGATTGGTAGTTTGAGTGTTTTAAATAGTACATAATTACAAGTTTAAGAAAAATTTATAAGTTTTTTTGCGTCCGTCTCGTTTTGGCTTCGTTGAGTAATCAAATTTTTTTGGAGGTTTGGCTTATGCAGAATTTAGCTCAAAACATTGTGATCGACAATGAAAAGATTTCGAAGACTACGAAAAAATCGGATAGATCTGATAGAAAAGACAGGGTTATTTATTCGATAAACGTTGGAGTCGTAGCCGCCACTCTTATGGCGGTTGATTCGCTGTTGGCTTCTGTTTTTCTTCCAGGCGATTCTTTCGTTTGGGGGTAATTGGACTGTTTTCAATAAAGCTGCTTAATTGAACGCGTAAAAGCTCTTGTTAGTTATATTTTAAGGTTTTCGCTTGCTAATGCAGTGGTGATTCTGGTTGATTTTTTAAAAAATTTTATGGATTTAAATCTGTCTTTTTGCCCATAGCTTCGATAGTTTCTGTTCTAATAATTAATTTTTTTATAATGTATTTTGGCGATAATAAAAGATTTTTAATTCGATATATTAGGGATATTTCTCGAGATGTCGCTTTCGTTTTCCGGATTGGGCGTAAAGTTTGCTGTGAATGGTTGGCACTTGAGTTTTTTTTCAAAAAAGTTTATAGACAAGCATTAGATCATTCGTAGATTAATTATTCAGAAACCACACGAGAGGGCACAAAGAAGTTTATTTTGTAGCGATATCGGGAATAAGGTGCTAGATTTTGATAGATTTATATGAAAGACTTAAAAAATTTAGAAAATTAATGCTTTTCTTACTAGATTTTGTTATTTGGAATACTTCTTTTTATCTTTCGTTTGCTATCAATAAAAACAGTTTTTCGTTAGTTGGTTTTGAAAAAGTATTTATAAATTACTTAATTTTTGTTAATTTTTGTTTTACTTTTGTATTTATATTTTTTAAACTCTATAATAAAATATGGCGATATGCGGATATTGAGGACTTTTTTTACGCCGGTCTCGCTGTTTTTTGCGCTAATTTTTTGTTCTGTTGTTCAACGATTTTATTTGAAATTAATTTAGGCATAAGAACTTATGTTCTGTTCTTGCTCGTTTCTGAGTTTTTGAATTTTTTAGTAAGAATTATTTATAGAATAAATATTGTCCTAGACAATAATTCGTATAAACCCAAATGCGAAAAAAAAAGATTATTAATCGTTGGTGCCGGCGAAGCCGCGGCACTTGTTTTGCGTGAGATTTCAAAACGTGCCGAGAGTGAGTATTTGCCAATATGTATAGCAGATGATGATCGTTCAAAAATCGGAAGAGATGTTGCAGGTATAAAAATTAAAGGCTCGACTTATGAAATTCCGCGCGTTTGTAATGAAGAAAACATTCAAATTATTCTTTTTGCAATAATCAATATCGCTTCTTCAGATAAACGCAGAATTCTGGATATATGCGCAAACACAAGCGTTGAAGTGCGTGTTATTCCTGGGATTTATGAAGCTTTTACCTCGGGTGCTCAGATTATTCCTTCAATACGTCATGTTGAAATAGAAGATTTACTTGGACGTGAACCTGTAATTTTTGACGCTAAAAAATATGGGGATTATATAATCGGTAAAACTATTTTAGTAACTGGCGGAGGTGGTTCGATAGGTTCCGAATTGTGCCGTCAAATTGCGTTTCTCGAGCCCAAAAATTTAATAATATTTGATATATATGAAAATAATGTTTATGATATTCAACAAGAATTGTTGAGGTCTTTTAAAAATCTTAATTTCGAAGTTCAAATCGGAAGCGTCAGAGATTCCGCAAAGGTTGAGAAGTTGCTATGCGAAAATAACGTCGATGTAATTTTCCATGCCGCGGCTCACAAACACGTACCTTTGATGGAAAAAAATCCAGAGGAAGCGGTTAAAAATAATATTCTAGGAACGCTTAATATTGCAAATTCAGCAGAAAGGCATAAAGTTAAAAAATTTGTCTTAATTTCGACCGATAAGGCAGTAAATCCGACAAGCGTTATGGGGGCGACAAAACGTGTTTGCGAAATGATTGTTCAGCTCATGAATAAAAACACCAAGAGCACTGAATTTGTTACCGTAAGATTCGGAAATGTTTTAGGTTCAAATGGTTCGGTGGTTCCGCTTTTTGAAGAACAAATAAGAAAAAGAGGACCTGTCACCGTTACTCATCCTGAGGTTATAAGGTATTTTATGACTATTCCCGAAGCGGTTTCACTTGTTTTAACTGCTGGAGGAATTGCAAAGGGAGGTGAAATTTTAATACTCGATATGGGGGAACCAGTAAAAATAAAAGATCTTGCCGAAAATCTTATAAGACTATCTGGTTTTGTGCCCTATAAAGAAATAAAAATAGAATACATCGGTTTGCGCCCTGGAGAAAAGCTTTATGAAGAGCTGCTAATGGCTGAAGAAGGTGCGAAACGAACTCGGAATGAAAAAATTTACATAGGAAACCCAATTGAGTTTGATGAAGAAAAATTTAGTCAAGAACTGCGTCATATCGTCAAAGTATGTGAAAATAATGATTCGGAAACGACAAGAAAAGTTTTGAATCAAATTGTAAAATTTTATTGAAATTGTTCAAAAAAATCAAAAAGCTATATTGGCTATATCTCCAAGGCTTTTTTTAAATATTTTTCAATGACCAGTGCAAACGAAATATTGATAATCACTTTAAATATATTAAAAGGAATTATTATAGGCAACATGGCTTTTTTAATTGATTCAGGGGACATTCCGTGCAAATATACCCAAAAAATGTAGCTAAAAGGAGTTTTAATAATTATATATGTAATTATTGCTAGAATAATAATTAAAACCAAAAATTTCCTTTTTTGTTTGTAAATTCCTAAAAATAAAATTAAAATTGCGGAAAGCATACGCAAAACAAATCCGGGCCAACCGGCAATACTGAAGAATAAAGTTTTTAAAAGCGAAACAACAAATAAAATTGATAACCCTGATGGAATCCCGAAAATTAAAGAAGCAGCAAATATTGGCGCGTCAGAAATCTCGAGTTTTAAAAAGGGAATTATAGGGAAAATAAGCGATCGGCAAATTACAGATAACACTAGCGAAATTGCCGCTAAAAGCGAATTTGTGGCAATTTGTCTTGTGTGCGTTCTGATGTCCACTAAATTCGACCTCCTAACTAGTAGATCAGGTAGCGATTATTAGATTTGTTCTAAAACCGATTCTTTTTGTTAGAACCTGTATTCAAAATAGCAAATTCCAAATTTTTGAAGAATTCTTTTTCAATAATGATAAAAAAGCACAATGAATACTTTATGTATTCTGAGCATTTTTGACAAATACGCTACGCATTTCTGCGCTCCTTATTCCTTGAAATTACCAAAAATAATTTGGTTCTAGAATGGGTCTATTATATACTATATGATTCAAAGTTGGGAATTTTAAAATAAACTTAACATTAATTTTTTTGCGTTTTTATTACAAAAATTGACAAAATTTAAATTTTAAGATAAAATTAGAACAGAGATGTTTGTTTAAGAAATCAAATAAGGAGAAAATTAAATTATGAAAAAAAAAGATTTTATGAAAATTTTGTCATTTATTCTTGTTTCATCAACGTGGACTTCTGTATTTTCCGAAAATAGATCGCTCGAGTTGCCACCTCAATTAAGTACTTCTGAGAACGATGATTTCGAAAATTTGAAAACGAAACCTTCAAGAAGACTTTCCAAACCAAAACAAGGTTCGGAAAATTTCTCTGGAGAAACACCGCCAGATGATCTACAAGTTTCAAAGATTATCGTGACTATTGCTGCATCCTTTGCTTCTTTAACTTTTGCTGTGTTTTCTCCCCAAATAGCAAGATGGTTGGCGTCAAAATTTGGATCTGCAGCTGGATGGATTTATGGGTTTGTCAACAGTAATTACAGAGGTACAAGAGCTGTTTTGAAAAAATTATCAGAAAATTATTCGAAATCATTTCTTAAAAACTATAATCCTGAAAATATTGCAGAAGAATTGTCAAACGAATTTGGAAATAAAGCCCTTATTCTTTTTGTTTATGCAGTACCATATTTTATTTACGAACAGGTGAGTAATTATGCTTATTTAAGTGCAGATCATATTACAGCATCTACAGTTGATTATGCTGTCAAAGTTTTAACTGAATTGTGTAAAAATAAAAGTGCACGTAGAGAACTTGAAAAAAGAAATGTGCACGAAATGCAACTTATCGCAATGATTCTTGACGGATTTCACAGAAACGGCGGAGATACAGAAGTTACTATTGAGTCTCTATTTCATTCAAATTAAGAACCTAGTTCTCATGGGCTTGAAATGTCATTTTTGCGGTAATTCCTGCTCATCCTCTGGTAATTTTTGTTCATTTTCTAATACTTTTTCATCTTCTTTAAAACTTTCTTGTTTTAATTCGATGTTTTGATTTGAAGGCTCAAATCTTACCACGGCATTACAGCTAAATCTTTTTGATAATTTCTTTTCAATATCCTCGATAACCTCGTGAACGGTATGAATATTTACTACGCTCGTGTCAATATGCGCGTGCAGCGTTACCGCGCTGTTTCCCGGTCCATAGTTGTGAACTTTTAAATCGCTTACTCCGGTAACTTCCGGATAAGACAAAACAAAATCGGTTATTTCTTTGATAAGTTTAGAATCGGGAGCTTTCCCCATTAAAGACGCGATGGATTCTTTTAAAGTTTTGCTTCCTGTGATTATAATAAATATTGAAACTACCAAGCCTGCATAAGGATCGAGATATAATCCGAAAAAACGAGTAAAAAAGATTCCCGCAATAACCGTCAAAGTAGCCGCGGCATCGGATACACTGTCGTTGGCTGTAGCTTCGAGCGCCGCAGACTTGATGGCATTGCTGAGCCTTCTGTTGAAAAAATTCAGCCAAATTTTAATCAAAACCGAAGCGGAAAGAATTATAATAGAAATAATGTCTAGCTCGATATTTTCTGGAGTAAAGATTTTTTCAACGGAAGTTTTTATAAACCCTAGACCTGTAATAATAATCGCTACGGAAACAATTAATCCCGAAACATATTCAATTCTCCCATGACCAAAGGGGTGCTCTTCATCTGCAGGGTTGCCTGCCATTTTAAAACAAACCATTGTAACTATCGAAGAACCGGCATCAGAAAGATTATTAAAGGCGTCTGCGGTCGCAGCGATTGAAGAGGTGAAAATCCCGACCGTAAGTTTACCTGAAAACATCAAAAGATTCATGATTATGCCAATTACGCCGCTTAGCATTCCGCATCTTCTTCTGATTCTTACATTGGCGGGATCTAACTCTTTAGCCACAAATCTTTCTATTAAAAATTTATTCATAAAATCCATCTCGCTTTTGTTTTTTTAAATTGCCGCAAACAAACTCTGTAGTTTAATTTTTAAATATTTGGAGTGAAAAATCCTAGAATTGACCAACTCGCAAACATTTTATTATAATACCCAAACTATTTATATCGTTCAAGAAGGATTTATATGTTCAAAATTCTTATCACTGGTGTGGCTGGATTTATAGGGAGCCATACTTGTGTTAGATTGTTAAATTTAGGTTTTGATATAGTAGGAATAGATAATTTTCACAACAGCTCGCATGAAGTTATCAACAGCATTTTGAAAATTACAAACAGGAAAATTGTATTTTATGAAGCCGATATTAGAAATTCAAAAAAATTATGTGAAATATTTAAAAAAGAAAAACCTGAGGCAGTTATTCATTTTGCTGGTCTTAAATCTGTCGCCGAATCGGTCGAGAAACCTTTGGAGTATTATGATAATAATGTTTCGGGTACTATTTGTTTGTGTAGAGTAATGGAAAAATTTGGTATCAAAAAGATGATTTTCAGCTCTTCGGCGACGGTTTATGAAAATTCCAATCCGCCTTTCGATGAAGAATCGCAAGTAAGCGCTCCTAAAAATCCTTATGGCAAAACTAAATTTACAATCGAGCAAATTCTTTTTGATTTAAAAGATTGGGACATAGCTTTGCTACGTTATTTTAATCCTATAGGGGCTCATGAAAGCGGTGATTTAAAAGAAAGTCCTTTGGGAATTCCAAATAATTTAATGCCCCATATTATTAACACCGCCCTTGGGAAAATGCCTTTTTTGACTATTTTTGGGAATGATTACCCAACATTTGACGGAACTTGCGTACGTGATTATATTCATGTCGAAGATCTTTCGGAAGGGCACTCGAAAGCCCTGGATTTTATTTTAAACAAAAAAGGTATTGAAGTGTTTAATTTGGGAACCGGAATCGGAACTAGTGTTCTTGAATTAATAAAAATCTTTGAAAAAACAAATAAAATTAAGCTTAAATACAAAATCGGGCCGCGCCGTTTAGGCGATGTCGCCGTATGTTATGCTTTGACTGAAAAAAGTCAAAACAAACTTAATTGGAAACCAAGATTCGATATTGAAAAAATGTGCCGTGACGCATGGGATGCTGCTTTGTAGAAACTTTTTAATTCAGAACCTGTATTCAATAAGGGTAAATTCCAAATTTTCGAAGAATTTTCTTCAATAATGATAAAAAAAAGCACAATGAATACTTTATGTATTCTGAGCATTTTTGACAAAATTTTGAAAAAAATTATTGAAAATTGGGCATTTTAATCCTTTTGAATACATGTTCTTAATACTACGGCAATTTTTCAAATCGTTGCCGAAAAATAATGAGCCAATTTCACTTGACTTATTTCTAAAAATTTAGTAGAAGATAGGTGGGGTTGGAATTCGTATTTAGAAGCCTGTGCTGGAAAAGGCGAGTTTTAGGTTTTTGTGTACGTGAAGTTTTGGCGTTTAGCGGATTTTTTCGGGAATTTCGCTAAAAATATTACGAGACTTTGTGTTTAAAGGGTTCAAGTTTCCTAATTTTTGATGTTTTTTCAAGATACTTGAGATAACATCAAGTGCTTTTTCGTGTGTTTTCTAACTTTTTTTGAAAATACATGTGGTGTTCTTCTTTATTTTACGAGGTTGTGATTAATTTGAAGAAAATTGTTATTTCGGGCGGAAATAGGCTTGAAGGTCGCGTAAAAATCAGTGGTGCGAAGAATGCCGCGGTTGCAATTTTGCCTGCAGCTATTCTTAGTGAGGGCGTAAGCGTAATTGAGAATATACCTGATATAAGTGATATATCCCTGATGTGCGAAATTTTAAGTCAAATTGGGGCAAGGGTTAGATTCTTGGGTAAGCATGAGGTGGAAATTGACTCTAAGGATGTTTGCGAACATAAAGTCGATTTTGATAACATGAGGAAAATGCGTGCATCTTGTTATCTTTTGGGTTCGCTTTTGGGGAGATTCGGTCGTGCTTGCGTTTCAATGCCAGGCGGTTGCGATTTTGGCGTGCGCCCTATTGATCAGCATATTAAAGGGTTTTCAGCTTTGGGCGCAAAATGTGAAGTTAGCGGGGGGGTTATTTCAGCGGAATGCATTAAATTAAAGGGAGCAAATATCTATTTTGACGTCTCTTCCGTTGGCGCTACAGTTAATGTGATGCTTGCCGCTGTTAAATCCGAAGGGTGCACAGTCATTGAAAACGCCGCTAAGGAACCTCATGTCGTGGATTTGGCAAATTTTCTTAATTCCATGGGCGCGGATGTATGCGGCGCGGGCACCGATGAGATAAAAATCAAAGGTGTCAAACATTTAAACGGGACTTCATATTCAATAATTCCCGATCAAATAGAGGCGGGTACGTTTTTAGCCGCCACTTTGGCTTGCGGGGGGGACGTCACTGTTGATAACGTTATTACCAAACATCTTGAACCAATTACCGCCAAACTTGAAGAAATCGGTGCTAAAATAGAAACTTATGATGATTCTGTTAGGCTTGTTTTTGATGGATCGTTAAACAGGTGTAATGTAAAGACTATGCCATATCCTGGTTTTCCTACAGATATGCAGCCGCAGATTACTGCGGTTCTTTTGCGCGCAAAAGGAACAAGCATTGTAAGCGAATCTGTTTGGGATCATCGTTTTAGGTATATTTCCGAGCTTATTCGTATGGGTGCAAGTGCGTCTGTTGATGGGCGTGTTGCGATTATAGAAGGCGTTGACGAACTTTCTGGAACTAATGTTAAATCCGTTGATTTAAGAGCCGGCGCTTCGCTGATTATCGCGGGATTGTCCTCAAAAGGAATGACGGTAGTTGAAAACGCAAGCTGCGTCGAGCGCGGTTATGAAAATATTACTGGAAAATTAGCTTCTTTGGGGGCAGATATAAGAATTAGCGAATTTAAAGACAATAGGTCTGTTTCCGCAGGTTAGTTTTTAAAGAATTGCAGAGATTTGATCAAGATTTTACCAGAAGAGGACTGCTAATAATGGTAACAAAAGAGCAAATTTTAAGTCTTGCAAAATTGGCAAAGTTGTCTTTTGATAAAAAAGATTTACCTCGTTTGATACATGAACTTGAAAGTATGATAAAATTTACCGATAAGGTTTCAGAAGTAAAAGTGGATTTTGTTCCGGCTAGTTGCGAAGAAACTCATATTGATACAAGAAAAGATGAAATTGGGAAGTCTTCGAAGAGAGAAGAAATTTTAAAAAACGCCAAAAATAAAAACGGTTTCTTTTTCATAAATACTACTTTGTATTAAATGGAGATAAGGTTGATAACCAGTTTACATGAATCTCTTATTAAAAAAGAATTTTCTTGTGTTGAATTGGCAAAAAAATATTTAGAATCAATTAAAAAAAGCGAACTGAATGCTTATATCACCGTAACTGAAGATATAGCTATTGAATCTGCAAAAAGAACTGATTATAAAATTAAAAATTCATGTGACATAGGTATGGTTGAAGGGATTCCAATGTCACTTAAAGATGTGATTTCCACAAAAGGAATAAGAACTACATGCGGGTCAAAAATGCTCGCCAATTATGAACCGATTTACGATGCGTCATGTTGGGAATTTTTAAAGGAATTAGGCGTTATTTTGCTCGGGAAAACCAACCAAGATGAGTTTGCGATGGGTTCTTCAAACGAAACCTCTTTTTTCGGCCCTGTTAAAAACCCTTATAATTTAGCAAAAGTCCCTGGAGGAAGTTCGGGTGGCAGTGCGGCTTCGGTCGCCGGAAATCTTGCGGTATTTTCTATAGGTTCAGATACGGGCGGTTCTGTTAGGCAACCTTCTTCTTTTTGCGGTGTTGTTGGGCTCAAACCGACTTACGGAGCAATTTCTCGTTATGGTTTAATTCCGCTTGCTTGTAGTTTAGATCAAATAGGGATAATTTCTCAAAATGCTGAAGACGCCTCGATAATTTTCGATATTATTTCGCGTCATGACCGTAAAGATGCGACTTCGTCCGATTTGCCCAGGGCAAAAACTTTTGAAAGTTTAAAAAAAGATGTAAAAGGAATAAGAATTGGAGTTCCTAAAAATTGTTTTGAAGGATGTGACGAAGAAATTAAGTCCGCAATCTCAAAAGCTATTGAAGTTTATGAATCTTTGGGAGCAAAGTTCGATTATTTTGAATTCCAAGAGCTTGATTTGACGATGCCTGTTTATTATATTATTTGTTGTGCTGAAGCGTCATCAAATTTAGGACGTTTTGACGGCATAAGGTATGGTTTTAGAGCTGAAAAATTCGAAAGTGTCAATGATTTCATTGCAAAAACACGTAGCGAAGGATTTGGCGATGAAGTTAAACGGAGGATTTTACTGGGAACTTACGTTTTAAGTTCAAGTTACCGTGATTCGTTCTATAATAAAGCCCAAGAAATACGGCGTATTATTAAAAACTCTTTCAATAAAAAATTTGAAAAATACGACCTAATTCTTACCCCGACTACCCCAACAACTGCTTTTGATTTTGATTATGCGCACGAAGACCCTGTTAAAATGTATCTTGCCGATGTATGTACAGTTCCGGCAAACATCGCTGGCATACCCGCAATCTCAATCCCTTGCGGATTCAGTTCCAATAACCTTCCTATAGGAATGCAGCTTATGGCTCCACATTGGCACGAAGACTTGCTTTTGAATATGACCTATAAATACGAAACGGCGAGCTAACAACCTGTCTAGTATCTCCAAAATAGCACATATTTTAGTTAAAATTTTAAAATTTTGCATTGCTCGTTAGTTAGAACCTGCATTCAAAAGAATCGGGGTACTCAATTTTCAATAATTTTTTTTCAAAATTTTGTCAAAAAATGCTCAGAATACATAAAGTATTCATTGTGCTTTTTTTATCATTACTGAAGAAAAATTCTTCAAAAATTTGGAATTTGCCATTTTGGATACAAGTTCTTAAGTACGCTAGTATTTGCCTTCCTCGCGCTTTAAATTTTAAAAATTTTATCATAAAATCTGCACTGATTGGAGATATTAGACAGGTTTTTAGCCAAGCAATGACATTACAAGTTTGCGAGAACAGATTCTAAAAACACAAATTTTTAACATTTTATTCGGAATTTTTCTATGGCTATTTTTTTTGGTCCTAAAGAAGTAAAAAAGTTCTTAGAAATTAATAAAGTTCATAAATCGCTGGGTCAAAATTTTTTAATCGATAAAAACGTTTGCACTAAAATAGCAGATTTTTCTTCATACGAAAAAGGTTATGTAATCGAGATTGGCCCAGGTCTTGGGAATTTAACTCAATTTCTTGCTAAAAAATTTGAAAAAGTTATTACAATTGAAATAGATTTTCGTTTTATTCCTATTTTAAATAAAAATTTAAAAAAATTTAATAATATAAAAATAGTAAATTCCGACGCATTAAAAATAGATCTTTTTGATTTAATCTCAAAATTTTCAAATCAAGCGAAAAAAACTAGTATTTGTGCAAATTTGCCGTATTCCATTGCCACTCTACTCATTATTAAATTGCTTGAATTGCCAGTTTCAAGAATAACAGTTATGATTCAAAAAGAACTCGCTTTTAGGCTTCTTTCACCTCCTGGAGCAAAATTATGCGGAGCAATAAGCGTACCGGTTTGGTTTTATTCCACTCCAAAACTTATTTTTAATGTTTCTAGAAATTGTTTTTTGCCAATTCCTAATGTCGACTCTTGTGTTGTTTCGTTTGAATTGAATAAAATAGAAAATATAGAAAATAAGGAATTTTTATTTAAAATATCAAGAATTTCTTTTTTACATCGCAGAAAAACTGTTTTTAATTCTTTATCGAAAGGTTTAAATATTCCCAAATCTAAGATTATTTGCGCGTTAAATTATTTAAATTTAGATGAAAATATTCGCCCGGAAAACTTAACGCTTAGTAATTTTTTAGATTTATCACATTTACTGGGGAATTTTTTGTAAACGAGGTGTTTTGCATTGAGATGCCCTTTTTGCCGAGGAGAAGAAAGCAAAGTCGTTGAATCACGCGGATCTGAGGATGGAGACCGCGTGCGCCGAAGACGTGAATGCTCAGCTTGTGAAAAACGTTTTACTACTTATGAAACAATTGAAAGCATGCCTATTTCCGTTATAAAAAAAGATGGTTCCCGCGAATTTTTCGAAAGAAAAAAAGTTCTCGATGGTATTTTAAAAGCGTGCCAAAAACGCCCGGTACCACTGAGTAAATTGGATGAAACAGCCAAAAACATTGAATTTAAAATTCAGAACACACTCGAAAGAGAAGTAGAAACCTCGCTGATAGGCGAAATGGCAATGTTGGCACTTAAGGAAATAGACGAGGTATCTTATGTGAGATTTGCATCTGTTTACAAGCAATTTAAAGATGTTAAAGAATTTTTTGGTGAACTTTAAATTATTTTTGCCTAAGAACCTGTCTAATATCTTTAAGTAGTGTAGATTTTATGATAAAATTTTTAGGACCTGTATTCAAAAGGGCAAATTCCAATTTTAAAAATTCTTTTTTTATTTTAAATAATAGCGTTTTACCATTTCCTTGATTTCCAGTTTAGCTTTGTTTATATGGCGCCAAGCTGTAGTGGGGTTTATACCGAGTTTTTCTGCGATTTTTTTAGTACTAAATTTTTTATCAAAATATAATTCCAAGCATATTTTTTGTTTTCTAGTAAGTTCTTTTGATTTGATTTTGTTTATGAATTTGAAAATTTGACTATGCTCAGAAGAAATGATTCGATTCTCATGATATTGGCTGTAAAAAAGTACTTGATTTTTTTTATTCTCCAAGTTTATTTTTTTCATCTCTAAACTCCTTTTCAAATTTTAAAATTTGTCCCGTATATTTTAAATCCAAATACATATCATTAAGTAGTGACATTCGCCTGCAAGTTTTAAAGTTACAGTTCAAGATTTCATTCGATAGTTCTTTTTTTAGTTTCTCTATGTGTTTTTTGAGGATTTTTGCTTCTTCTACATATTCTCTCGCTAATTCTGAAAAAAGCATGGAAGTTTCCTCCTTAATACTGTAATTTTAGAATTGGAAATGCGTTATTAAAAAAAATAAAAAGCAACCCTACGAAATATTAAACTTCGCAGGGCTACTTTACCCTATACTTTCATTCTATCATAGTTTTTATAATTTGTCAAGTATTAAAAAAACAAAAACCTAAGAATATATTCTTACAAACTATAAAACATCATTAACAAAGTTACCAAGATTTTAATTTCCTAACAATTTATCCAATATTTCACTAAATTGCTTGATTTATTTTTTATGATCTTCTTCTTAATACTCCTTTAGCTCTTTCTAAAAATACAACTCCTCTTTCATCTTTCGAAATTTCGTCAATTAATTTCTTAAAATCTTCACTCTGTTTTTCTATTTTTTCTTGTCTGTGTATCTCTTTAAGCATTGCAATTCTTTGTTCGTTTAGTGCCCGAACTGCCTCCATGTGATCCTTAAGTGCTTTCGACATACTTACCATCTGGCCTTGAAGTTGAGCAATTTCAGCTTGTTTATTTCTATGCTGATCAGCTATTTTGCTTCTATTACTTGCGAGACCTTTGACATTAGTTTGAATCTCTTGTTTTTTAATTTGACATTGCTCAAGTTCAGATCTAAGCCTTTCTAATTCTGAGATTTCATCGTGTTCAATTTGAACACCACTGAGTTCACGGCTTTGAATTAAAGATCGCCTTAAATCTTCAATATCTGAGTTTAATCTTTGAATTTCATCTTCCCTTGCCCCTAAATTTGTCGATAATTCACTAATTCTATCATTTTCTGTTTCTAATTTAATGTTTAGTTCCGAATCTTCACTTAATTTCGATGTTAATTCTGCAATTCTATATTCCAATTTTCTAATTTGATCAGAACTGACATCCTTTTCATCAATTTGCAAAGATTGCCGTAACCCCGCAAGATGCAATTCCAATTTCTGCATTTGTTTTTGCATATAAACAGAAACAACCACAGTAGACAATACGCCAATAACCAAGCCAGAAAGTAAATATAAACTGTTTTGATTTACTTTTTCTGTTTTTCTAGCTTTCGATTCACTTTCCTGACTATTACAAAAATTAGTGACAAAACACATAGCTAGCAAAATAGCTATCGGCCTTCTCATATTTTTCTTCTCCTATCGCGACAAACTAACAAACTAATTGTTTTAAAACTTTTAGCACAGATAAGCAAACTCTAATTTTATTAACTAAAACAATAAAATTATCAATATCTTACTCTTCTGGCAATTCATCTGTTATTTGGTTAAATTATTCATTTTTTGCTCCTTATTTTGGCAATAATCCATCCATCACTTCACTAAATTTTTCACTTTCTTCTTCAATTGATCCTCTGATCTCTTGTAAAAATTCAGCTCCTCCTTCATATTTCAAAATTTCTTCAATTAATTCCTTAAAATCTTCAATTTGTTTTTCTAACGATTTTTTTTCTTGTTCGTGTATATCATTAAGCTTTTTAATCCTTATTTCGGTTTGACCTTGAGTATATCGCATATGATCCCAAATCGCTTCTGACATAGCCAACATCTGTTTTTGAAGTTGAGCAATTTCAGATTGTTTAGTTTCATCTTGGAGAGTTAATCTTTCTATATCATCTTTTAATCTTTTAACATCGGCTTCACTTCGCCCTTTTTCAGCTTGACATTGATCAAGCTCAGCTTTAAGCTTTCTCAATTCATTACTTTGAGCCAAAGATTTTCGAAAACCTTCAATATCTGAGTTTAATCTTTGAATTTCAACATTTTTTAATTCTAAATTTCTTAATAACTCATCAATTGATATTAATTCGGCAATTCTAAATTGCAATTCTCTAACTCGAACAGAATGGGCAACTTCTCTTTTAGTTTGTAAAGACTGATGTAACTCCGCAAGAAGCAATTCCGATTCTTTTACTTGTTTCTGCTTAGAAGCAAAGATAGCCACAGCAAGCAATACACCAAAAGTCAAGCCAGGAGCTAAATATAAACTGTTTCCGTTTACTTTTTCTAGTTTAATTTCTTGACCATTACAAAAACTAGTCAAAAAACACATAGCTAAAAAGATAGCCATTAGCTTTTTCATGTTTTTCTCCTCTTGCGGGCCACAAAAATACAAGACAGCAAAAAAATCTCATGATATAATTATACATATGAAATAATATTTTTGCAACAAATACTCAAAATTTATTGCAGTTTAGAGAAAAAAATTTATAAAATTAATAAAATAATTCATCTTATCTTAATATGAATTTCTCGCAGCTGTTCTTCGCTTACCTCACTTGGTGCTCCAAGCAGTATATCTTGCGCACCGCTGTTCATAGGGAACGCGGTTATTTCACGTATGTTTTCAGAACCCGTCAACAGCATTAAAATCCGATCAAGACCTGGCGCCATTCCTGCATGCGGCGGCGCACCATATGAAAAAGCCCTAAATAGAGATGGAAACTTACTAATAACATCGCTTTTAGAATAACCTGCAATTTCAAAAGCTTTGAGCATAATTTTTATATCATGGTTTCGCACAGCGCCTGATGAAAGCTCAATGCCATTGCAAACTATGTCATATTGATACGCTAAAACATCCAAGGGATTCATATCTTCAAGCGCTTCAATACCACCTTGAGGCATTGAAAATGGATTATGAGTAAAGACAATTTTATTTGTTTCCTCATCGCGTTCATACATATTAAAATCAGTAACATAACAAAAAGCAAATTTTTCTTTGTCAATAATCCCTAATTTTTCCGCCAGTTCATTTCTTACTTGACATGCAAACTTACAAGCTTTTTCCTTAACAATATCGGATATAAAAAAAATAACAGAATTCTCCCCAGATTTAGCCGTTTCCAAAAGTTTTCCGCGTCTATCTTGCGGAATAAACTTCTCTATTGGTCCTAAGAGATTTTTATTCTCACAAATCTTAATATAACCAAGCCCAGTCATTCCTATTTCTTTTGAAAACTTAAGCATATCATCAAAAAAACTTCTCGGCTTCAAAGCTACCTCTGAAACAGAAATCGCTTTGACAATTTTGCCGTCAAAAGCCTTAAAACCTGAATTTTTAAAGATCTCGCTTACATCACAAATTTCAAGTGGATTTCGCAAATCTGGCTTATCAGTTCCATATTTTTCAATCGATTCCGCATAAGAAATTCTTGGAAATGGTAAATCAGTAACTTTTTTACCGCCAAACTTTAAAAAAAGACTACTTAAAACCTGTTCTCCGATTGAAAAAACATCTTCTTGATCGGCAAAAGCCATCTCAAAATCAAGCTGATAGAACTCACCAGGCGCCCGATCAGCTCGCGAATCTTCGTCACGAAAACAGGGGGCTATCTGAAAATATCTTTCAAAACCCGAAACCATTAAAAGCTGCTTAAAAATCTGCGGAGCCTGCGGAAGCGCGTAAAATCTGCCTTTATATTTACGGCTCGGAACAAGATAATCCCTTGCGCCCTCAGGCGACGATGCCGAAAGAAGAGGAGTTTGAATCTCAAAAAACCCAAGTTCGCGCATATTACACCGAAGAAAATGAATCACATCAGATCTTAATAAAATTTTCTCATGAATCTTTGGGTTCCGCAAATCAAGGAATCTATATTTTAATCTTAATTCCTCTTTCACATTCTCAGACTCTTGAATCTCAAAAGGCAACGCCTCGCATGCACCCAGTAAAGCTATTTCTAAAGCCAAAACCTCATATTCGCCTGTCAAAATCTTCGGATTAACAGCTTCAAGACTGCGTTTTTTTAAAATTCCAGTGACAGAAACCGAACTTTCCCTCGTTACACTATTAACCTGCCCTTCATGAGCAACTATCTGCAAAGTCCCCGTTTCATCGCGCAAATCTATAAATTTAACACCACCGTGATCCCGAATCCCCGACACCCAGCCGGCGACTTTTATATTAGCCCCAACTATTTTCTCGCTAACTTGGGAACACTTATGAGTTCGGTACATAAACACCAACCATACATATTTAGAACCTGTATTCAAAAGGATCAAAATATCCAATTTTCAATAATTTTTTTCAAAATTTTGTCAAAAATGCTCAGAATACATAAAGTATTTATTGCGCTTTTTTTATCATTACTGAAGAAAAATTCTTCAAAAATTTGGAATTTGCCCTTTTGAATACAGATTCTTAAAAAAATATAAAAAATTTTATTTTCTTCGTTTTATTACTTTTAGTCTCACAAATTCTTCTCTCTCTTTTTCTTCCAGAACATCGCTCATACTTTTTACCATTCGTTCAAATTCAGGTATTATAGCGTTTTTTAAAGCATTTGCACGTTTTTTTGTCTTTCTTATTGCTTGAGTAAGGCGGTAAACACTATTTTCAATTCTAGCAAATATAACAGTCAAATATTTCACTTCACAAAATTTAAAATAAGCCCTATCAAGATTTGAATCTGAGCTATAAAGACCGAAAGGTACTTCTTTCGCGTCATTTTCTTCAAGTGAAAAAATCGGAATCTCAACCCCCATCACACTTCTAAAAAAAAACCTTAAACCATCCTCTTTAGGGGCACACATAGCCAATTCTTCGCAAACACCAATCGAAATATTCGCTCTTTGAAGTGCAAGATACGCATCTTTATAGACAATTCCTATTTTTTCCCGAACCTCTTTCGCCTCTTCAACAAGTGCCATTAATTCTCTCATTAAAATATTTCGTTTTTGATCTAAAATAACAAAACCTTTTTTTGAAAAACTCAAACTACGCTTAGCCGACATTAAATTGCCCTTAGTAGGCGAAATCTGAAATTTCAACTAAATCATCTCCTGGGGATCATCTACAAAACTTATTAAATTTTTATCTTCAATATAATGCTTACTTAAAATTTCAGGTTTAATTCTAGAAAGTTCATTTCTTGGCAGCAAAGATAAAATTCGCCAGCCTAAATCTAATGTTTCTTTCATTGAACGGTTTTCATGAAAACCCTGATTAATAAAATAACGCTCAAAAACAGAACCAAATTTTAAATAAATTTTGTCTATACTACTTAAATCATCTTCGCCAACAACAGACGAAAGCGCCCGTGTATCCAGGACTCTAGAGTAAGACGCAAATAGCTGATCCGCCAAAACAGGATGATCCTGGTGAGTAAAACCCTTCCCTATCCCGTCTTTCATTAATCTTGAAAGAGAAGGCAAAATAGAAACCGAAGGATAAAAACCCTTTCCTTCAAGCAAACGAGAAAGCACAATTTGGCCTTCGGTTATATAACCAGTAAGATCAGGAATAGGATGAGTTATATCGTCACCAGGCATAGTAAGGATAGGAATTTGTGTAACAGAACCTTTTTTGCCCTTAAGCATACCAGCACGCTCATAAAGAGACGCCAAGTCCGAATAAAGGTACCCTGGAAATCCTTTTCTCCCTGGTATTTCACCTTTTGAAGAACTAAACTCCCTAACAGCTTCTGCGTAGGAAGTCATATCAGTCATAATTACAAGTACGTGATAGTCAAGATCAAAAGCTAAATACTCCGCGGCCGTGAGCGCAAAACGCGGAGTAAGAATTCTTTCTGTTACAGGATCGCTCGAAAGATTTAAAAACATAACGACCCGCCCAAGGGCGCCGGAATACTCAAATTCTTCTCTGAAATACGACGCAACATCGTTTTTTACACCCATCGCGGCAAAAACAATAGCAAAATTATTCTCCCCTGAATTTGAAACCCTCGCCTGTTTTGCGATCTGAATTGCCAAATCATTATGTCTCATCCCCGCACCAGAAAAAATCGGAAGTTTTTGACCCCTTATTAAAGTAATAAGCGCATCAATTGAAGAAATTCCGGTACAAATATAATCCTTAGGATAAATACGGGAAATCGGATTAATCGGCAAACCGTTTACATCTCGGCTTACATACCTGGAATTTTTATCTAAAAATTCATCCACTTCAGAACGAATCTCACCCAAGCCGTCAATCGGTTTACCGGAGCCGCTAAAAACCCTCCCTAAAATTTCGCGTGAAAGTGCCATTTGCATAGGGTGACCCTTAAAGCAAATTTCAGTATTCTCCAAAGATATAAACTTAACGCCTTCGAAAACCTGAATTATCGCATAGTCCCCTTCTATCTGTATAACACGCCCATGTCTTACCGCGCCGCCGTCAAGATATATATCGACCACTTCGTCAAAAAAAACACCACCGACACCACCAACGGCAATCAAAGAGCCTTTTATTTCCTTTAAGCCGGAGTATCTTATTATCATAAATTAACCATCAAACTAGAAAAAGCAAAATCATGCAATCAATTTTTCTATTTCACCATCTATTTTGTAAAAATAATCATTAAACATATCTAATCTGCTATTAGGAATTTCATATTTCATTCTTGCCAAATCCGAAAAAATCCCCGTTTCGATAACCTTCGAAATAGGTATCGAAGCAGAAATCAAATTTCTTGCCTTTTTATTAAGATAAATTATTGCTTTCATCATTAATTCTTGTTTCGCCAGCGAAACAAAAGTGTCTTCCTCATGAAAAGAGTTTTGCTGTAAAAATCCAACACGTATCAATTTAGCCGTTTCTATAAGCAATTTTTGATCATCCGGCAAAACATCTTCCCCGACTAAACGCACAATCTCCATAAGACGCTCTTCTTCGTGCAAAAAAAACATCATTTTTTTTCTATATCCTGCAAAATCCGCGCTCACATTTTTAGAATACCAACCGTCAAGTTCATTAAAATACTCGCTATAACTTGAAATCCAATTTATCGCCGGATAATGCCTGGAATACGCCAAATTTTTATCCAACGCCCAAAAACACCTTGTAAAACGTTTTGTATTCTGGGTGACCGGCTCGGAAAAATCCGATCCTTGCGGAGAAACGGCACCAATTATTGTAACTGACCCACTTTCACCGCAAAGCACCTCAAAACGCCCCGCACGTTCATAAAATTCTGAAAGCCGTGAAGGCAAATAAGCAGGGAAACCTTCCTCGGCCGGCATTTCTTCAAGACGACCCGAAATTTCACGCAAAGCTTCTGCCCAACGCGATGTAGAATCCGCCATCATTGCAACGTCATAACCCATATCACGATAATACTCAGCTAATGTAACGCCTGTATAAATAGATGCCTCCCGCGCTGCAACCGGCATATTGGAAGTATTGGCTATAAAAATCGTACGCTCTGTCATCGGACTACCTGTTTTCGGATCGACCAGATTTGAAAATTCCTCTAAAACCTGCGTCATCTCATTTCCGCGTTCACCACATCCCACATAAACAATAACATCGGCATCACACCATTTGGCAAGCTGATGCTGAGTCATAGTTTTGCCTGTTCCAAATCCCCCTGGCAAAATAGCAGCCCCGCCCTTCGCAACTGGAAAAAACGAATCTATCACACGCTGACCGGTAATAAGCGGAACATTCATCGGAAGTCTTTTTTTTACAGGACGAGGAGCACGAATATTCCAAATTTGAGAAAGAGTCAACCCGGCTTCGCCGCCATCTGTTTTTAATTTTAGTACTACATCATCGCATCTATATTTCCCATTTTTAACAATCTCAGATACCGTCCCTTCAATACCGTTGGGAACCATAACCCTATGATTTATCACAATACTCTCGCGGCACACCGCATAAACCGAACCACTTCTAAGCCTCTCCCCCACCTCGGCCTTGATTTCGACGTCCCATAATTTTTCCTTATCCAAAGCATCTATGTTGCATCCTCTTGGTATAAAAGCACCTGAAGCACCCTCAATTCGCCTAAGCGGTCTCTCGATTCCATCGAAAATGTTCCCTATAAGCCCGGGGCCGAGCGTAACACTCATCGGACGCCCAATGCTTTTCACCAAGTCTCCAACAGCAAGACCCGCAGTATCCTCAAAAACCTGTATTACAGTCTTTTCGGCGCCTACACTAATTACTTCGCCCACAAGATCCTCTTTGCCAATATAAACCATATCAGACATAGCAAACGAAACCATACCCTTAATAGTCACAACAGGCCCATTAATGCCATAAATTAACCCTTCTGCCAACTAGACGCCCCCCCTTTTTTCCAAAAAACAATAACTTCACAAATTATTTTTAACAATAAGAGAAAAAAGCACTCAATGCAGAATCAAAGGTTTCATCGACAACTGTACCATTTTTTTTGCCAACAATACCACCAAGCTTTATTTTTTCTTCAGCCAAAATTTCCGCGTTTTTAATAACATTTTGGATAATATCTGAATAAATCAAATCTTCTTTTCGAACGTAGACCCTAGGCGCATCTCCCAAAAATTTAAATATAATCTCACAATTATTTTTTAATCTCTCGGGATAACTTTTCGAATTAACAAATTCTTTAATTTTTATTTCGCATTCATCAAAAATTTTTTGCTCAACCTCTTTTTTCTTCGCAAACACTCTTTTTCTCGCCAAAACACCCCTGGCTGAAATCTCACGCGAGATCCTGCTTTTTACCACAGTGAGTTCTGATTGTATAATTTTTCTCGCAACGTCAATCATTTCCGCTTCAGCTTGCTTTATCCGTTCAGACTCAATCTTTCTCAATCCTTCGATTAACTCAGATTGACTTCGTCTGGCGCATCTTCCTATTGAACTTAAAAACTTACTTAAAATCTTTTCTTCCAACGATATCCCCGCCTTTTTTTGTAAATATTTTCTGCCAAAATTCTATTATATTCTATACAAGAGCCCCCCCCCCCCCTATGGCGTCTCGTATATATTTACCCATAAGTTTTTCTGTCTCACCACTGTTGTGGCGGTCAGGAATTTGAACAATTGCTTTGCGTACATTAAGTTTGAAAGGATATACCAAACTTCCATAAAAAGACATAAGCAATTCCGTTATCAGAATCAACGCTATTGTGTTATCATTCAGCGCAGTTTCAAAAACAATCTTAAACTCATCTTCGCCATGCACAACGACACCCTCAATCCCGACTAAGAGCAAACCCATAGCAGTATCTATATTATCGCTTATAAGAAAAAACCGCAAAGAATCGCCCCAAATATAATCAAAATACCTACAAAAAATAACTTTAAAAACTTTTATATGATGCCTATCAATAAATCAAGTTTATTAAGAATAAAAACCGAAATGAGAAGTCCATAAAGGGCGATAGCTTCGCCAAAAACAGCAAAAATCATAGATTTCCCCACAGTATCAGGGCTTTCCGACATCGCAACAATCGCAGCCGGAGCCGCCGCCGCAACCGCCAGACCGCCGCCTATTCCGGCCATACCGAGGGCAATTGCTGAAGCAACCAAACCAACACCATAAGCATTGGCACGAGCCGCAGACTCGGCATCGGACTGTGAATGAGAAATCGCCGAACTTGTTTCAGATACAGCCGCCGCCGAACGACATTCGCTTAAAGCGCAAAAAAAACATATCAAAATAACAAAAGCAGCAGAGGCTATTTGAGAAAACACAGCAGTTTTCTTGTTCATTCCTTTTTTAATTAATTTTACAACAAAAAAAGCGGAAACCAAAACAAAAATAAGCGGAACAACAAAAAAGATAAAAACCATAATTGCGCCTCCTAAATATGTCGGATATTGTAAATCTTACACCTAAAAATTGCAAGCAAAAAGCAGTAAAATCAATAGATAAAATTAAAATAAAAATTTACAAATAATATAAAAATGTGATATAATTTTCTTTATAATAGTTATATTATGAACTGAAAACGGAAATATATAAAAAACAGGTGAAAAAATGAAGAAAAATACAATTAAAAATCTGGCGTTTGCTTTATCGATTTTACAGCTCTCGACACAAACTTTTGCTGCAAATAATCATCCGTCCGAAAGATCTTATCATTCCGAAGACAATGTTACTTCCGAAAGGTCTGTCTCAAGACAAAAGAAAGGGAGGAAACTATCTACATTTTGGTTAGCGGTAGGCACGATATCGACCACTATAGGTTTAATTTATCTAAAATCTCGAAGTGAAAATGCGAAAAACAAAGAAAATGAAGAAGAAGTAGGAGGAGAAGAAAAAGAGGATTTAAAAAGAATCATAGGAATACCATTATTTTTCCCAACAGTTCCATGCGAACCTCAGCAGTTTGAATCGCAAATTTTTGATGTCGATCATGAAAACAAAAGATTAAAATATGCTAAGCGTTTCGGAAGACAAAGCGAACAAGATAGCGCTAGGCAAAATCTCAATTTACTTTTTTCGCCATTCGGTGTTCGCCCTACAAGAAAATATTTTGACAAGGCAGCGATGGAAAAATCATATCCTTGGTCAGAAATTGATGTAAAAGGAATAATTAAAGATTTTACAAACTTAAAAGGAAATTTTTCCCAAACGTTTAAACGTCAATTTGGTCTCAGTTCTCTTCACCAAACAAATTTTTCACTCCAATCTCAAAAACTCAACGAATATCTTTGTTTACCGTTTTACAAGAATCTTTTTGGTGAAAATATCCATGAATTTGTTTCAGTTTGGAAGAAATTATTTGAAAATGAAACAATTACCGTAGCTCACGCAAGAGAAAAGAAAGAAATCACCCCCGCGGCTTACTTATTCTGCCCTTGGTCAAATGGTTTCTGGCAAGAATATCCCCAAGGTGACCACATGTTGGGATCAGCAAGTGATTGTGGGATTTTTGCATGTGATTCTCGTCTCGAAAAGCTGGAAACAGGCTTCGTAAAAGATTTTTTCAAAATGATTATTCACATAAGCGAACTTCCAGAAAAAAATGAATCCAAAACACATGCCATCTTATTGCTTACGAACTTAAACGATGACGGTGAAGGTTCACGTACCAATTGCCCTTTACGCTTAAGAACTGTTGTGCAATCTATTAAAAATTATTTTTACGGAATAAGACAATCCAATTTGTTGGAAATTCTTTTAAATTGCTTCATATCCCAAGTAAATAAAGCAACTGATAAAATTATGGCACATACAAATTATAACGGTCCCATTCCAGTACATCCAGTAGAAAGATATTTTAAACAAGGGGGGACTATTATACAACCTGAGCTAGTAAGCAACCTTCGAGAAAGAGTCGAGTCTTTTTGCAGAGGGTCTAGCATGGACGCAGAAGCACCAGAAGTAGCCCGAGAAGAAATTAATAATTGCAAAAAAAATATCAATAACGAAGAATTATTCAAGCTTTGCGCCAGCACTTGCACGAGAGAAAAAATTTTTGATGAATTATACGGAACAATTGACGTAGACACACAAGAATTTAGTGACATTGCAGGACATAAAATTGGTTTCGATTCCTTTTGTACCTTTTTAGGAATTAAAAGAAAAGAGTTAAGGCATTTTCAAAAAAAGATTGAAGATAAAATTAAAAACTATGAGTTAAAAACAAACGAAACTGAAGAAATGAGAAACGCTTCTTTAAAGTTAGCAAAAGGAGAAATAAAAATAAGTCTACACGAAATTACAAAAGAAGGAAATTTATACACTATTTTTTTCGTAATTGTACTTGAAGAATTAGGCTATGATACAAACGATTGTTTAGGAATCATGATTGGCACCTCATTATTTGACAAATTAGTCGAGCAAGGAATTCTTGAAAAAATATAAAACGTCCTTTATATCTAAGAAGACGTCCAATATCCCTGAGCTATCAGTTTATTTAAATATTTATCATTTTTTCTAAAAAATCAAGAGGTTTTACAGGCGGTTTTTCTTTCGATGCTTGTTGGAATAGTACGGTCGACGGTGTGAGCGCGGGAAGAGTGTTAATTTCTATTATGACCACTTCCCCTGTTATATTGTTTGCAAATATATCAACTCTGCAATAGTTTTTTATACCAATTTTTGCAGCCGTAATCTCGGTATAGCGTTTGATCTTCTCTAACAAACTAGAATTTATTAAAAATTCAGGCGGCGGAGTGATATTCACTCCGGTTCCGCCTTGGAATTTTTCTTCGACACTTAAAACATCGCCAGAATTAGAAACTGTTATACTAGGATTAAAAGAAAAATACTTTCTATCAGATTCAAAAACGGTAACCGTAAGTTCTATCCAGCCCATTTTTTGTGTACACTCAAGTTTCCCCTCTACTATCTCGATTTTATCTGTTTCGATAAATTCTTCAAATAAAAATTCTTCCGTACCGCGCCCCATAGCAATTTTTTCATTACTTCTCGTAAATGAATTTTCAGGGATAAATTCAGCTCCATTTCGCAATAATTTAGAATACACGGCAAAATCTTCTTTATTTTCCAAAACAACCACACCTGTAGAACATCCGTCGCAATTAGGTTTTATTAAAATTCTTTTTCCTAAATCTGAAACTAACTCATTCCAAATATTTTCTAATTTATCACCAAAATTATTTATAACAAATGAAACACTCATAACTTTCTTTTTAGCGCTACGCAAACCAGAAAAACCGATCGAATTAACAAGACTTCCCGTTTTAAATTTATTCATACAAATCTCAGAAGCACGCGAACCCGAGCCATTAAAAGGAATATTTAAATTTTCAAGTTCTTTTTGAATTCCGCCATTTTCACCAAAACCGCCGTGAAGTGCTAAAAAGACAAATGCTTTTTCTTCTTTTGAATCATTCAAAAACTCATTCAATGTCATAATCGCCGGTTCTTCAAAACTTTTTTTCTCCAGACCTAATTTAATTCTTATTTCATTTGCAAGATCTGGAAAATCTGAATCATTATTTTTAAATTGATGCAAAATTTCTTCAACCGTGTGATTCAAAACCATCGCATACGGCAAAGAGATGACCTTTCTCGCACCGTTTTCCTCAAAAAGCATAAACGGTCTCGGATAATATTTTTTAGATTTTAAAAATTTAAGCCAAACATTGGATCCGCTAAGCAAAGAAACCTGGCGCTCGGAAGTTGAACCGCCAAAAATCACGTTAACTGTTATTTTGCCGGATTTTCCTTCATCTAGAGAATCGTTGTCGCTCTCAGAAACTGAATTATCAAAATTTTTTGAATTTTTATTTTTTAAACAAGAATTTATTAAATAATTGATAACTTCTCTATGGGTAAAACCTATCTTTGCGCTTTGCTGAAAAATAAAACTATTCTGCTCCATACCGCTTATAGGATTAAAATCTGAAAAATAAATCTCCCCGTCATCAAGAATCCAACCGTCAATCCTCAAAAAATCTTTTGCGCCGCACAAACTAAATAGACTCGAGGCCTTTTCTCTTATTTTTTCAATTTGTTCACGTTCAAACCTGGGGGGGCAATGGTAATGCGTTTCATTCGTTGATAAATACTTTCGCCGAGTATCAAAAATTATATTGTCTGAATCCTTTACTTCAATTTCGGTCGGAATAAGAGAAACTGGATCTCCGTCTAAATTTTGCAAAATTATAACTGTAAATTCTTTCCCTACACATCGTTTTTCAATTAAAATCTTCTTTTTTTCTTTTTCTATCATATTTTTTGAAATTTCTAAAGCATTTTTAAGATTTCTCGCATGTTTAACACCAAAAGACGAACCGCCTTCCGTTGGTTTTACAATAGCTTCGCTAAGACTATTTTCATTAAAAAAATCAGAAATTTTATTTTCAATATTATTTTCTTCAGGTGATAAAAATAGTTTTGGAACGCTCTTAAAACCATTTTTTTTGATAATAAAATTTTCGGCATTTTCCTTGTTGTACATATAAGAACATTCTTTAGAACCCGAACCGACAAATGTCACGCCTTCTTCTTCTAAAATTTTTTGAATCTGCCCATCTTCACCAAACACACCATGCATAATCGGGAAAACAACGTCGCTTTGCTTTAATTCCTGCCTAAATTGTTCATCAGAAAGAATCTTTCCTTCGTTTAAAAGTTTAAAATCAAAATCTGACGTCGTATTAGAATAAAGAAATTCTCCTGTTATTAAATATTTTTCTAAATTTTTATTAAAAAAAACTATCCTAATGTCATATTCTCTTTCAATACAGTTATAAACAGAACGAGCCGAATTTAATGAAATATTTCGCTCGGGCGAGCAACCACCACATAAAAAAAGGATTTTTTTCAAAATAACTCCTCCGAAACTCAAATCTACAGTATAGGTTCTTAAAACAACACACCCAACTCTATTGCAGAGAATATCTATATTTAAAAGTATATGTTTTAAAAGTCTATTTTATTGTGCGAAACCTAAAAATTTGTTTTAAATCCTACTTCTTGCCTTGTCTTAAATTTATTATTAAAAAAAGCGCAATTAATAACAAAAAAAGTAATGCCGATAGCGCATTTATTTCAGGGCTTATCGATCTGCGCGTCATTGAGTATATAATAATCGGAAGAGTTTGAACATTACCGCTAGTAAAATAGCTTATTGTAAAATCATCAAGCGACATAGTAAAAGACATCATTATTCCAGTAATGATTCCAGGTGTAATTTCCGGGAGCAAAACCTTAAAAAAAGCCTGCAATGGTGTGCAACCTAAATCTTGTGCTGCTTCCGGTATTTGTGGTGTTATTTGCTTGATTTTTGGGAGCACCGCGAGGAATACGTAGGGCGCACAAAACATTGAATGTGCCAATATAAGCGTAATCATTCCAGGTTTTAAAAATCCTGTAAGGCGAAAAAAAGATACAAAAAACAGCATGAGCGAAATTCCGGTGACGATTTCAGGATTTATCATCGGCAAATTTGTTAAACTGACTACCAAATTTTGTAACATCTTTTTTGAATTCACTAAACCTGCACAGGCAAGCGTGCCCAAAACCGCTGCGAAAGACGAAGCACAGGTCGCAATAACCAACGTGTTAAGAGTAGCCCGCAAAACTTGGGTGTTCCTACAAAGCTGAAAATACCATCTTAAAGTAAAGCCGCCCCAAACAGATCTGGAACTTGATGAATTAAACGAATAAATTATCAAAACAAAAATAGGGGCATATAAGACGAAAAATACCACACCTGTAAACCAACGCAAAAACACATCTTTCATAATTAGGCCTTTAGAACTTTTAATATAACCTCTAATAAATCCTCAACTGTTTTTTCAAGACTTATACCAGTACTATTATAAATTACCGCTTCACGAGGGCATTTAAGCGGACAGTTATCACGGTTCATATCGGCATGGTCTCTTTCATTTATTGAAGATAAAATCTCGGTATAATTTGAATTTTTTCCAGTTTTTTTTATTTGCTTAAATCTTCTTTCAGCGCGTTCTTCCGCTGAAGCCGTTAAAAATATTTTTATATTTGCATTTGGCAAAACTTCAGTTCCGATGTCGCGCCCGTCCATTACAACGTTGTTTTGCGTCGCTGTTTCACGCTGGATTTTCAACAAAAAACGCCTGATTTCAACAAAAGCTGAAATTTTCGATGCTATTTTTGAAATGACTTCAGAACGAATTTCTTCATTTACATTAGCATTATTAATAAAAACTTTTTGCATTAAATTTTCAAATTTAATTTCTAATTTTAAATTTTTTATTCCGTTTAAAATAATCTCTTTTTTCGAAATATTTAATTTATTATCAACAAAAAAATAAGCAACCGCACGATAAAGAGCACCGGTGTCAACATGTAAAAAACCCAATTTTTTAGCAATCTCATCGGAAACCGAGCTCTTCCCCGCACCCGCTGGACCGTCAATTGCAATTGAAAACATTTAACCTCCGTTAAATTTTTATGCAAAAAAACAGATTCGCTTCAAATTTTCAATAAGAACGTCATTACTATTTTTATCTCTTATTTCCAGAAAACTAAACTCATTACTTAACATCGAAACAATCAACGAAAGCCAATACATTTTAAAACCATATCCAACATTTAAAAATTTATGTTCATAAAGACAATTAATATTACTAAAAATCATTAAAATTACGCAAAATACATTAATAACACTACTTATTGTCACAGATTTTAAACACAATCGAGAAGATAAAATCAAAGTGGCAAAACTGCTGATTCCGCCAACAGACAAAGCAAAAACCTCAGCCGCAAATGTATCACATCCTCCTTTAATTTTAAATCTACGGGCGACCCAAACTACTAAAGACGCAATATAACTAATGGAATTTAAAACAGACATGGATTTCATTAATTTCCTAAGTTTATTAATCTCTGGATCCATCTTCCACTGAGTTAATTTATCTTGGCTAAAATTTTGACTATCAAGCGCTAAACATCTCTCGTTCAAAGGAGATATAAATATGATCAACGCCATAATCACAGAAATTTTACTTAAATTTAACATTATAATATCCTATAACTAAAAATCATTCTCTATTTTTATTTTATTTGATCAAAGATTTCTAACTTTTTGGAACACCTTTTTGCTTCGAATTTTCAATAAAAATGTCATTACTATTTTTATTTCTTATCTCTAAATATGTAAATTCGCCGATCAAAAGCGAAATGCAAAATGGAAAAACAAAAAGAGAAGTGCAAAATCTTCCATCAAAGAATTTATGACTATTAAGACAATTAAAGTGACACAAAATCCTTAAAATCGCACACAATCCATTAATAACACTACTTATAGTTATAGATCCTAAACGCAGTCGATAAGATAAAACGGAAGTGGTGAAACTACTGATACAATTGACAGACGAAGCAAAAATCTGAATTCTATTATCAGCATCCGCAGCCGACTTACTTCTATTAGGATTCGTAAATAACCATAACTTGTTAAGCGCAACCAATAAAGGCACAATAAAACCAACGATAGTTAAAATAGACATGGATTTCATTAATTGCCTAAGTTTATTAATTTCTGGATCTGTTTTTACTGGAACTAAAACATTTTCCGAAAAATCTTCCAATTTTTGTTCATCTAAAGAATTTAACATTGAATTATCTTTATCTTGGCCAAGTTTTTGACTATCAAGCGCTAAACATCTCTCGTTCAAAGGAAATATAAATATAATCAACGCCATAATCACAGAAATTTTACTAAAATTCAACATCATAATATTCCAACTAAAAATCATTCCCTATTTTTTATTTTATCCGACACTATTTGTATAAAATCTTCGATATCCAAAGAACCTATATCACCTTTCCCACGGCACCTTACGCTTACATTCCCGCTTTCAAGCTCTTTTTTGCCAAATATTAAAATAAACGGAATCTTCTCATCTTCAGCCGAACGTATTTTGCAGCCAATCGTTTCATTCCTCAAATCTACTGATACACGTGCAATGCCCCTGTCAATGATATCCCTTTTAAGTTTTTGAGCGTCATCCACCAAATTCTCATTCATAGGCAGAATACGGACTTGCTCGGGCGAAAGCCACACAGGTAAAGCACCTGAGTATTTTTCCAAAAGCATTGCCAAAGTACGTTCATAACATCCTAAAGACGTTCTGTGAATTACATAAGGGTGTTTTTTTTCACCGTCTGAATCGGTATAAAACATCTCAAATCGGCGAGCGAGCTGAAAATCAATTTGAATTGTTATTAAAGTGTCTTCTTTTCCATAAACGTTTTTAAATTGCACGTCAAGCTTTGGACCATAAAACGCAGCCTCTCCGTTCGCTTCAACATAATCAAGTTCTGAAGAATCAAGAATTTTGCGCATCTCCGTTTGAACTTTCTCCCATTCTTCCGTATTGCCTATATATTTCTCTTGATTATTTTCATCCCATTTTGAAAATCTGTAAAAAACATCGTTCTCGAATTTAAGAGACCTAAGGCAAAATTTGGCCAAATCTAAACAAGATTTAAATTCATTCGCTAATTGCTGAGGCGTACACGCAATATGACCCTCAGAAATCGTAAACTGACGGATCCTTATAAGCCCGTGCATTTCTCCGCTTTGTTCATTTCGGAAAAGAGTTGAAGTTTCATTAAGACGCATCGGCAAATCACGGTAGCTACGATCGCCTGCCAAATACACTTGAAATTGAAACGGGCAAGTCATAGGCCGAAGAGCCAAAATCTCGCTATCTTTTCCTTCGTTTCCCAAAATAAACATGCTTTCACGGTAATGACTCCAATGACCGGAAATTTTATAAAGATCCGATTTTGCCATAAACGGAGTTTTTGTTAATAAATAACCTCTTTTTTCTTCTTCGTCTTCAACAAATCTTTGGAGAATTTGCAGTACTTTAGCTCCTTTTGGCATTAAAATCGGCAAACCCTGACCAATATAATCAACTGTCGTAAAATATCCCAACGATCGACCTATTTTATTATGATCACGCTTTTTTGATTCTTCTGTGTCAGAAATAAATTTTTCAAGCTGTTCTTTTGAAGGAAACGCTATACCGTAGATTCTCACAAGCATATTGTTTTTGGCGTCGCCTCTCCAATAAGCACCTGTAACACTGCTCAAATTAACCGCGCCGACGCTCCCCGTTGAAGACAAATGAGGCCCACGGCACAAATCAACAAATTCGCCTTGCTTATAGAAGGTGATAATTTCACCGTTTTTTGCGCGGTCATTAATTAATTCAATTTTATAGCTCTCTCCCCTTTCACTCATTATCCTAATTGATTCTTCGTGGTCTAAAGTAAATTTTTCGATTTTTAAATCTTCATTTATTATTTTTAAAATTTCCGCATTGACTTTTGATAAATCTTCTCTTAAAAATTGAATTCCGCCAAAATCAAAATCATAATAAAACCCTCTGTCAATTGCAGGTCCTATCCCGCACTTAACAGTTGGATAAATCCTTTTGACCGCCTGAGCCAAAATATGAGCACAAGTATGCCAATAAATTTTCTTTCCTTCTTCTTGTTCAAAAGTGACAAAATCAACATGGCAATCTTCAGATAAAGCAGTATCTAAATCACAAACTTTATTATTAATTTTAGCGGCGCAAACATTTTCGATTCCAAAATCCTCGGAAATCTCTAACATGCTTAACCCTTTTTTAATCTCTACTTGTTTATCCTTATATATAATTTTAACCACAAAACCCTCCAGTCACCACTTTAAATAAAAACGAATACCTCTAGATTTTACAAAAAATTAGCTTTGCTGTCAACAAATTTTTATTTTATTATTTTTTTAAATAATTTTAGTATTAGAGGATAAAAATATAAAACTATAAGAACTATAAACATTATTGTTAAAATAATATTTTCAAAAAATATTCTTTTTTCGCCTGATTTTATATCTACCCACAAATCATCAGAAAGAGTATTGATTTTATCCGGCAATCCCGTATAAATCTGCGCATTTTTTATCTCCAAAAATTTACCCTCTAAAATTTCATTTTCAGATTCGATTTGAGCCGGAATATATCCGCAAGTTTTCGCGTTTGCCACGGCTACCGCTTTTTGGCACATAAAATTTATATATTTTTCAGCTTTATCTTTTTTCTTGCTTTCTTCGGGAATACACATGGAATCAATAAATTTATTTGTTCCTTCTTCCGGAACTGAAAATTCTATTTCGCTGTTTTCCAAAAAAATATGCGGCATAGAATTGCCGAAATAATAAGGAGCAATATATGCTTCTTCTTTTTTTAATTTATCAAAAATTTGATCCATAATATACCCTTGAACGAGAGGCTTTTGAATTTTTAACTCATTCGCAGCCTTTCGCCAATCCTCTTCTGCTGCGCTGTTAACTGAAAGCCCAAGCCTAATAAGGGATATACAAAAAGCATCTCTGGAATTGTCAAGCATTAAGATCTTTCCTTTGTATTGATCATTCCAAAGGGAGTTCCAAGAAATTTTTTCTTTTATGTATTTTTTATTATAAAAAATACCCAAAAAGCCCCACATATATGGCACTGAATATTCATTTTCCGGATCAAAATTTAAATTTTTATATTCTTTATTCACTAAGGCATAATTTGGTATGTTATCAAAATTAAGCTTGGCCAACATTTTGTTTTTAATCATTTTAGAAATCATATAATCAGAAGGCATCAAGACATCATAATCAGTTCCTCCGCCCGCTAATTTTGCATACATCTCCTCATTACTCTGAAAAGTGGAACAATTCACCTCTATTCCAGTTTCACGAGTGAATTCAGCGTTCACATCAAACTCGCCGTCAGCACCTGTAGAGATAAACTCGCCCCAAGTATAGACATTTATCGACGTTTTATCCGAAGCATTTTTTGAATAAAAATAAAGAACCAAGACACAAAAAAAAATTAAAAAAAACAAAAATTTTTTTATCAATTTCTGAACCTTTTGCAAAAAATAAAAAAACGCAAATCCGATATCCCTTTAACTCACGACCGCGACCCAAACTAGCTGATGGCGCAACTCCCCATCCACTCACAGAGAGGAAAAAGAAGCTTCAACTATTTTGTGACATGATCTAGCTCACAATTCCTTTTCTAAATTTACTACTTATACCGCCAAAGCTAAATGGCAAGGATTTCCGCTTTTTATTTATCACAAACGTAGGTTCTGAGTTATTTTCTATTGAATCTCTAGTCACCACTACTTTTTCAATCATTGAATCCGAAGGAACATTAAACATAGATTTCTGAAGTGTTTCTTCCATGATAGAACGAAGGCCACGAGCCCCGCTATGGCGCTCAATCGCCTTTTTTGCCGCCGATACAAGCGCTTCTTCTTCAAAAATAAGCTCTACATTATCAAATTCAAAAAGTTTTTTATATTGTTTTACCAGCGAATTTTTAGGTTCTTTTAATATTTTAACCAATGCCTTCTCATCTAGTCCTTTCAAAGCTGTTATTATAGGCAAACGACCCACTAGTTCAGGTATAAGACCAAACTTTATTAAATCCTGAGTTTCGGTCTTAGACATCCAATCTGTAGTTTCTATTTCTTTTCTACCCATGATTTTCGCTCCAAAACCAAAAGAAGAAGCCCCGATGCGTTTTTCAATAATTTTTTCCAGACCATCGAACGCACCACCGCAGATAAAAAGAATATTAGAGGTATTCATTTTTATAGTCTCGCCTTGTGGATGTTTTCTTCCTCCTTTTGCCGGAACATTCGAATCAGTACCCTCAAGGATTTTTAAAAGTGCCTGCTGGACGCCTTCGCCACTTACGTCACGAGTAATAGAAGCGTTTTCTGATTTTCTTGAAATTTTATCAATTTCATCTATATAGATAATCCCGCGCTGCGCTTTTTCCACGTCTGAATCAGCTGCCTGATACAGCCTCAATAAAATATTCTCGACATCATCGCCAACGTAACCAGCTTCCGTCAAAGTCGTGGCATCCGCGATGGCAAAAGGAACATGAAGCATCCTTGCCATTGTCTGGGCTAAAAGGGTTTTTCCAACGCCGGTCGGACCAAGGAGTAAAACGTTACTCTTTGAAAGCTCCACGTCGCCGGAATTTCCGAAATAAATTCTTTTGTAATGATTATAAACGGCCACTGACATGGAAACCTTCGCTTCTTCTTGCCCTATGACATACTCGTCTAAATTTTTCTTTATTTCTTGAGGCTTAGGCAACGTTTTCCCGCTTTGCGGGAACTCTATTTTTGGCAAACCTCGTTTTGGTTTGTTATCCTCAAGCGCATCAAGGCAAAGACCTATGCACTCATCACAGATGCAAACCCCTGGCGGGCCGGCGATAATTCTTTTGACCTCATCTTCAGTTCTTCCGCAAAACGAACACCTATGTTCTCCCATGCTATCACCACTTCTTTAAAAAATCTAACCTTAGAACCTGTATTCAAAAGGATTAAAATACCCAATTTTCAATAATTTTTTTCAAAATTTTATCAAAAATGCCCAAAATACATAAAGTATTCAACGCACTTTTTTCCTCACTTTGAAGAAAAATTCTTCAAAAATTTGGAATTTGCCCCTTTGAGTACAGGTTCTTAACAATAACTTGAACACAAACTACTCTTGCTATGATTTTAAACAGCTGAGAACTCTTAAAATTTAATACATTAATGTTTCATTCGCGTTTATCTATAACCTTGTCTATCAAACCATAATTAACAGCTTCAGAGGCTTCCATAATATTATCACGTTCAGTATCTTGAGCGACTTTTTCAATTGGCTGACCTGTATTTTCAGCAAGAATTTTATTTAGTCTTTCTCTCGTTTTTATAATCCAATCCGCGTGAATCTTAATATCTGTCGCCTGCCCCTTAACACCACCAAGAGGCTGGTGAATGAGAACTTCGCTATTGGGCAAAGCGAACCTCTTCCCTTTAGTACCCGCTGCAAGCAGGAATGCTCCCATGCTTGCGGCAAGACCCATACAAATTGTACAAACATCACACCTAATGTACTGTATTGTATCATATATCGCAAGACCGTCACTTACCGATCCGCCGGGACTATTAATATACAAATTAATGTCCTTACCTGGATCCTGGCCTTCTAAGTAAAGCAGCTGCGCCACAATAAGGCTTGATGTTACCGTGTTAACTTCATCATGTAGCATCACTATTCGATCATTAAGCAAACGAGAAAAAATATCATAAGACCTTTCGCCTCTACCTGTTTGCTCGACAACATAAGGAACTAAACTCAAAATAACCTCTCAAAGACAATAAAAATAAATTAACTATTCATTTGCTGTTTTTTCAACTATTCTTCAATTATAACTGCAGAATTCTTAACAATTTCAAAAGCTTTTTGCAACCCAATCGTTTCCTTAACCTCTTCTTCCTTGACAGATTCTTTCACTTTTTCAATAGAAATCCCATAATTTTTAGATAAACCGCTATAAAAATCCTCGATGTCTTCTTTTGATACATTAACATGCTCTTCTTCGGCAATTTTTTTCAAAGCAAAATTCATCCTAACCGACTGTTCCGCTTCTGGTCTTAAATTTTCCTTTATCCCTTTTTCCGTCATACCTGTAAAATTGAAATAATCTTCCATTTTAAGGCCTTGTTCCAAAACTCGAAACTCAAATTCTTTATACATAGAATTCGCACGCGATTCCACAAGTAATTTAGGAATATCTCCTTGAGTTATCTCAACAATCCTGTTCTCACAAACTTTATCCAAATCCTCATTATACTCTGATTCTCTGCTTCCTTCTATTCGTTTTCTCGACCAATCATTAAATTGCTCAATGTTTTCTAAACCTAATTTTAAAGATTTTAAAAATTTATCGTTGAGCTCCGGAATCCTCGGCTCTTTTATATCATGTAACTTCACCGAAAAAACCGCATTTTTACCCGCAAATTTAGATATCGGATAATCTTCCGGAAACGTTAAACTAATTTCAAAACTTTCGCCTTTATTATGCCCTGAAACTTGTTCTTCAAATCCCGGAATAAACTTTTTAGATCCTAACGTAATTTCAACACCCTTTGCCGATCCACCTTCGAATTTCTCGCCTCCGATCTTACCTTCGAAATCAATCTTTACAACATCGCCGGATTTTGCTGTTCTCCCATTAACAGAAACAAATTTAGCGCGGCTCTTTAAAATGCCGTCTTTAAATTTCTTAACGTCTAAATCAGTTACTTCTTTCTTTTTATTGACATGAATTTCGAGATTTTTGTAACTGGTGCTAAACTCTAATTTTGGCTCGGCGTTTATCTCCATTTTTAATTCCGCGCCTTTTTCTAAATCAGCATTAACTAACTGCGCATTCATACCCATATCACCTCTTATTAATTTTTTACTTGAATTTTTAAACAAAAAATCTACAACGTTCGGATACAACTCATTAATCGCATCTTCAAAAAAAAACTCAACTCCATAGTACTTTTCAACAAACGCACGAGGCACCCTGCCTTTTCTAAATCCTGGGACAGCTAGACTTTTGGATTTTCTCCTATAAGATCTTTCGACTTCAGAACCGAACTCATCGCTTTCAATCAAAACATGAAATTCATAACAAGATTTACCTTTTTCTTCACACGACAATATCTTCATCCATCCGCCCCTTTCTTTTGCAAAACACGTGCAAAACACAAGTCCTAATTAAGGACAAAAACCAAAACTTTTAAATATCAACCAACTAATCGTGGTTTAAAACCCAGATAATCACACGATATAAACTCTAAATTCACACCACGATATTTACCAACAACCGCTTTGCCCGAAGCGTGCTTTCCATGCACGTGACCATAATAACATATATTTACATTATTTTCAACAAGAACACCCATAAGCTCATTTTCTTCCTTATCATAAACAGGAGGATAATGCATGAAAACAACCTTTTCTAATTCTGATTTTTCAGAAGATTTAAACGAAAGTCTAAGCCTTTCCACTTCTCTGTGAACAATTTTTTTATCTCTATCAGATTTAGATTTGCAAACCCAACCGCGTGTTCCACAAATGCAAAACCCTTGCGATTCTAAAGACAAATTTTGTAAAACTTTTATGCTATTAATTTTTTTTTCTTTAAAAAAATTACTTATTTTCCTAACACTGCTCCACCAAAAATCATGATTGCCTTTAATAATTATTTTTTCGCCTGGAAGAGAATCAATAAATTTAAAATCCTTTTCAGCCTCGTTTAAATTCATAGCCCAAGAAATATCCCCAGCTATTACAACACAATCATTCTCCGCAACAGAATTCTTCCAATTTTTCTCAATAATTTCAACATAATTGTGCCATTCCTCAAAAATATCCATAGGTTTGGACGCGCCAAGCGAAAGGTGGAGATCTGAAATAGCAAAAAGAGACATGCAAAATCCTTTGTTATAAATAAAGTTCTGAAAAAAGCTCATCATAGCCCGCTCATCCGTTACAAATTGTAAGCGTATTTTTAATAAATGTCAACTATTAAAACCTGTTATCATAAACTATGAAACGTCATTTTCAAATAAGAACCTGTATTCAAAAGGATCAAAATACCCAATTTTTAATAATTTTTTTCAAAAATTTGGAATTTATCCTTTTGAATACAGGTTCTTATATTAAATGAATAACTTGACTGAACATAAAATAAGTACTACCATTGGTACGTAAATGAAGTTCAAAAAACAATTTAGATTGTTTAGATGGAGATAGTTGGTTGGTTTTTCAAAACCTTACTGAAAAGCTTTCAGAAGTTTTTAGAAAGCTTGGGTCGAAGGGGCGTTTGACAGAAGCAGACGTCAGGGTTGCGGTGCGTGAAATACGTATCGCACTATTAGAGGCTGACGTTAATTATCTAGTAGTGAAAGAATTTACCGAAAAAATTACTGAACGTGCCCAAGGAGTTGAAATAACAAAAAGTTTAACACCGGCGCAGATGGTCATTAAAATTGTAAATGAAGAGTTAATTGCACTTTTGGGCGGGAAAGGCAAAAATTCGCTTAAACTTGACTCAAAAAATTTGAATGTAATTATGCTTTGCGGTCTTCAAGGTGTGGGAAAGACTACTCAAGCTGTTAAATTGGCTTTGCATCTTAAAAACAAGGGGAATTCACCGCTGCTTGCGGCGTGTGATATTTATCGTCCCGCAGCAATTAAACAACTTGAGGTACTTGGCAAAAAAGCTAAAATTGGTGTTTTTTCAGAAAGTGAGTTAAAACCCCAGGAAATAACAAAAAAAGCTATAAATTTTGCCAAAAATCACGGCAATAACATCCTTATTTTAGACACAGCCGGCCGACTTCACACTAATGAAGATTTGATGCGAGAACTCGAGGATATTGATTCGATATCCAATCCATCGGAGATTCTACTTGTACTTGACGCTATGACGGGGCAAGATGCAGTTAGTGAAGCGGAAATATTTAATAAACGTCTTAATGTTACCGGCATAATTTTGACAAAATTCGATGGCGATACCCGCGGCGGCGCGGCGCTTTCGGTTATTTATACAACTGGAAAACCGATAAAATTTGTAGGAACGGGAGAGAAAGTATCAGATATCGAACAATTCAGACCTGATCGTATAGCTTCCAGAATTCTGGGAATGGGAGATATACTTTCTCTTATAGAGAAAACAGAAGCTAGCATTGACAAAGAAAACGCCGAAAAAATTGCAAAAAAGATTTCAGAGAACAAATTTGATTTTGAAGACTTTCTTTTGGCGTTTAATCAAATTAAAAAAATTGGTTCTTTTAAGTCGATTTTGGAGAGACTTCCTAATATTGGCAGCTTGAATAGCACTAATATTGATGATAAAATGGTTTCTGGCATAGAGGCTATGATTCTTTCGATGACACCACAAGAGAGGCAAAATCCCGAGATTATTTCGTCTGGACGTAGATTTAGGATCGCTGCCGGTAGCGGAAAAAAGGTTTCGGATGTTAATGAGCTAGTTAAAAAATTTGAAGATATGCGCAAAATGATGAAACAGTTTGGGATTACCGGTAAGAATGGATTTAAAAAGGGAAATTTTGGCAGTTTTTTTAAATTTGGTAAGTTTAGATAATTTTTAATTTAGCTACGTTTTAAGAAAATTTTAGATATCTTTGCTGGTTATGTTTTTGTGAATAAGAACCTGTATTCAAAAGGGAAAATTCCAAATTTTCGAAGGATTTTTCTTCATTAATGATAAAAAAGCACAATGAATACTTTAACGTATTCCGAGCATTTTTGACAAAATTTTGAAAAAATTATTGAAAATTGGGTATTTTGGTCCTTTTGAGTGCAGATTCTAAGTATATAGGAGTGATTTTTTGGTTAAGTTAAGGCTACGCAGGATCGGCGCGCACAAGCGCCCGTTTTATAAAATAGTTGCTGCGGATTCGCGTTCCCCGCGCGACGGGAGGTTTATTGAGATTTTAGGTTTTTATGACCCGTTCCTTGAAAAAGATAAATTCAAAATTGATTTTGAGAAAGCTAAAAAGTGGCTCGCGAATGGAGCTCAGCCGACGAAAATAGTCAAAGATATGTTAAATAAGATTTCAAAAGACGTTTAAGAACTTGTTCTCATCAAACTAAAATTCGAATTTTAGGTATTTTTTGGCGCGTTTGGCGTCACTTGGATTTTGCGTGCAGGGAGCGTCTTTTTGTCTGGTTTGATTTATCAAGAAATCTTCAAATTTTTAAATAAAAAAGAGATTACCTTGATCGGGCTTGGCAGAAGTAATTTAGAAGTGGCTAAAATCTTAGATAAATTTGGAATTGATTTTAACGTTTGCGACGTCCGTTTGAAAATATCTGATTTAAATTTGAAGAAATCCAAAGTTAAATTTAATTTAGGAGCAAATTATCTAAAAAGATTAAAAGGAGATCTAATTTTTCGGTCTCCAGTGGTGTCTTGTCACTGCGAAGAATTAAATAAAGCGAAAAAAAGAGGGGCTTTGGTTACGTCAGAATCTGAGCTTTTTTTTAGGTTTTGCCCATGCAATATTTGCGGTGTAACTGGAAGCGATGGGAAAACAACGGTGACTACTTTAATTTATGAAATCTTAAAGAACGCAAGTCAAGATGTTTTTATAGGCGGTAACATCGGTTTCCCTCTTTTGCCTTTATTTGAGAATTTGAAAAGAACCAGTATTGTAGTCGCCGAGCTTTCGAGTTTTCAATTAATTTCAATGCGTAAAAGCCCTAAGTTTTCAGTAATTACAAATATTTCGCCAAATCATTTGGATATTCACAAAGATTTTAGTGAATATATTTTCTCAAAATTTAATGCTTTGTTCTATCAAAACGAAAATGATTTCGCCATTCTCAATTATGAAGATGAAATTTTGAGAAGTATTTCAAAAAAAATTAAGTCTAATGTTAGATTTTTTAGCTCAAAACGTAAAGTTAAAGGTGTTTGGCTAGATGAAAATGGTTTTATAATATTATCTTTAAATAATGAAGACATCTATCTGATACATAGGAGTGAATTAAAAATACCTGGAAAACATAACTTAGAAAATTTTATGGCTGCGGTTTGTACTTGTTCTTGTATGATGGATATAAAAAATATAATTCACGCTATAAAAATTACTGCCGAAAATTTTTCCGGGGTAGAACATAGAATTGAGTTTGTATGCGAAAATGACGGCGTGAAATTTTATAACGATTCCATTGCTTCCAGCCCAACTCGTACAATAAAAGGCGCACTTTCAGTATTTGACGCAAAAAACGTAATTTTAATCGCTGGTGGATACAATAAAAAATTGTCTTTTGAAGAATTCGGAAATGAAATTTGCCAAAAAGTTAAAGTTTTAATTTTAATTGGAAATTCAGCGCCTGAAATAAGAAAAGCTGTAATGTCTTCAGAATTCATTGAAAAACCATTAATTTTTAATGCAAATTCAATGAAGGAAGCAGTTTTTTTATCAAATAAAAATGCAAAGAAAGGTGATGTAGTTTTACTTTCGCCTGCATGTGCAAGTTTTGACATGTATAAAAACTTTGAAGAAAGAGGAAACGATTTTAAAAACGAAGCTAAAGCCTGTGCACGCAAACTTTTAAATATAAATCTTTAAGAACTCGTTCTCGCAAACTTGAGACACCATTTTCAAATAAATTTTGCTAATTTTCTTTAAAACTAAGAACCTGTATTCAAAAGGGCAAATTCCAAATTTTTGAAGAATTTTTCTTCATTAATGATAAAAAAAGCGCAATGAATACTTTACGTATTCTGAGCATTTTTGACAAAATTTTGAAAAAATTATTGAAAATTGGGTACTTTGATCCTTTTGAATACAGGTTCTAATATTTTAGGTTTATGATAGCGAGTTCTAATAATTTAAGGAGAATCTAATTGAATAACGAAACTATTACTATCAAAACGATAGTTGATGAGAATTTTCAAGATTATAAATATGCTTCGATGTTTTTGGCTATGCCTAAATGTGATTTTAAATGTTTCAAAGAACTTGGGCGTAGCATTGAGGAGTGCCAAAATTTTTCAAGCTTGAATTCGCCTAATATAAATGTTTACATAAAAGATATTTTTAGAAGATATACTGGTAATACAATAACAAAATCTCTAATATTTGGCGGCCTTGAGCCAATTCTTAGTTTCAATGAATTACTAAACTGCATTAATTATTTCCGTGAAAATGGTTGTTTAGATGATATTGTAATTTATACTGGATATTATGAGAACGAAATTGAAGATAAAATTTTCAAGCTTAGAAAATTTCCAAATATAGTAATGAAATTCGGCAGGTTTATTCCTGGCTCAAAAAGTAAATTAGATTCTATTTTAGAGGTAACTTTAGCGTCAGATAATCAGTATGCCAAAAAGATTAGCTAATAAATTCATTCAAATTAGGTCTGATGTTCCTATATTTTGCATAAAACCGACTTTTATCATATACTTTAAATAAAGAAGAAAGTTTTTACGGTGGTGTTTTTTAGATGGCAATTGAAATTGAACTAATGGAAAAAAGTCCAAAAAGTGCGCTTATCGCCCTTCTTTTAGCCTTGTTTGCAGGACCGCTTGGACTGCACAGATTTTATGTTGGAAAAATAATAACAGGAATTCTTTATATTTTTACAGGCGGCATACTGGGTATTGGGATAATTGTAGACCTTGTCTTGATTGTAATGGGGAAATTCAGAGATTTTGATGACAGGGTTCTAGAGTTTTAGAATGTGTTATCCAAAGCTGGATTCATATTTGGATCGTCCCCCTCTAGACTACTAGAACGAAGGATTAAATTTTAAGAAATCTTTCAGTCGCCTTTATCCTCAATGAGAACTGCTTGAGTTTTAAAAGTTTTGTTTTCTCCAGTAGCTGAGTGTCGGAATGCAGAAAGTTTAACAGTTTCGCCCGCTTTGTGTTTTCTGATTTCACTCGAAAGAGAATCGGTATCGGTGATCGCCGTACCGTTTACGTCAGTCAAAATATCTCCAACAACAATACCTTTTAAACTACTTCCGGGCATTATCTCAATTATTACAACCCCTAGAGGCACATCGTACAGAGTAGACTGGTATATACCAACGTTTTTTACCTTCACACCAAGACGCGCTCGCCTCATAGACCCCTTGGAAATGAGCTCGCCTGTAACCGATACAAGGGTTTCCGAAGGAATAGCGAAGGCCATACCCTCAAACTCAACGCTTGCAATTTTACCGCTGTTCATTGCTATTACTTGACCAAAAGCATTAACAAGAGCACCACCTGAATTTCCTGGATTAATAGCCGCATCAGTTTGAATATACCTAACTTCCGATTTATTGATTGAACGATTAACGGCCGAAACAATACCACGAGTAATTGAGCCGTAAAAATCCAATCCTCCTGGGTTTCCTATAGCATAACAAGTAGATCCGGGCTTAACTTTCCCCGAATTTCCAAAGACTGTAGGTTTAAGATCTTTTTTTTCAATTTTTACGACTGCGACGTCAGTTTCTTTGTCATATCCGACAACTTTAGCGGGAATTTCTTCAGCTTTTTCATCGTTTTTAAATACAACTGTAACTCTTTTTTTCGAAGAATCACCGATAACATGAGAATTAGTCGCAATATAGCCGTCTTCGCTTATAATAATTCCCGATCCTTGACCCACTAAATCAGAAAAAATGCTGGCATCATAGTCATACACGGCAATGCCCACAATTGAACCGCAAACCTTTTCATAGATTTGTTCTGATGTCAACGCCCCTTCATCTTCAGGGGCATCTTGGATAACCAAACTTGGGATATTTGCAGTTGTAGAACCTGAATTTCTGAAATCATTGATTTTTATATCGCCTTTTTGCCAAAGCCAAACAAAAGTACCTATAAAAAATACTACAACGGCAACTAAAACCCATATTATATTTAGAAGAGGAGAATTCTTTTTATAATTTACAAATTTTATCTTTTTTTTCTTTTTTTTAGGTTCATCATATTGATTATTTTCGCTCCAAGCACGGCGCGAATAAACAAAATTGTAATCTCCTTTATTTTCGTCTTGTTCATTTTCTTTACTATCTTTGTCGTTAAAATCGTTATCCAAAATTTTCACCTCTTTAAAAGACTACAGACATTCCGCTTCAAAACAATTATGATTGCCTTAAATAAAATTTAAAAAAATAAATAAAATAATTAAAGCAATGCCGAGAATAAACTATTGAGAGTTCATCAAATCCACAAATTCATTGCCGCTGATTTTTTCGTGCGCGATAAGGAAATCTGCTACTTTATTGAGTTCCTTTATATGAGCTTTCAAGATATTTTCTGCAACTTTATAGCAGTTTATCATTATGTTTTTAATTTCATTATCAATTTCAAAAGCTGTTTTCTCCGAATAAGTTTTAAAATGACCCATGTCACGACCTATAAAAATTTCATTGCTTATGCTCTCGTAAGCAATTGGACCGATTGTATCGCTCATTCCGTATTTTGTCACCATGGAACGAGCAACTTTGGTCGCTTTTTCGATATCATTCGAAGCACCAGTTGAAATTTCCCCTAAAACCAATAATTCAGCAGTTCTCCCGCCAAGCAGAGTTACAATAGTTTCGTACATCTTTTTGCGGGACGTATAAAAATTATCTTTTTCTGAAAAAGACAAGGTATAACCACCGGCGAGACCACGAGGCACAATTGAAATCTGATGAACAGGATCTTGTGTTTTGCAATAGTAAGTAACTATTGCATGACCACTTTCGTGATAGGCGGTTAATTTTTTCTCTTCTTCAGTAATGACATGGGATTTTTTTTCAGTTCCAATTAAAACTTTAACAGTAGCTTCCTCAACTTCGGTTTTGGTAATAGATTTTCGCCCTCTTCGTGCCGCCAGCAAGGCGGATTCGTTAAGCAAATTTTCAAGATCGGCACCTGTAAAACCGGCTGTCGATTTTGCAACGTTTTTGAGTGTAACTCCGGCGTCAAAAGGTTTTCCTTTTGCGTGAATACGAAGTATTTCTTCTCTGCCTTTAATATCGGGATATCCCACTACTACGTTTCGGTCAAAACGACCAGGGCGCGTAAGCGCGGGATCAAGTATATCTGGTCTATTCGTTGCTGCAATCACGACTACACCTTCGTTAGTGCCGAAACCGTCCATTTCTACAAGCATTTGATTAAGTGTTTGTTCTCTTTCATCATGACCACCGCCAAGTCCTGCTCCTCTTTGGCGTCCTACAGCATCGATTTCATCAATAAAAATAACACACGGAAGACTCTTTCTTGCTTGTTCAAACAAATCTCGCACACGTGAAGCGCCTACTCCAACGAACATTTCAACGAAATCGGAACCCGACATAGAATAAAACTGAACACCTGCTTCTCCCGCCACCGCTTTTGCAAGCAACGTTTTTCCAGTACCTGGCGGACCGACCAAAAGAACACCTTTTGGAATTCTCGCACCCAAATCAGTATATTTTTTAGGAAACTTTAAAAAATCAACAATCTCGGCTAACTCTTCTTTTTCTTCCTCAGCGCCTGCGATGTCATTGAAAGTCGTTTTCTTCTTTTCTTTGTCGGCATCTTTTGTTTTAGCCTTGCCAAACATAAATGATTTGCCTGCATCCCCGCCTATTACCGTAATTTTTCGCATCAGGAGCCAAAGAACAAACGCAAGCATCAGTGTAGGCAGAACAACAAAAGTTAAGGCGTTTGTAATCCATGACGTTTCAGTTGCTTTTGTTAAATTATAAACCATTTGCCTATCGGGGTTTTCTTTATTATAAGCTTCTATGTGATCTCTAATATCGGTATACATTAAGTTTACACTAGGAGCGGTATAATAAATTACGTCACCGCTCTTAAGCCTGATCTCCATATCTCCCGAGCCGAGATTCATGCTATATTCAACAACTTCATGGTGTTTAAATTTATTTAAAATCTCAGAATAGTTATAACTTTTTTGCGGCATAAGACTGCTTATTATGCTTATGATTAAGATAGCTAGAACAGGTATTCCTAAAAATATTAAAATATTCCTAGATATTTTTCCTTTTGCCAAACTTCTCCCCTTTAAAACCTACACTAAAAACATCACTAGATTCTGGAAATTTCATTTAAAATTTTCTTAATTAAAAAGTAGTAAGCTATAGTCATCTAAATAAAAAACTTTCTGAAATCACGGCCAGAATGCTGATGAACATAGGTTCTTATAATTTTATTTTATTATCAACTTAATTTATTGAAATAATCCGAAAAACCCTGAAAACAAACCTGATTACAAATAAGTCTACTTAAAAAAAGCGCCAAAAATTCATTGATTTCAAAAAAATCAAACAACTTTGAACCTGAAACTACTACTCAACGACTCTAAATCTTTCTGAAGCACTGACACCCTTGATTTAGGACACGTGTTCGAAAGGATCAAAATACCTAATTTTCAATAATTTTTTTCAAAATTTTGTCAAAAACACTCAGAATACACAAAGTATTCATCTTGCCTTTTTCCCATTTTGAAGAAAAATTCTTCAAAAATTTGGAATTTGCCCTTTTGAATACAGACTCTAACTTTTATAAACAAAACACAGCAACGTACCTTGGATCTGAGAAAAATCCCTGAAACTGAAATACGAAACAAATACGACGCTCATTTTCTTAAAGTTTTCGGCGCAAAGTCTTTTCATGGTAAATTGTTTGGGTTAATTTGTCAAGCGCTTTTTCGCTAAAATTATTGCGAAAGCGAAATATGTTAGTTTTATAGTTTTTGGGCTATCACTTGCAAAATTTTCGAAAGACTGATACCATTCAACTGTAGTGCTGTTATTGCTTTGTTATAAGGAGTTTTTTTAAATGGATATTATTAAAGAGTTTGCAAATGATTCTCAAAATTTAACTAAGAAGAATAATGCAAATTTTAATGTTGGCGATACGGTCCGCGTTGATATTAATGTAAATGAAGGCGGAAAAAGTCGTATTCAAGTGTTTGAAGGTGTCGTTATTGCTTTTAAAGGTTCAGATGCAGCGCTTAATTTCACAGTTCGTAAAATTTCTTACGGCATAGGAGTAGAGAAGGTATTCCCACTAAATTCCCCGTATGTTCGGTCCTTAAAGGTTATTAGAAAAGGAAAAGTACGCAGAAGTAAGCTATATTATTTACGCAAAAGAATAGGCAAACGTGCCAAAATAAAAGAGAATATAAGTTAAATCTTTACTTGTAATTAAATAAATAAAAATTATAAAGAACACATTGCGGAGGTCTGCGAGTTATGCCGGAATTTGAAAATAGTGATTCTTTTTCAATGCTGGGATCGAAAGTCACCAAGACATGTTTTGAATGGATTGAGATGATTGCCCAGTCTTTGGTGGTTGTCGTTTTTGTACTTGCATTTTTTTTCAGGATTTTTACTGTGAACGGCACTTCTATGAGAGATACACTTCATCATGGAGATAAAGTTATTGTAAGACGTATTAATTATGTCCCTTCAGACGGTGAAATAGTGGTGATTCGTTCCTATAAGGATATGGGCAAGCCTATAATTAAACGCGTGATTGCAACAGAAAACCAATCGATAAGCATCAAAGATGGCAAGGTTTTTGTTGATAATAAGGAAATTTCTGAGCCCTATACAAAGGAATTAGCGATAACGACTGAAGGCGATTATGAGATCCCATCAAAAGTTCCCGAAAGTCATTCTTTTGTTATGGGCGATAATCGAACTAATTCGACTGATAGCCGGTTTGGTGCTGTTGGCATGGTTGATAACAAATATATTGTTGGAAAAGCATTTTTTATATATTTCCCGTTTTTTCGCATAAAACCTCTTTAAATATGGACATTTAATATGAAACTTCCCCAATTGATTTCAAACGATTCAAATGTTTCTTTTAGCCAATTTCCTGGTTACGCCGCAAAATTCGAAAAAAAATTGTCAGATATTATTAAGTTTTCCGATTTTGTTATAGAAATAGTTGACGCCCGTATCCCGGTTAGCAGCCGGAATTCTCGGATTGAAAATTATATCGGTTCGAAGCCTCTGCTGGTTGTTCTTAATAAATCTGATTTGGCGAGTACTTTTTTTACTGAAAAATGGATTAATTATTTTAAATCTATTGGGATTTATGCAATAAGTGCAAATAGCAAATTTGATAGTTTAAACAAAAAAATTAGAAAATATATTTCTTTTTTGAATTTTTCTTTAAAAAGAAGACCAAGAACTGTTGTGTTGGGCGTGCCTAATGTGGGCAAATCTTCTTTTATTAATAACATTTTAAATAGGTGCAAAACAAAAATAGAAAATCGTCCGAGTGTAACGAAAAAAGTCGATTGGTTTTCTTGCGGAAATTATGAATTATGCGATACTCCAGGCATTTTAGCACCTAAAATTTTTGGCGAAAATGTTTTGAAAAATCTTGTAATTGCGGGAGTTATAGAGCATAAAGATATTTTTGAAATTGTTATTGATTTAATCAACTTAATTAGAATAAATAATAATTCTGATCTTTTTAAACTTGATGATTCTTATGAAATTTTGAAAAATTTTGGAAAATCCAGGGGGTTTTTGTTATCTGATGGTAAAATTAACGTTGATTTAGCGGCAAGTTCTTTTTTAAATGATTTTAGGAAAAATAAATTTGGTAGGATGACACTTGAAGCGCCTGATGACTAGGAATTCGTATTTAGAACCTGTATTCAAAAGTATTAAAAGCCTGACCTTCAAAATTTTGTCAAAAATGCTCATAATACATCAAGTATTCATTGACTTTTTTTCTCATTTTGAAGAAAAATTCTTCAAAAATTCGGAATTTACCCTTTTGAATACAAGCTCTAAACATTACCAAAAGTTTATATAAAAGTAATACTAATCTTAAAGTAATGTAATTCTTTTTCTTTTTTCTAAAACTCGCATAACGAAAAACACGATGATCGAAATTGTCAATAAAACAAGAGAAATTATAATGCTATGATTATCTTTTTTAAAAATAGATTCGAAATATCCGCCTTTGAGCTTAGATAATTTTTTTTCAGAATTTTTGAGTTTAATATAATTAAGAATTGAAGTTTTTTCTTTTTCTGTGAGTGAATCATATGCCGATCTAGCAAATTTAATCATCTTTTCTTCTTCTAGAGAAATATTATATGGAATTTGCCCAATTAGATTTTCTACGCTTTCAAAATTAGAACCTATTTCATTCAAAAAAAGCAAATTATTATCCATTGGTATTGCGGTATTCGCAATTAAAATTTCAGTTTGAATTCCGTTGTATTTGGCAATTATTTCGTGAATACCAGATTTTAAACTAACTTCCAATTTTCCATTCTCATCTGTAATAAATTTGCGCTCTTTCCATTCCCAATCATCACAGCAAAGTGTTATATCAGCGAACGAAAGTGGTCCTGAAGCGTCTCGCGTACTAATTGTTGCGCTAAAATCTCGAGTTAGAAATTCCAGATCAGATTCTGAAAGCATGCTTATTCTGTCGTCTTTAAAAGGCGGACTAAAGATTCCGCCGCCATTTAACGTAAGATTTAAAATATGATCAGCAAGAATATCAGAAAGAAATTCACCTTTTTTGATTATTTTCTGTTTTGCCAAAGGAGGAAATTCGTATATAGTATAATCATTACATAAAAAAACTAATTTAGTTTTATCGTCGTCGCGTTTCAATTTGTAAAGCCCACTTCCGCCATTCTTTTCAATGGTAACTGATTTGACCCTCGATCCACCTGAGTTTGTGGAATAATTGTATCCAAGCTTATCTGCATAGAATTTGAATTTCATTCCTGAAATCTGAGGAAATCCACCAAATTCACCGGCAATTTTTCCGTCTGTAATCGAGACTTTGCCGACTCCTCTTTCTAAAATCTGGTATAAATCTTTAGGAGTTATTAATTGAGCCGTTATTTTATTATCAAGCGGCAAAACCGAAATAACATCTGACATTTTTACGAAACCTTTTTCAATTGTTCTTTTAACAGAACCTCCATTTTCAAAAGCAACCATCGGCAAATCTTTAAATTCTGTATCAGACATAAGTTTTTTTCCGTTTTGCATCATTGCGTCACATATAAAATTGCCTGCGGAAGTTTCAAAAAGCCGGCTTATATTTCGATTATGATAATTTCCGCCAAATATCGCGTTACTTGTTCTTCCAATAACTTTTTCGGAAAAAGATGAAATTTCGTCATAAATTTTTTCATATTTATTTATTACTTTTTCATCCGGAGTAAACATTTCTCCTGCGTCAGACGCAGAAATCAAAGAATTTTCAACTTTAACATTTTCATTTTCATTAAATATTAGTTCCATTTTTCCTAAATTAGAAGAACCTATACCCGTCTGAGAAATAGGCACGCCATTAATTTTTTCCAGTATTTCATTATGGCTGTGACCGTCTATTATCGCGTCAATTCCTGGTACTTTCTGCGCAATTTCCCGGCTTGTATGTTTTGATGAAACTCCAATTCCCAAATGTGTTACGGCAATAATTGCGTCAACTTTTTTGTTTCTTAGTTTTGAAACTTGTTCCACAGCTGTCACGATTTCATCTCGAAAAGTTATGTTTTCTATATTTTCGGGTATCGTAGTTCTAATAGTTTCTTCAGTTGTTAAGCCAAAAAAACCAATTTTTCTACCTGCAATTTCTTTTATGAAATTTTCTTCAAAAATTTGTTTTCCGTTTTCTAAAACATTTGCCGCCAAAATTGGGAATTTTGCTTCTTTTGAAAATTCTTTAAGTCTTTCTTTACCAAAATCAAATTCATGATTCCCAAGAATCATAAGATCGTAATCGGCGGTATTCATTAAATCGATGATACGCTTTCCTTTTTCCAATTTTCCTATAATTGATCCTTGTATAGCATCTCCTGCATCAATTAAAATTGCATTTTTTGTGCTATTTTTAGCGCCTTTAACTATATCGAGCCCAATTTGAGTCATAACGCCGTCTGAACGTTTGCTTTCTATTTTGCCATGCATGTCATTGGTATGATAAATAACTACACGTATTTCTTCATTATGTTTTTTTTGATTTGCAAATAACGGTAAAACAGAATTAAAAAAAATTATTAATGAAATAAAAAAACGCAAAATAAAAGAATTACAGCTTGAAATTTTATCAAAATAATTAAAAATCATAAATAAAAAAATTCTCATTATAAATAAATTTTAATTTTAAATATATTAACCAATCGTTTATAGCGCTGATTACAACGATTTTTTCATACTTATATTAAAATAGGCATTTTCGACTAATTTAGTGACTAAAAATTTAAAAACTCATACTCAAAAAGCTTTAAGTATAGTTTTGAAACAAATTTATTTTATAATTTTTATATTTACAAGTCTACAAACAAAAATCTTTATTTTCTAAACTTCTAAGAGCATTCTTTGCGGCAAGTTGTTCCGATTCTTTTTTGCTACTCGCCGTCCCTGTACCTATTGATTTTCCATTAATTTTAAGCTCTACTGTAAATTTTTTGTTATGATCCGGCCCAACTTCATTAACTAAAACATAACTTATAACTCCATTATTAAGTGCTTGATTTCGTTCTTGAATTTCTGATTTATAATCAAACGTGCACTCATCCAAATGATTTAACTGTTCGGAAATAAAATTCAAAACCAATTTTTTGACCGACTCAATTCCGCCGTCAATAAAGACTGCAGCCACCAGCGATTCAAACACATCGGCAAGAATCGAATCTCTTTTTCGCCCGCCGTTTCTTTCTTCTCCTTTGCTAAGCAACAAAAATCTTCCGGCATTTATTTTTCTTGAAAAAGACTTTAGTGTTTTTTCACAGACCAAATAAGATCTGAGCTTAGTAAGCTTGCCTTCGGGAAATTTAGGAAATTTTGAGAAAATGTACTCAGATGTGACCATCCCGAGAACAGAATCGCCAAGAAACTCAAGCCGCTCATAGTTTTCAACGTTAAATTCATTAGCGTAAGAAGAGTGAGTAAACGCCATCAGGAGCAGATCTTTATTTTTAAATTCATATCCTATCGCTTTTTCCAATTCTTTCATACATTGAATCTTTTTTACTATAACTAAAGATATCCTTCATTTAGAAATTTTAATTATTTTATAATTTTGCTCTCCTCCGGGTGTTTTTGCAAAAATTGTATTCCCCTCTCTTCCGCCAATAAGTGCTGAACCCACGGGAGATTCATCAGAAATCTTGCCTTGAGCCGGATCGGCTTCATTCGATCCAACAATCTTATATTCATATTCAGTATTAGAATCAATCTTCAGCACATTAACTTTACATCCAACATAAACACAATCTGTGCTAACTTCATCTTCATCTATAAGCTTTGCATTCTTAATTGTCGATTCGATCTCAAGGATGCGGGTTTCCGCTAAAGCTTGCTCGTTTTTAGCTTCATCATACTCACTATTCTCTGAAAGATCCCCAAAACTTAATGCTTCTTTGATTCTTTCCGCTATTTCTTTTCGGCGGGTTGTTTTTAAAATTTCTAACTCTTCTTCAAGTAGTTTAAATCCTTCTTTAGTCAAAATTGCCTGTTTAGACATAAAAACCTTTCCTTATATTTAAAAATATATTAAACTTAAATGTAAATAGGATAAGCTTCGGTTAGTTTTGAAACTTCACTGCGTATGTATTCGATATTCGAATCAAAATCACTGTAGGCAAGATATATTAATTCCGCAATTTTTTTGGCATCACCAGTATTCATCCCACGACTTGTAATAACAGCAGTTCCAATACGCACACCGCTGGTAATTTGAGGACTTCGTTTTTCACCTGGAATAGTATTCTTATTAACTGTAATTCCTACCAAATCTAATCTTGTCTCAAGTTCTTTACCTGTAATATCGCTTTCTGATAAATCAAGAAGCAATAAGTGATTGTCAGTCCCCCCGGAAACTAATTTCATCCCGCGAGAAATAAAATGTTCCGCCATCGCGCTACAATTTCTCATAACAGAACTGATATAATCCCTGAATTTATCAGTCATAGCCTCTTTAAAACATACAGCTTTCGATGCGATTATATGCTCAAGCGGCCCCCCTTGCGTTCCTGGGAAAACCGCTTTATTGATTTTTTCTTCAAATTCTTTTCTGCAAAGAATCATTCCGCCACGCGGCCCTCTGAGCGTTTTATGTGTTGTAGTGGTTACAAATTCTGAATAAGGGACGGGATTCTGATGTGCTCCCGTTGCCACGAGCCCAGCAATATGAGCCATATCGGTCATCAACATAGCTCCAACGCTATCTGCGATTTGCCTAAATTTTGCAAAATCAATTGCACGAGGATAAGCGCTTGCACCGCAAACGATCATTTTAGGATTGTTCCTACAAGCTAGCGATTCAACTTCGTCATAGTCGATCATTCCCGTCTTTATGTTAACACCATAAGGTATAAACTTATAAAATCTGCCCGACATATTAACTTTTGAACCATGCGTAAGATGTCCGCCTTCACACAAAGACATGCCCATTACGGTGTCTCCGCAATCTAAAGCCGCATAATAAACAGCTGAATTTGCTTGTGCCCCGGAATGTGGCTGGACGTTGGCAGACTCAGCCCCAAAAAGCTTCTTCGCTCGTTCTATCGCTAAACTCTCAGAAACATCAACATACTCGCAGCCTCCGTAATAACGTCTCGAAGGGTATCCTTCTGCGTATTTATTCGTAAGAATGCTCCCCATAGCAGCCAAAACAGCCTCTGACACTATGTTTTCGGAAGCTATTAATTCAATATTTTCTTGCTGGCGTTTTAATTCCTTTTCTATAGCACAGACTAACTCAGGATCTGATAAACGCAAAACCTCGAAACTTTTTTTTAAATAATCTGTCACTAAGATACCCTCCTTTTCAAAATAATTAAATTAAAACTCAAAAATCATTTGATTTCAACTTGCGCGCCAAGCTCCTCCAATGTTTTTTTAATTTCCTCTGCGGCTTCTTTGCTTATTTTTTCTTTAACAGCCCTAGGAACTTCATCCACAATGGCCTTGGCTTCTTTTAATCCTAACCCGGTAATATCTTTAACTGATTTAATAATTTTTATCTTATTATCTCCCGCGTTCTTTAATAATACATCAAACTCTGTCTGTTCGGCCGCTGCCTGTGATCCATCTGAATCAGAAGAAGCCGCCGCCATCGCAATCGGAGCTGCCGCTGAAACACCAAATTCTTCTTCGAGTGCTTTAACCAACTCGCTAAGCTCAAGCACGGTAAGATTCTTTACATCATCGATCAATTTACTAATTCTTTCTGACATTTTTTATCCTCCAAATAAATTTTAATTCTGATTTAAATATAAACGAAAATCATGCTACTTTATTTTTGCATATTTCGTTCAACGCTATGACTAGCGCGCGCGGAACACCATTGAGCACACATGCAAAAGCACGTATCGGAGAATTTAAACCACAGAGAACTTGCGAGATAAGCTGCTCTCTTGCCGGCAATTTTGCAACCGCCTTAATTTCTTCAACTCTGGCGATTTTTCCTTCTATAAATCCTGCTTTAATTTTATAAAAGTCGTGATTCTTAGAAAAATCACATAAAATCTTAGCCGCATTTGAATAACTTTCTGAATCCAAAGCAATCGCCGTTGAGCCAACTAAAAAATCTTCAAGACCAAAAATTTCGGCACTCTCAAACACCCGGCTGAGAAGCGTATTTTTAACAACCTTATATTTTACGTTCGACTCACGCATGCGCCTTCGAAGCATAGTATCTTCAGCGACATTTAAGCCTTTATAGTCTATCAAAATTCCCACTAAAGCATCTTTAAATTCACGAGCAAGCTCTTTGACTTTTGTTTTCTTTTTCTCGAGAATTTTCTCACTTGGCAAACCCTACACCTCCTTAACAAATACTTTTTCAAGCAACCACAAGCAACTGATTGAAAAAATGAGCTTATACACAAGACAAAACAACTGCAACAATAAAGCCAATCAACCCGAAACTAACACAAAATCCTCGGCAGGCAAATTTAAGCTAGCAAGCACCTGCTGTCTTAGGTACAGCCCGTGTATGGTAATTCATTTAAAAACAATTGTCAAGCAATAAAATTAAAAATTAATTTGGTGATTTTATATATTATCAAGGGAGTGTTTATAAAATAGCTAAATTTTGTTAGAATAAGTCCTAGAAGTTATTGACAATCTTATTTCTTTACTTTACAATTAAAAAAATCGATAAGATTTTAGAACCTGTATTCAAAAGGGAAAATTCCAAATTTTCGAAGAATTTTTCTTCAAATCGGGAAAAGCACAACGAACGATTTATGTATTCCGAGCGTTTTTGACAAAATTTTGAAAAAAATTATTGAAAATATAGGTATTTTGATCTTTTTGAATACAGGTTTTTAGATTTATTGGAGGGTTTTGAATATGAAAAATAGATTTTTGGCGTCTGTGATTTCTCTAGGAATTTTATCTTCTTGTTTTATGGTCACTAATGTATGGGCAGAGTTAGAACGTGATAAAATTAAAGAAAAGGTTGTATTGCTTGAGAATCGTTTTAGAATTGGAGTTAATGATTATAGAACTAGTTCTTTCTCTTCGGGATTAGGAAATATTTTAGAGTATGTCGCGGACGAAACAAGATTTTCGGGTTTAGCAATTGAATTAGGTTTAACAAAGCTTGAGTTAAATTTTGCTTTTTTATCTCTTGTGTATCCCAAAAGATGTAGAAATGCATTTTTAAATAATTTTTATAGATCAATTAAAAACAATTCGATTCCTGATTGCGATGAAACCAAAGAGAGATGTCGTGGGTTTACAATGGTAGTTATGTCATTAATGGAAAGAAGTATGGGATTTTTAAAAGCACCGACTTCAACGGAGTTTGTTATGCCAATTAACGAAGAAGAAATAATAAACAAACCCGACGCAGTAAGAGTAGTCTTTCATATTCACCAGAGATTTCAGTAAAAAATTTGAGTCTAACGGAATTCGTTTTTTGAAAATTTTCATGACAATTTACTAACCGCCGCGTAGATTTTTGAAATTTCATACCAGGTTGCGTAATCTACGATTCCTGTCTGTGGCATATTAAAAATTGATTGAAACGTTTCAACCGATTTGATTGTCGCAGGACCGTAAATTCCATCTACAGCGATTTTGTTTATAGCGGGATAATTTTTACTTATCGCATTAAGTTGATTTTGAACGGTTTGAACTGGCATTCCTCGTGTGCCATCTTGGAGAACATAGCCAGGATAAGAGGAAGGAACTCCTGAGATTTGATTAGCCATTTCGAGGTATATTTCATAACCGTAATAATTTTTAAGTATATCTATATAATTAGCACCGTTATCCGCTAAGTATTTAGAACCCCATTGAGAAAGCCAATTTGGACAGGTAACTCGCTGACCGTCGCAATATTGTGTAAAAAGCGGTTGTTCTATGTTTGGTTTAGTTATGTAACTTGAAAAAATTTCGTCTACTATGACGGAAATTTCGTTAAAAATGTTTCTTTGATAGACAAATTTTTGATCATAAGCAGTAGAGGATGTAATTGTAAAACTATATCCTCTGCTTCTGTACCACTCGGTGTATACTCTATTTAAGGTGAAAGAATTGATAGCCAATATATTGGCTTTGATGCATTCTGCTGGCCAAGTAGGGTAAATCTCGCTACTACATACGTTTTTAATATAATCTTTATAAGGAATCCAATAATTTTTTGCAGAAATATCCGTAGGAACGCCGTCGTGAACGATTATATATTCAGGTACCGCTGGCTCACTTAAAATTACAAATCCTGTTGGATTTGATATGGGTTTTGTTTCGTCTTCCTCGATTTTTGAAGGATATTCTCCATAAAGAGTATGTTCAGGAACTGGATAAGTTACATTTTCGTCAGAGCCATTCTTTTTTGTAATTAAATATATATTCTGTTCTGCAACAACATTGGGCAGGATCTGAGCACCCTTTATTATAATTCTTTCAAAACCGTCTTTTTCAGCGATTACATCGTATTCTGCATAGGGTTTTTGTGAATTTGGTTCAAGAGAATAGTCTATTGGCGGAGATTCGAGCTCCATTATGTCAGATTTACCTGATATGTTCGTCATTGCTTCTGCAACTTGTTCGCCGGATTCGGTTTTCTTTACCGTTAATTTTGTTTCAGGTTCAGGTCGCCCTTGATCGCTCCCGAAAACGTTTATACGCAAATGACCGATGCCCATAGATTTTTCCTCCTGAATAAATATTTAAAAATAAATGTTTAAATCTATTTACACTTTTTTGATGTTTAAATTTGTGTTGATCTCAAATTTTTAAGCTCTACTTGTTATCATTTCAAAATTTGTTTCAATAATTTTTGAACACATTGGCGGAGAATACAAAAATTTACTTATATGATTACCTTTAAAAAAATATTTAGGATAAGTTGTTTCTTGAACCGAATCAAAATTTTCTATTATAACTAATTTAATTTTCATTTTTTCGGGTATTATATTCTTTATATAAACACTTGTGTGTTGCCCTTGTCTGACGTTTTCTTTTAATTCAGCAAGACCGGCAAGATTGGGCGTAAGTTCTATAAAAACGCCATAATCCTCAATTGAGCGCGCAATCCCTGAGATGGTTTCTCCTATATGAAAAAATTGCGCGTTTTCTTCCCAAGTTCCTAAAAGTTCTTTATGCGTAAGATTTATTCTTCCACCGATTATTGACTTAATGGCAACTCTTATGTTCATCCCAATTTTAAATCTTTCGCAAGGATGAAAAATACGCGAAATCGAAATACAATCAATCGGCAAAAACGAGATTATCCCGCATCCTATATCGGCAAAAGCTCCAAAATTTTCCATATGTGTAACTTTTGCATTAATTATATCGCCTGGAATAAGTTTACTTATAAAGTCGTTCAAACATATTTCTTGCGCAGACCTTCTTGAAAGTATTGCTCTTGTACGGTTTTTTTCATTATCGGTATCGAACCCAGAAATTACGAAACAAACCGGTTTACCAACTCTGGAAATAACCGCAATGTCTCTGGTAACGCCCTCTTTTATGCCGATTGCCCCTTCCTCTCTTGGTATAATACCCGTCATGCATTGTAAATCTACAACTAAATTGTGCTCGTTGTCGCATCTTATTGCTTTAGCTTCTAATAATTTGCCATTTCTATGAGCTTGTGCTAGGTTTGATGCAGAAAATAGTGCTGTTTTATTATCTTGTGTATCAATTAGATATCCTTCTGGGAAAAATTCACTCATATTAAACCCCTTGTTCTTTAATCAATTTTTATTTAATCAAACGTTTTTTTAAATTGAACAAATAACTTTTGCACTAAATCATCTTTATGACGCAAAAGCTTGGTTTTATGCGAATTTTTCAGAGGTAATAAAATACTTATAATATTTTAATATTATAGTTATTCGATTTTAAAATTTAGAGAACAGAGTGTTTTTAATAAAAAACAACTTAAGAAATTCAAAAAATTTAAAAATAGCACACGTTTTAGTTAAAACCTTAACTACTATAGGTATATTAGACAGGCTCTTAGATACAAACGATTTCAAACTCTTTTAATTTTTGCTTTTACTGATTTGAGTATTTTCTCTATATCTTCATATCCCCTATCAAGGTGTGTTAAGTTTGAGATTGCTGTTTCGCCTTCAGCCGCCAACGCGGCAACAACTAAGGCGGCTGAACCTCGAAGGTCTGTCGCGGTAACGTTTGCTCCAGATAAACGTTTAACGCCCTCGACAATTGCAACTTTACCTTCGACCTTTATGTCAGCTCCGAGCCGCATTAATTCGCTTACGTGTTTGAATCTGCTTTCAAAAATTGTTTCTACAAAAACACTTGTTCCGAATGACATAGTGGTCATTGCCATAATAATTGCTTGCGCATCGGTAGGGAAACCCGGATATGGCATCGTTCTTACAGTTTTAACAGATTGAAGTCTTTCAGGTGAAATTATATTTAAAACATTTTTTTCATATTCTTTTATTGCACAGCCCGATTCTTCAAAAATAGAGATAGCTGAATTAATTATTTCTCTTGGAATTTCACGTAATGTAAGTTTACTTCCGGTTACAGCTGCAGCGGCCATATATGTTATAGCGGCGATTCTATCAGGAATAATACTATGTTCGATTGTATAAAATTTTTTTGTGCCTTCGATCGTTATTGTACTGCTACCTGCACCGCTTACATTCGCTCCCATTTTATTCAAAAATGCCGCTAAATCAACAATTTCAGGTTCTCTTGCGGCATTGCTTATAGTTGTTTTCCCTTCGCACGCAGAAGCAGTTATCATTAAATTTTCTGTTGCTCCAACACTTGGAAAAGAAAGGACAATATTGCATCCTTTGAGTTTTTTCATGACGCTGCATTCAATAATTCCGTGGCTTTCAGTAATTTTAACCCCCAATTGACGCAAACCTTCCAGATGCATATCAATTGGTCTTGGCCCGAGCTCGCATCCACCAGGAAGCGTTAATTTAGCTCTTCCGGTTCTAGCGATAAGCGCGCCTAAAAAAATTATCGAGGAACGCATCTTTCGCATAAGACTTTCAGGAATTTCATTTTTAGAAAGATTCGAGGAATCAATTGTAAGTTTTGAATCCGCAAATTTTGTTTTGCATCCTAAATATTCAATAATTTTTAAACTTATATCAACATCAAGAATTTTTGGGCAATTGCCGACCACACATTTTTCCCCACATAAAAGTGACGCCGCCAAAATAGGCAAAACACTGTTTTTCGCGCCCTGAATTTTTATCTCTCCTTCAAGCTGATGTACACCCTCGATTATTAATTTTTGCACTTTATCATATCCTCCAACGATTTTTTCTCATACTATTCAGAATAAAAGGATGATGATAAAGTAGAGATTGTCTATAAAACAGCTAAAGATGATATCTAAGAACTCGTTCTTATGAACTGTGAAATGCAATTTTCAAATCTACGAGAATGGATTCTGAGTATTTTGGTAAAATTTTGAAAAAATATTTAAAATTTGATATTCTATTTCTATATGAGTATAATTTCTGTATATTCGAGGTAAATTTTAGTGGAATTTAAAAGATTAATCATTAAACTAAGTGGTGAGTCGTTATCTGGAAATAAAAATTCAGGAATTGATTTTGAAGTTTTATCAAAAATTGCAGAAGTAATAAAAATTTGTTCGAAAGAAACGCAAATAGGAATTATATTAGGTGGCGGAAATTTTTGGAGAGGAGCAAGAATAAAGAGCGAATGCGTTGCTCACATCTTTTCTAAAAGTCAGTCAAGATTGCAATCTGATAAAATTGGAATGATGGCAACTGTTATCAATTCTTTGGTTTTTAGTGAAATTCTTAAAGAAAAAGGTGTAAAAACGAAAATTCAGAGTGCAATATATATGCCCCAAATTGCCGAATTCTACAAACCAGAAAAATGTTTAGATTATCTTAATGATGGATATACAATCGTTTTTGCTTGCGGAATAGGTCTTCCTTTTTTTTCAACCGATACTTCTGCCGCATTACGCGCATCGGAGCTTCAAGCGGACGTTATTTTTAAAGCTACAAATACTGACGGGGTTTATAATAATGATCCAAAAATAGATTTGAATGCTATTAAATATGAAATTGTTACGTTTAGTGAAATTTTATCAAAGAATATAGGAATAATAGATGCCTCGGCAGCATCAATTTGCCGTGACAGTGGTATACCGTTGTTAGTTTTTGATATAAAAAAACCTGAAAATATTATATTGGCTTTAAATGGCAAAAAAGTCGGAACGTGGATAAAAAAAAATCATTAACTTAAGGATCTGTATTCAATATGGAATATCATTTTTAGTTAAAATACTAATGTTATAAAAACCTCTTGACAAACATTTATTTTATTGATAGAATTAGTACGGCTCTGGTTAGCTAAATTCAAGGAGGTCGATCATTAGACATGAAAGAAATTATAGAAAGGGTTATGGATAAAATCACAGGCGATGAAGAGAAGCTGGCGTATTTTATAGGTTTGAAGGATTCTGATGAAATTTACAGGTACTGCCTTTCTATTAAAGGCGGTTATTCAAAACAGGAGTTTGATGATTACATGGAAAAAATTTTGAGCAAGGCCGAAAGAATTGAAAACAGCAAATTTGGTTCAAAGAGAGGCAAGGTATTTTCTAAAATTCTTGCGGCAGGTTTAGCCGCACTTTCAATCGCGCCAGTTCTTAGCAATAATTTGAGTGTTTTTGGGGAAAATGGTAGTGATGATAGAACCGGAAGCACACATCAAGAAGATTCTTCTCAAGAGTCTCTTTTTGATCGTGTTTTACCTGATAACAAACACCAATTAGTAAAATCTATTGCAAGTGCTGGCGTTGGAGCTGCTTTAGGTGCGTTTTTTACAGGGGTCGCTTGGTATTTTGTTGGTGGAAAATCTACAGATTTGACTGGTACTGTTTTTGGTGTAAGTTTGCTCGGAGTATCGACACTTATAAACATAACAAAGACATTAATTGATAGGGTACCAGCAGGAAAATGTTTAGTTACAGAAGATCTTGGGGATCATTTTCCTCAACTTGCAGGTGAAACAAAGCGTCTTTCTGATTCTTTAAATCTAAAAAAAGAAAATCAAGCATTGCGTTCTAATTTAGTCTCGGATTTGAAGTTTGTGGCTAACCTAGGTATGCCTAGAAATATTAAGAAGTGTGATGGCACTGCAACACAGGCATCCAGAGATTTAGTAGCTGCTGTCGATGAGTATGTAAGTTTTTTAGGTCAAACTATAAATACTAGAGCGGGTGCATTGCGCTGGAATAGTAACGACTTAGATCAAACAAAAACAGAAGAACTCATAGCAATTCTCGGAAGAATTTCTAGTGCTTCTGAAAAAATTACAAGATGTGATGAGGAAGGAGCTGAATTCAAACAACCAGCAGCAGAGGAGGAGGGCGAGGTCCAGGCGAATGATTAATGACAATTTTAGAAGATCAAGACGATGATAAGCGTTGTTTTTTTGCGGCACCTGTTGCAGGGTGTCGCAAGTTTTTTAGAAAAAACGAAATCTATTGACAAGCTTATAATTTGACGATATAATGCAGTAGGATTTGTTTCGAGCATTTTAACGACAATTTTATTAATTTATATGATAAATGTAATTAGATTGGGGGTAGTTTTTTTTGAAGGAAAGCAAAAATTCAGAATCGTTAAATAAAGATAAAGATATGAGCGACGACACAGCTCATGAAACACAAAAAAAACAAAAGAGCGAGGGGTTCTTTTTCAAAAAAGAACCAGAAAACGAAGTGGATGATTCTAAAAAAATACACGGAATAAGAGATAATAGAAATTTTGAGATTTTTAAGCAATTTAGACGCGAATGCGCAGGGATTGTATCTGAAGTTAAGGAACGCGGAGCTTATATGAAGCCGTCTGTTAAACGCAAGAAAAAAGACGAGAAAGCACTTAGACGTTTACGCAAGCGCGAAAAAAGAAGGAATCAAATTAGTTAGCTATGTCATGTTCTCTTGCATAGTATTTTTATTTTAGGTATTTTATAATGCTGGTACTTTTGGTGAATAAGTTGTCTTTGACAGTATCAAATTTGGAACTTGTTTTTATAAACCTTGAATTTGAATTAGTGTTAGGTATTTAACGGGGTTTTTATGTCTGAAAAAAACACCATAACGTTCTCTGTTGGTGATGGAAATGAAGAGACTATTCGCGAAGTTTTAAAATATATTTATGATGCCTTAGAGGAAAAAGGGTACGACTCTATCGGGCAAATTGTCGGTTTCGTTCTTTCTGAAGATCCCACATATATAACTACGCACAAAAACGCTAGGAATTTAGCGACCAAATTAGACCGAAGCAAAGTGATGAGAGCTCTTGTTAAAAACTACATAGAAAAAAAACCTTGTAACTAATTTGTTAGAAAGTATTTTGTGAAATCAAAATAGTTTTTTAAGTTAGGGTCTGTACTCAAAGGGGCAAGTTCCAAGTTGACGAAGAAAAAAGCACAGCGAATACTTTATGTGTTTTGGGTGTGTTTTGACAAAATTATGAAAAAATTATTGAAAATTGGGTATTCCGATCCTTTTAAATACGGGTTCTTGGGTTTATTCTTCTATTGCGACTGCATATCCTAGGATCATCCAAAAAAAAACCACCATAAAAGTCATTTCAGAAAGTATTGCTTTTTCAAAGATTGAGTAAGAAATATAGGATACTAAAAAAGAAAAAAACTTATAGAAAATTGCAGAGTTGTGTTTATCACGGAGCTTTAAGAATTTTCTGCACATATCTTTCATGACGCAGATAAAAAAGATCAAAAAAAACAAAAACCCTATGGTTCCGTATGATACCAAGATTGTTAAGTATGAGTTATGTAAATCAGAAAAAATAAGACCGCCGTCGAGATACAATCGACCATAACGGACTAAATTTGCGCGTCCTATTCCGATTAAAGGATAAATTTTAAAAAGCTCAATTCCTTGTTTAAAAAGATATATTCTACCGCTGCTTATGTCATAATTTTCTCGGCCTATTTTATATCCCGCAGATGTTTTTGAATCAAAGTTGTCTAAAATTTCTTCTAAAATAATTTGCTCCTCTGGTGTCTTTTTTGACGAATTTTTACAAATGTTTATTGCAAAATTTACTGTTTTTTGAGATACAACACGCATAAGAACAGAACCAGAAATTATCATAACTACACAAACGAATAAAAACAGTACTTCTCTTAAAATTTTCGTGTCTTTTATAGATTCGTATTTCAAAAAACTGTTGTAAAAAACCTTGACTATTATATATATGTTAATAAAAACAAAAGAGGCATTAGAATCTGATAAAAAAAGTACAAATATATTTAAAATTATGCATATTTGTAAAACTAATTTATTGTTTATATGGTTTACAATCTGTCCAAATAAATCTTCAAAATGATGTGAAAAAAAAAACGGAAAAAAATTGTTATGTTTTGGGTGTTTTTGACTGGTTTTTTTTAAAAAACCTCTCAAAATATGGTGTTCTTCGTTAGTGGATCCCAACATACAATCACACACAAATATTGATATCACTGATAAAAAACCTGACAAGTTAGGGTTTGTGCATATTCCAAAAAACCTATTTTTAAAAACACCAAACACATAACCATTAAACTTAATACCTGAATTAAAAAACAGCGTTGTTAGACCAATAATAGACAAAATTAAAGAGAACAAAATTATAAAATTAAAAACAAAATTAATTTCATCTAAAATATATTTTTTTTGTGTATTTTCTTTCATTCCAAAAAAAACAAAAAAACATATAAAATTGTGAAAAACAAAAATTAAATTCGTAAGAAAATCAGCCGACATATTAATAAAAGACGTCAAAATACCAACGATCAAGAAAAACAAAACAAACCGCACGTGTTTAATTTTAAATTTTTCTGGGGTAGAAAAAAAACTACCAAAAAAAAGAAACAACCCCAAAAACAAAACAAAACTCTTCAACCAAAGGGCTGGTGTTTCGGTAATTGATAAAGTTTCGAATAGCAAAGAAATTATATAAATACGTCTAAATAAGCTAAAACTTCCAAATTCAGACTTTATTTTTTTTAAAAATATCGAATTACTAAGTACGCAAATACACATCCTGCAAAAAATTTAAAAATTCACACTCACCAACTTAGAACAACAACCTCAAAAATCACAACGATTTACTGTTGTGATTCAAAAAACCGGAATTTAAAAATCAAAATCTTTCAACAAGTTATAAACATTAAACATAAAAACTCAACTTTTTTCAACACTTGAACAAACTTAATGTTATAAACAAGAAAACTTGCAACAATTTTTTATAAAAAATCAGAAACCACAACCCAAAAAAACACCTGGTCTTTCTGTGGTTTTCGACTTTTACTCAACGCTTACTAATACTTACTATATTAAGATATATTGGTGAATCAATAGTCTGAACAAAAAATAATTAATATAACAACTTGTTAATTTAGGGTCGATTCTCAAAAAGAGCGTTTTGTAGTCTATAAGAACGGATTTTTAGTCTTTTTTATTTATCAATTGCCTTGTTTTTCTAATTTCTTCGAGATTAGAGATAAAAAATTTTTCAGATTTAACAATAAGCTCATTTATGTAAGATTTTGCTTGAGATTTCATCTCTTCAGAAGATTGGCGTGCTTCTTTTAAAATTTTTTCTGAATAAGATTTCGCTCTCTTTGTGATTTCGTTTTCGTCCAGCATACCACGAATTTTTTCCTCTGTAATTTTATAAACAGATTCACAGCTTTTTCTTGCGTCGCCTAATATTTTGTCACGATCAGCAACTATATTTTTCGCTTGAGTAATTTCCTTAGGAAACATAAGTCTAAGATCTTGAAGAGCTTGGATGATTTCACTAGAATCAACTAGCACTTTGCCTCCGGACATTGGTACTTGCCAAGATGAATCAAGTATGTCTTCGATTTCTCTGATTATTCTTTCTATGTCCATATTTTTACCTCAAAATTAGATTTATTGTCTAAATTTTTAGATATAGATTTAAAGAAACATTTCCATAACGATATACTTTTTTAAGAAAAAGTCCATTCAATTCGTTTGGTAATTTATTTTTCGATGAAGTTTCCAAAACAAGCACACCGTTTTTGCAAATAATTTCAGAAAACCTATCCAAAAATTTTAACGCTAAACAAGAGTCAAAAGGAGGGTCGGCAAAAATTATATTTGGTTTACGTTTAAGTTCCAACAAAAGGTCAAAAACATTTGAATGCATTACTTCAAACTTAACTGGTTTATGGTCGTTTTTTGATGTGCCGTGTTTTAAAACATTTACGTTCAGTAAGTTTGATTTTTTATATTTTTCAATATTGTTTTCTATTATTTTAATTGAGGTTTTGCTTTTTTCAATAAAAACAACATGCTCAGCACCTCGGCTTGCGGCTTCAATTCCGATTTGTCCTGTGCCAGCAAAAGCATCTAGAAATACACTTCCGTGTATAAAGAATTGTATTATATCAAAAAACGCTTCCTTGACTCGACCGGTTGTGGGACGTAAATTTTCTTTATTTGAAACCAAACAAAGATTTAAACCAGCACCACGCCCAGAAATAATTCTAGACAACATACGGGTTTGACAGTACCAAACATTTAAGTTAAAATCAAGCAACGCCCTCGTAGTTAAATGGACATAACAGGGTCCTCCTAAGACTCAGTTGTAGGTTCGATTCCTGTCGGGGGTGCCAGTGTTTTGGTTTTTTTATAAACGATATAATTTATGCGAGTGTGCTGGAACAGGCAGACAGGCACGTTTGAGGGGCGTGTGTATTATACGTATGGGTTCAAGTCCCGTCACTCGCACCAAATAGTATTTAAATTTTTCTAAAGTCTATGTTTTGAAATAGTTTAATTTATGAGTTTATACTTTGTTTTGAAAAGAAGGAAATTTATTGACAATTTTTGCCATCGGAGATGTCATAGGGGATTTCGGGTGCAAGTTTCTAAAAAGTAACTTAAATTTAATTAGAGAGAAAGAAAAAATTGATTTAATTATTGCCAATGGTGAAAACAGTTCCTCTGGCAACGGTATGACCGCTGCTTCTTCTGAGTATTTATTAAATTGTGGTGTCGATGTAATTACCGGAGGCAACCACACCTTCAAAAGGCGTGCTTTTTTTAATTATTTGGAAAAATCCGTTAGGATCGTCAGACCTGCTAATTATCCAGAAGGTACTCCAGGAAAAGGTTTTTTAAAATTTAAGTTTAATAATATTAAGTTTTGTGTTATTAATTTGGTTGGAACCGTCTATCTTGAGCCTGTGTCTTGTCCTTTCAGAACTCTTGACGAAATTTTAAAAAAAACTTCGGATTGTATTATAAAAATTGTTGATTTTCATGCAGAAGCTACCTCAGAAAAGCGTGCATTGGGGTTTTATGCAGACGGAAGAGTTTCGGTGATTTTTGGTACTCATACACACGTTCAGACTTCCGACGAAGAGATTTTGCCTCGCGGTACTGGCTACATAACAGATGTTGGAATGACAGGGGCGGCAAATTCTGTTCTTGGTTTAAAACCCGAAATTTCTATTAAGCGAATGAAGGAGAAAATTCCAATAAAGTACGAACACGAAAACCATGACCCTTGCAAAATCGAAGGCGCGATATTTTTCATCGAGGAAAACAAAGGCAAGACTGTTAAAATTAAAAGAATAAGAATAATATAAGGGTTGCAAAAACAATAAAAAGATTATATCATCCTCGTCGGATTTTAGGACCTGTATTCAAAAGAGCAAATTCCAAGGAGAGGTGATAAACTTGAAAGATTTATCGAATAAAGCTGATGAAAAAAAGCAAGAATTTTTAAAAATGTTTGAACTTTTGAAGTCCGAAAAAGATTTAAGAAAATTAGAAATTTTGTTCAAATCTTTTTTGAAAGATTTGTATTCTGAGCTTAAATTTTTTGATTTAAACGAAAAAAAGACAAACGGAAAGATTATCAACGATTTTAAGAATGCGATGCAACTTGAGTTTTCTTCGGCTTATGAGAAATTTGGATTAGAATCTGAAACTCGCCGCCATGATCCGAGTATAATAAGGTCTGGAATAAAATTTGGTTCGGTTCACCCGTTGATAAAATTATATAAAAAAATGGAGAAGATTTTTTTAAATATGGGTTTTTCAGTGGTTCAAGGACCGGAAATTGAGCTTGATTGCTATAATTTCGAAAAACTTAACATGCCGCCTCATCATCCAGCTCGCGATATGCAAGATACTTTTTACATTTCTTCTCCCGAAGTTTTACTTAGATCTCACACTTCGTGCGTACAAATACGTACGATGGAATCTATAAAACCGCCTTTTCAAATTATTTCTCCTGGAACGGTCTATCGGGTTGATGATATAGATCCGCAGCATACTCCGATGTTTTATCAAGTTGAAGGTTTAGTGATTTCTGAAAATGCTTCGTTTGCGAATCTTAAATCAATTCTTATAAAACTTTTAAGAGAAATATTCGGAAGGGAGATAGGCGTAAGATTTAGACCTTCGTATTATCCTTATACAGAGCCAAGCGCGGCAATTGATATGTCGTGCATAAAATGCGATGGACAAGGTTGTCAAACTTGTTCAGGGGCGGGGTGGATTACTGTTTTGGGTTCTGGGATGGTTCATTATAAAGTTCTCAGAGAAGCCGGTATAGACAGTGAAAGATATATCGGATTCGCTTTTGGTTTAGGGCTTAACCGTCTTGCGCTTCTTTATTATGATTTGAACGAAATAAGAAAAATTTATGAGAACGATGTGAGTATTTGGAGACAACTTTAAAATTAGATTTAGGTCTGATTACAATAATTGGATGTAAGTATTTCACAGCAACCAAGTTTTTTAAGATTTGGATATTTTTATGCAGGTTATTAAAAGGGGTAGTTTATGTTTAAATTTTCTTTAGATTGGGTTAGGGGCTTATTAGGAGAAGAGTCTAGTTTGAATTCGATACTTGATATATTATGTTTGCAAGGGTTTGAAGTAAAAACCGTTGAGGAGATAAACGGCGATCAAGTTATAACAATTGAGGTAAAGGCAAACCGTCCTGATATATTAAGCCATATTGGAGTTGCCAGAGAGATTACATCATTTAAAGAGTTTGCGGACGTATCAGTATTCGATATTAGTTCTTATTATGAATTTGATAATACTAAGCCAAATAATTCTGAATTTCCCGTGAGCGTAAAAATAGAAGAAGGTACTTGTGAACGTTTTTCAGCGATTATGATAGAAGGAATAGATAATCATGCCAAAACTCCTAATTTTATAAAAAAAAGACTGGAAATTTTTGGAGTTAATAGTATTAATGCGATCGTAGATATTTCAAACTACGTTATGCTTGAAATGGGTCAGCCAACGCATATTTATGATTTGGATAAAATTTCAAATGGCGAAATTTTTGTTCAAAAAGCTAAAAAAGAGGAGGTTTTTTTAACTCTGACAGGGAAAAGTTTTGAGGTTAAAGTAGGGGATATCACCATAAGAGACAATCTTGGGGTTATTTGTATGGCTGGGATTATCGGTTCACAGCGAGTAGAAGTAGACGAAGATTCAAAAAAAATTATGATAGAATCCGCGGTTTTTGAAAAAACAGCGGTGCGTGTTGCCTCTAAGCGTTCTAAAATTTCTACTCCTGCTTCATTTAGATTTGAGCGTGGTGTTAACGCTAAAGCTTCACTTGATGCCGCAAGGATTTTGGCTAAAAAAATCGTTGAAACTTGTGGAGGAAAAATTTGTGGAATTTTCGACTATAAGTGTAAGGGTTTGTTTAAAGAAAATAAGATAAGAATTCGTGTGCCGAGAGTTAATTTGGTTTTGGGAACTTACTTAATCAAGAGCGAGATTACGAAATATATTGCGAAATATGGATTTGTATGTTGTAACGATAGCGGCGATGCTTTAGAAGTACTTGCTCCTCATTTTCGTCTTGACATCGATAGCGAAATTGACGTAATTGAGGAAGTTGCAAGAGGTTTTGGATACAACAGGATAGAACCAACAAACTTGCTGGCTGACACTGCTTATCGAAAAAACGAAGTTTATTCTGCTTTAGATACCATTAGAAACATAATGGTTGGTGTTGGGGCTGATGAGGTTATAACTTATTCGTTTATACAGAGCAACGCTATGGAGGTTTTGGGAATTTTACCTAAAGATAAAGCGTATGGTGATGTATTCTTGCAAAATCCTATTTCGAGTTCTTATTCTCTTATGCGTCCGACTCTTGTTGTTTCGCTTCTTCAAACTCTTTCTTATAATTACTCAATGGGAAATTACGATTTGATCCTTTTTGAACTTGGGAGAACGTATGTAAGAGATCAAAATTATGATACAGGATATAAAGAAACAGATGTTTTAGGCGTTATAATTTCAGGTAATAAAATTAACAAGGGTTGGGGAATTAAAGATGATTTAAAATTTGATTTTTATGATTTAAATGATTTAATTAATATTATATATAATGAGTTCGGGCAGGATTTTTCTGTTTTGCCGGGAGAGTTTTTATTTTTGAATAACGAAAAATCCGCATTGTTTTCGTCTATTTGCCACGGTTTTGAGATAAATGTTGAAGGCAAGTATTCGGGTTTTTTTGGTGAAATAAATAAGAAAATTTTCTCGGAAATCGTGCCTAATGTTAAACTTATTAAAGATGATATTTTTTATTGTGAAATTTTTATAGAATCTATTAAAGAAAATAAAAAACAGTTGAAATTTGAATCTAAATTTCCATTGATATTACGAATGTATAATTTAAATTGCCCAAAAGATGTATCGGCTTCTAGAATAACTGATGTTATAAAAAATTCTGCTGATTTTGTGAGAAATATCAAAATAAAGGATGTATATGGCAGTGAAGAAAAAGATAATCACGCGTTGTTGTTTGAGGTAAGCTATAGACTTTCCTCGAGAACGTTAACCACAAAGGAGATTGAAGATACAGAACATATTTTTTTAGACAAACTAAACAAAGAACTTGGTGTTTCTGTTAAATTGTGATTTTAAATTTTAATTTTTAGTTAGGAAAATTTGATGGTAAAAAGATTAGATGTTAAAATTTTTGCAGGGAGTTCGGTTCCAAAACTTGCCTTAAAAATTTCTGAAGGTATTGGTGTCGAACCAGGAAATCTTGATATAAAAAAGTTTAGTGATAGCGAGACTTCGGTTTCTTTATTTGAAAAAGTAAATGGATATGATTGCTATGTTGTGCAGTCTACTTGTTTTCCGGCAAACGACAATTTAATGGAACTTTTAATTATAGTAGACGCGCTCAGACGAGAATCTGCTTCTAAAATAACTGCTGTTATACCTTATTTTGGTTATGCTCGCCAGGATAGAAAAATTCATGAAGGAGAGCCGATTACAGCAAAGCTTACTGCGGATTTAATCACTTGCGCTGGCGCCGATAAAGTTTTGACTATGGATTTTCATTCGGCGCAAATTCAAGGTTTTTTTAATATTCCTGTCAAAAATATTTCAGGAATGGAAATTCTTGCGGATTACATAAAAACAGAAAAAAATTTTAATCCAGAAACTTTTGTTGCGGTAGCCCCTGACTTGGGTGCAGTCGCTAGGGTTAGAAAATTTGCCGAAAGAGTAAATTGTGATGTTGCGGTAATAGAAAAAAGGCGCTCTAGAGCCAACGAATCAAAAGTTATGGGTGTTATAGGTGATGTTAAAGATAAAAATGTAATTTTACTAGATGACATGATAGACACAGCGGGAACGATTGAGGGCGCGGCTGTGGTTTTAAAGGAAATGGGATGTAAATCTATATTTGTTTGTGCGTCTCATGCGGTTCTTTCGGGAAAATCTGTAGAACGGCTTTCCAGCGATATTTTTGAAAAAGTGATTTTACTTGACACTATAGAAAAGGATATCCCTAAATTTAAATTCCTGAGCACCGCAAAGGTTTTCGCCGATGAAATAAATTTATTATAAAAATTGCGCCACTCGGAATGACGTCAAGAAAAGAGTTTGAAAAGAAAACTAGCAGAATCTATCTGAAAAATGACGTTTATAGTTTTTATGAGAATGTGTTCTAAATTTCTATTGCTTCCGCAGCTGCCAAAATTGCTTTAGTTGACATGTAGAAATTAGTGCCTCCTTGAAGCCATACGGCAAATGGTTCGCGCAGCGGAGCGTCGGCGGAAATTTCAATAGATGAACCTGATATAAAACCCCCAGAAGCCATTATTATTTCATCTTTATATCCTGGCATTGCCCAAGGTAAGGGTTCTAAAAATGAATCAATCGGAGAATTAAACTGAATTGCCTTACAAAACGAGATTAAATTTTTTTTACTTTTTAATTTTATTATTTGAACTAAATCAGTGCGGAGTTCACTGTATTTTGGCAAGACCTCTAGCCCCAATATTTCAAATAATGCGGAAGCGAAAACAGAAGTCTTTAAAGCTTCTTTAACCGCGGCTGGAGAATAAAAAAGTCCCATAAAAAGTTCTTGATTAAGATAAGAAGCTCCTGTATGAGAGATTCCTGGCGAAATAAAGCGTTGGCAACACAATTCAATAAGATCTTTTTTTCCAGCAACATACGCCCCTGATGAAGCGATCCCGCCGCCGAGGTTTTTTATAAGCGAGCCAACTACTAAATCCGCCCCAATTTCAGTAGGCTCTTGAGTTTGAACTAATTCTCCATAACAATTATCAACAATAACAATGCTTTTGGGTGATATTTTTCTTACGTTTTTTACCAAATCCTCTATATCTTGAATACTCATAGATTTTCTGAAAGTATAGCCTCTCGAGCGCTGGATATAAACTACTTTTGGTTTTTTTTGCAAAGAATCTTTCCAAATTTTGGATTCAAAACTAAAAAATCCATCAAAAACATTTATTTTTTCAAAATTAATATTAAAATCAGAAAGAGATCCGCAATTTTCCCCATAAATGAAGGTATTTAAAGTATCATAAGGTTCTCCGGTTACTGAGATAACCAAATCTCCAGGACGCAGAACTGCCGAAAGCGTAACAACTATCGCGTGCGTCCCACTTGCAAAATTAGCACTTACCAACGCATGTTCGGCGCCAAGAACTTGAGCGAAAACTGAATTTAAAACTTCTTTTCCTGTATTGTAGTAGCCATATCCAGTAGAACGAGAAAAATGATTCGTGCTTACTTTATTTTCAATAAAAGATTTAAGCACTTTCTGAGAATTTTTTAAACAAATTTCTTCTATTCTTTCAAAATTATCCTTGCAAATATCCAAAGCTTTATGCGAAGCTTTCAAAACCGCATCGTAATTCAAATACTAAATTTAACCTCGATAAACGTCTATTATTATTTGCAAATCATCTACCGGTAGAACCAAAACCGCCTATTCCTCTTTTAGTTTCAGAAATATCTTTAACTTCTTTAAATGCAAAATTTTCTATGTTTATGATAATAATCTGCGCTATTCTATCCTTATTCCTAATTATGTAAGGCTCGCCATCAGATACTCGGCAAAGAGCGACACGTATCTCGCCTCGATAGTCGCTATCAATAACCCCAACAGAATTAGCAAGACAGATTCCATATTTAAACCCCAATCCACTTCTTGAAAAAACAAGCGCCGCATATTTTTCACTAGGAAGTTCAACTGCTATCCCACAAGAAATGTTCAATAGATTTCCTTTAGATATCGAAACCTCATTCTCAAGACGCGCATACAAATCCCATCCGCAAGAACCTTGAGTTGATTTTTTTGGAATAATTGCATCTTCATAAGTTTTAACAAATTTTACTTCATTCATACTTACTCCCAACAATTTCTGAAAAACAGCCTTGCAAATGTCCATTTACAGTGAGTTTTCCTCATTTTCAACATCTTTTCAACAAAAAAATGAGATTTTGGGGACGTTTTCAACAATTTGAAAAATAAAATAAACCAAATAATTCAAAAATTCATTAAATATTTTGAAAATTTCAAAGTAATCAACATAACTTTCGAATCAAACCTAATTTATAATTTAGACTTGAAATTACCATCTGTAATGAGCAAAAGCCTTATTTGCCTCAGCCATTTTATGGGTATCATCGCGTTTTTTTACGGCCGCGCCGCTATTGCTGAAAGCATCTGAGATTTCACCCGCAAGTCGATCGACCATCGTACGTTCCGAGCGTTCCCGAGCATATTTAACAATCCATCTTAATCCCAAAGCGCGGCGCCGTTCAGCACGAACTTCCATGGGAACTTGATAGGTAGCCCCACCAACACGTCTGGCTTTTACCTCAAGACTTGGGCTAGCGTTCTCCATCGCTTTTTCAAAAATTTCAAGTGGATCACGGTTTATTTTCTCACGAACTTTGTCAAGAGCGGCATAAACTATCGATTGCGCCGTACTCTTTTTACCATCGAACATAATGACGTTTATAAGTCTCGTAATCAATTTTGAATTGTAAATCGGATCCGAAAGCACATCACGTCTGGAAACTGCGCCTTTTCTTGGCATGACATCCCACCTCGATGAAATAAAATATTGGCATTAATAAAATTACTTCTTAGATTTTGCTTCCGCTTTCGCCGAAGCGCCTGATTTGGGTTTTTTTGTCCCATATTTAGAACGAGCCTTCATACGTTTAGACACACCTTGCGTATCGAGCGCTCCGCGTACTATATGATAGCGGACTCCAGGCAAATCTTTAACACGTCCCCCGCGAATCAAAACCACACTGTGCTCCTGTAAATTGTGCCCAATCCCAGGAATATAGGCTGTAACCTCTATGCCATTAGAAAGTCTTACTCTTGCAATTTTCCGTAACGCCGAATTTGGCTTTTTTGGAGTAGTTGTTTTGACAGCTGTGCAAACTCCTCTCTTAAGCGGAGAATTATCATCTGTGGCGGAATGCTTTTTCGAATTCCATCCACGCAAGAGCGCCGCTGATTTTGGTTTCTTGCTGTAAGATTTTCTCCCTTTTCTTACTAATTGATTAGCTGTAGGCATCGATTTCTCCTTGTTAACTTTAAGAACAATCAAACGCAGTTGGATTATAGCACAGAAATTAAAAGTTGGTCAACTACATACTTATTAATTTGTAAAAAACATATGGATAGTGTAAAATTAATCTGTGGTGTAGTTATTATTTTGTGTTTGAAATGTAGGTAAAGAATGGGAAAAAAGAATAAAAATAAATTTAATAAAAATTTTGCAATGATAACCATGTTAGCGATGTTATTGGGCGATATATTCGAAGTGAAGTCTTTAAACATCAAACAAGACCAATTTATCAAAAGTTCACAAATTAAACAGAGAAATAAATTATCAAATTATCTTAAAATAATTGCTCCAGTCAGCTTAGCTGTAGTTTTGTCTGATGTACTTTATTTTAATTTTACACAAACAGAAAGGTTTTTAATTCGGCGTTACAAACACGAATTAGGACGTAGAAATTTAAGAAGAGAGGAATTTTTCAGAATAACGGAGCAGTTCAGGCCGCATATTGAGGCATTTAAAAAAACACGTCGTATACCCGAAGAACATATAGAATTTTATAAAAATCTTTGGAAGATTTACCAAAGATTGAGCGGAGATGCTGGTGAAAATTCGATATTTTTGACTTTAAATTCGTTTTTTGCTGAAACTGAAGAAGAAAAATCAAAATTAGCAGAAGAAGCAAGGTTGGCAGAGGAATCAAGATTAGCAGAAGAAGCAAGGTTAGCAGAGGAAGTAAGAAAGGCAGAGGAATCAAGATTAGCAGAAGAAGCAAGGTTAACAGAAGAAGCGAGAAAGGCAGAAGAAGCAAGGTTAGCAGAGGAAGTAAGAAAGGCAGAAGAGGCAAGAGAAAGAGCAAGATTAGCAGAGGAAGCAAGAATAGAAAGGAAAAGAGAAAGAGCAGAAAAAGAATTAAGAAGAATAAAATCAGAAGTAGAAAAAATGGAATTATTGGTAAGAGAAACAGAAAGAGAATTAGAAATAGTAAAAACATTAGAAAAAGAAACGATAGCAAGAAAAACATTGATAACAGAAGCAGGAGAAATAGCAACATCAAGAGGAATGGGAGGACATATAATAGCAGTAGTAATAGAAAGAGCAGAAAAAGCAATAACAGCATCAAAAGAATTAAGAGAAGGATTAGAAGAATTAATAAGAGCAGTAAAAGAAGCGTTAGCAATAGCAGAAGTATCAACACTATATACGGTAAAAATAGCAATACAGAAAATAAGAGATGTAGAGACCAAAAAAAAATTAATTGATCAAAAACGAAAAGATGCAAGAAGTGCAATAACAAATAGAGATTTTGAAGCAAGACCATTAGAAAAAGAATTAAAAGAAATAAAAGTAAGATCGGAGAAAACAAGAAGAGCAGAGGAAGCGAGAAAGGCAGAAGAAGCAAGGTTAGCAGAGGAAGCGAGAAAGGCAGAAGAAGAATTAAGAAGATTAAAATTAGATATAGAAGAATATTATAAACCAAATGTAATAAAAATAAAACAAGGATTAGAAGAAACAATAGCATTAGAGAAAGAAGCGATAGTAAGAAAAACATTAATAACAAAAGTAGCAGAAATAGCAGAATCAAACGGGAATAGAAAAAGCAGAATGGAGGAACACATAACAGTAACAGCAATAAAAAAAGCAGAAGAAGCAATAATAGCAGTAAGAGAATTTAGAGAATTAGGTGAAGAATTAACGAAATTGGTAATAGAAGGGGTAGCAATATTAGCAGAAGCATCAACTAAAGCAACGCTAGAAGAAGCAAGAGAAAAATTAGAAGAAAAAAATAGATGTATAGGTAGCAAAATGGATTTAATTTACCAAAAACGAAAAGCAGTAGGAGATGCAATAGCAGCGAGAGAACATAGCATAATACCATTAAAAACACAATTAAGAGAAGTAGTAAGATTAGCAAAAGAATGACGAGCCTTCCCCTAATTCAATGTAAACCTCCGAAAAGGTGTAGAGTAAAGATACACTAAGAACTTATATTCAAAAGGATCAAAATACCCAATTTTCAATAATTTTTTTCAAAATTTTGTCAAAAATGCTCAGAATACATAAAGTATTCATTGCGCTTTTTTATCATTACTGAAGAAAAATTCTTCAAAAATTTGGAATTTGCCCTTTTGAATACAGATTCTTAAATTATTTTCACCCAAAAACAAAAGTGCTCAATTACTTTATATGGAATTTTATCCATCTCGGAGAGAAGACAGATTAGAATTGGGTTATAAAATCCTTCAATTCTTCAATTTTATTGTCAAATTCTTGTTTCATCCGAACAACTCTCGGATCTCGTGTGAATATTCTTGGCATTTTTTCAAATTTTTCTAAATCCGATTCAAACTTTCTCGGTGTAAATCTTTCGAGAAATTCTAAACGTAATCTTTCGAATTCTTCTAAATGTGATCCAGGTTCTCCTGATTTAAAATTTTTTAATCTTTCTTGAATTTTTTTTAAATGTTCTAGAGCTTCCGAAAACGATCTTTTTGAACTTTCTAAATCTCCAAAACAAAAACTGCACGAAAATCCATCTAGAAGACAGTTTGACGCTTCAAATAAAAGTTTAAGGACTTTATCCGAAATCCTCCCAGATCTAGCTTCAATTTCAGCCTCGGCTTTGTTTTCTTCAAGAAATTTTTTAACATTTTTTGACCACGTATTTGCATGAATGCCAACAGACACCCACGCCACTACTTGAGAAAATGAATCAAAATCCGATAACAATTCATCAATCTTTTTGCGTTCTTCTTCATAAAGTTTTGTTACCGTTTTTTCTGATTCGAGTATTTCCTCCTTGATTTTTTGTATTTCTTCTCCACTATGGCGAAAGGCAATTTCTATGTCCCTTTCTGCGTCATCTAAAATTTTTCTTTTTTCGAGAAAAAATAGTTTGACAAATAAAAAAGTTAACTTTTCTCTTTTTATTCCTTCGACCTCAGAATAATAGGCTTTAAATTTTTCTTCTATTTCGGAATATACATCACAACGTTCTTCTGGTTTTGGATTAAATTCCAATTTTTTTTCGCCTATTAAATTTCTTTGTTTTTTCATCTCCTCGACTTTTCCAATAAAATTTATGCTCATTGGATCTGACGGGATTGGATGCATCTCCACGTTTTCAAATCCTAAATCGCATTCTAAAAATGAAATTGACTCCTCCAAAATTCTACTAGTTAACGAAGCGATTTCTATTCTAGCACCTTTACTTCGTTGTTTAATTTCATCAATCTTTCTCCGGCTTTTAATTATCGCTTCTTCTCTTATACATCTCAATTTTGTTAAAACTTCTCTTGTTATTGTTTCTATTTCGTTAACTATTTCAGAAACTAATTTACTAATATTCGCTTTAGTTTCTTCATTTTCAAGAATCATTTCATTAATCTCAGATTCAAATTCTTGAATTTTTTCTTTTACACACTGTATCTGAGCTAACATAAGTTTTATCACTTCTACTTCTTTTACTGTATCAGGAAGACGCAACTTTGAACATTGTTTTTCCAAAGAATTATTTGACTCTGCTACTATTTTGTCCAATTTTCTTAGATGTTCTCTGGCAAAACCTAATTTTTGTTTTAATTCAAATTCAGAAATTTTCTTAGATCTCAAACCAAGACACGCTTTACATGCTTGTGCAAAAATTTCTATACTTTCAGAATAAAATTTTGCTAATTCTTCAATTAATTTTGTAAAAAAAGCAAGTTCAACGACAAAAGTTTTATACGCGGAAGACGAAAGGGGACAAACTTTTTTTTCTAAATATTCTTGAAAATTCAAATATTCTTGAAAATTATTTATTCTAGCCTCGGCATGATGCTCATTGAGAAATGTTCTAAATTTAGAAACTTCATCACAAAAAGCTTCTACATTGAAACCATCTTTTTCAAGAAAAGAAACAAAAAAACTTAATTTAAGAAAAGGTGATTCGCAAAATTTTTCAAATTCTTCAAATTTCGAAATAAAACCACTACACACAATATTAACAAAATTATTAAATAATGAATTTAAAGAAATTAAAGAAATTTGAAGATCCGATTCTACCTCCAATGGCGGCGCAAAACCTCTTGTTCGACTTAAAGCGCCAAATTCTGATGTTGACGGCGACGCGCTCGATCCCGGTCTTAGCAAGACATCTTCCTCATGAGGTGCTGTATCCGAATAGTGGTGGTCTCGTAAGTTTTTAGCAGCTAAATA
>JAISBW010000007.1 GCA_031265995.1 Oscillospiraceae bacterium
GAACCTGTATTCAAAAGGGCAAATTCCAAATTTTTGAAGAATTTTTCTTCAGCAATGATAAAAAAGCGCAATGAATACTTTATGTATTCTGAGAATTTTTGACAAAATTTTGAAAAAAAATATTTAAAATTAGGTATTTTGATCATTTTGAATACAGGTTCTAACTATTATCCTTCAAAAGGCAATATTTTCGAAATACCAAAATACATCAAAAACGCTAGTATTGAAAGTATAAAAATTCCAGCCATAACCAGATCGAGTTTAAAAACTTGAGATCCATAGATTATGAAATATCCTATACCTTTGTTCGAGACTAAAAATTCTCCGGTAATGACCCCTATTAACGACATACCCACATTAATTTTCAAAACTGTAATTATATTATGAATATTTGAAGGAAATATTAGTTTACAAAGAATTTGGAATTTTCCTGCTTTAAAAGTTTTCATTAAAAAAACTTTTTCTTTTTCCGTTTTCTTAAAAGATGAAAGCATATTTATAGTTGAAATTACAACGGACATAAGCATAGACATTACCATTATCGATTTTATACCTGCACCTGCCCAAGCTATTATGATTGGGCCAAACGCTACTTTAGGAATTGCATTCAAAATTACAAGATAGGGATCTAAAATTTTTGAAAGTGAATCATGCCACCATATTAAAATTGCAAAAACTATTCCAAAAAAAGTTCCCAAAATAAATCCTGAAATGGTTTCTGCCACTGTATACCAAACATTACTTAAAAGTTGGCCACTAGAATAAAGCGTTACAAGAGTTTTTATGATTCTGCAAGGACTACTTATCAAAAAACCGTCTGCCCAATTAAATTTTACGGCAATTTCCCAAAAAAAGAGAAAAAATATAAGTATTCCGAATCTTGATAACCAAATAGATATAGATTTTATTTTTTGTTTTCTCAAAAATAGCAAATGTTCTTTTGAACATTTTAATTTATTTTCCATAATGCATCACTTTAATTTATAATTTTTGGCATTTTATCCCAAACGATTTCAAAATATTTGTTAAATTTTGAATTTTTTCGTTTTTCAAGAGCCGAATATTTTTTTTCACCAAAATTTATTTTTAATTCTTTTTCTATTTTTCCGGGACGGCTTGAAAAAATTAAAATTCTGTCAGAAAGTGAAATTGCTTCAGATATATCATGAGTAACTAGAACCGCGGTTTTGTTTTCTTTTTCGATAATTTTTTTAATTTCATTTGAAATAATCGTTCTTGTTTGATAATCAAGAGCGGAAAAAGGTTCATCGAGAAGTAGTAGTTTGGGCCCGAATGCCAGAGTTCTTACAAGTGCCGCTTTTTGGCGCATTCCACCGGAAAGTTGGCTAGGATAATGATTTAAAAAACTTCCTAACCCATATTTTTCTAAAAGATTTAAAGCATTAGTTCTCGTTTTATCGTTTAATTTTTTATTGATTTCAAGCCCGAGCAAAACATTTTGCTCAATATTTCTCCATTCAAAAAGGCAGTCTTTTTGAAGCATATAGCCTATTAAATTTTCTTCTGAACTAAATTTATCATTAAAATAAATTTCTCCATCCGAGGGTTTGATTATGCCCGAAATAAGCGAAAGAACAGTGCTCTTTCCACATCCACTTGGGCCAATCAAACTCAAAAACTCATTTTCATAAATTTTAAATGAAATGTCATCAACGGCAAGTGTTTCACCCGATTTTGTATGGTATCTCAAGGATAAATTTTTTAATTCCGCAATATAACGCTTCACTTTTGTTTACCTCTTTATTTAATATTTTATGAATATTTTGCGGCAAAATCGTTAATGTAAATTTTTTCAAATTCTGTCTCTTCATCGATTTGTCCTGCTTGTAACACAATTTTTTGGGCAGTATCATACTCAAACTTATTTATGGCGGGATTTTCGGACCAAACATCCAATTTTTTATAATTTTCAATTGTTTTTGCCAACAGTTCGCTATTTGTGTCGGGAAAATATTTTTTTATAGCATTAGAAATTTCCTCTGAACTATGATTTTTAACCCAGATTTGTGATCTATATACCGATTTTACAAATTTTTCGATTAAATCAAAGTTATTTTTTATGTAATTTCTAGAAGCGCAATAACATGTGTAAGGAATTTCCTCTAATTCTTTTCCGATAGACGATATGATATAAAAACCTTTTTGCTCAAATTCAGATGCAAGAGGCTCGAAAAGAGTGATATAATCGCCTATCCCTTGCAAAAACGCCGCGGGCATTAGGTCAAATTGTATGTTGTTTAAAAGTTTTACATTTTGTAAAATACACTTTTGCCTAAGAACGTATTCCAAGCACATTTCTGGCATTGAACCTATTCTTCCGGCAATTATTGATTTTCCTTTTAAATCTTTCCATTCGGATTTTTCCCTACCGATTAAGAAGCTTCCATCCTTTTTAGTCAGTTTAGCGAACAAAAGCGGGAAATCGTTTTTGTTTTCTTTAGCGACAAAAATTACCGTTTCAAGCCCCGAAAGACCTATGTCTGATTGACCTGAAAGTACCGCGGTCATAACCTTATTTGAACCGTTTGCGGTTATAATCTCGGCTTTAATTCCTTCTTCTTCTAAAAATCCAAGTTCTAGGGCAACATACTGTGGAGCATAAAAAACAGATCTTGTAGGCTCTGATATTTTTATTTTTTTAGTTAATTTGTTTTCATTTTTTTTTCGTAAACAGAAACAAAATACAATAGAAATTGCCAAAATAAAAAATATTAAAATGTATGTAAAAATTTTGTTTTTATTCAAATTTTCTCACCTAAGCGATAAAATACTATTACTTATCATATTTTAAAGTATTTTTTTATGTGAGCATTATCGAATTTTAAATTTGGTTTTCAGAAGGAGAAAAATGATAATAGCAGCTAATTGGAAAATGAATAAAACAATCTTGGAGGTAAATCAATTTTTAGATGAATTTGTATCTTTAGTTGGAGAAAATAAACATAATAAAATAATAATTGCTCCCTCATTTGTTTTTCTTCAAAAAGTTATTAAATTTGCAAGAAAAAAGAATATAAAGGTTTTCGCCCAAAACTGTCATCAGTTTGCTTCGGGAGCTTTTACCGGAGAGGTTTCAGCCTCTATGCTTTCTTCGATTGGTGTTAACGGGGTAATTTTAGGTCACGGAGAAAGAAAAGCCATGGGTGAAACTTGTGACATGGTAAATCAAAAATTGAAGATGGCAATTTGCTATAATCTTGAGGTAATTTTGTGCACAGGCGAATCAGAAAATAACAGAGCTGAGAAAGAAATTGAATTTCAAATAAAAACTTCACTAAAAGATATTAATACTGATGAAAAAATCTGCATCGCCTACGAACCGCTATGGGCAATTGGTTCGAATAAAAGCGCAAGTTGTGAAAATATTTATTTAAAAGTTAAATTTATAAGGGATATTTGCAAAAAAATGGGTTTTTTTAACACAAAAATTCTTTATGGTGGTTCGGTAAATTTAAAAAATTATGTTAGAATACTAAATATTCCAAAAATTGATGGAATCCTTGTTGGCGGAGCCTCTTTGAAATCGAAGGATTTTGCCGAGATTTCTTCTTTTAATTCAAGTCTGCATTAATCTGGAATTTACCCTTTTGAATGCAGGTTCTAGTTTTTAGCTTTTGTTTTTTTGAGCTTTGACGCTAAATATGTCTTTTGATTTGTTGTATTTAACAATAACTTCATGCATAGCTCTTTCTTTTGCTTCTTTTGGATTTCTGTTTTCCGAAATTTTATTTTCGGAGCGGCAACGAACCAGTACACCTCTTATCAACATTACGAAATCGTTTAATCCTCTAATACCTTTATTTTTATCTTCTGCAGCTTGTCCCACGGCCTCAAAAAAATCTTTTGAAAATTTAATGTCCATATTATAAATTCGAGCATAAGATTCTCGTATTGGTGCTAATAAAAGCGGTAAAACACCCATATAATCATATTTTTTGAAATTTTTAAATTCGACAACATAAAAACGATTAACAAGAGATCTATCTCTCACAACAATCGTTCTAGCAGCAGCCTCTTCAGGTGTGAGGTCTTCTTTAGGTAATCCCCAACATTCACGAAATTCGTTACTGATGCAAATAAAGACAGTTCTCGAAACATCAATATCCATATATTCTTCGTTTGAAAGTCGTACCCTTAATTTACCGGTGTCTTTTGCATCACGCAGACGTTCTAAGATGGTATCCTGTGGGTCGTTCTTATGAATTTTATCTATCTCGTCTATGACAACAATGATTTTATTGTTTTTACTCAATTGGTGAACAAGTTCTGATTTTTCATTAAATAATTTGTCAGCGGGAGAAAGTTCTTTTGTTTTATTTGACGAGTCAGAGTCATCATTTTGTTTCGTACCAAACTGATTAAAATTCACAGTTACCTTTGGCACATTCAAAGGCACGGCAGGAGCCTCGACTGACGTAGAAGTAACATATTGAAACGGTTGCATATCTTCATCAAAAAGAAGTCTTGAAAGCCATCGGGCAGTAAGCGTTTTGCCAGTGCCAGAATCTCCAATACACGTAATTACACACGCAGAAGTACAGAGCTCCCCTGTGTCATCGCTTACTTTCCACACGTCTATATATCCACTAATGATATCGATAATCTTCTCCACAGCTTTTTCTTGAGCGAAAACATTCTCATTTAAAAGTTTTCCTGCCAATTCTCTGAATTTCACAGGGTCTTTTTCGAGCTTTAATTTGTTGTAAATAAAGGTTTTCTTGTACCAATTTATCGATGGTTTAATAACATCCCCGGTGAAAGGATTATATGACCATTTGAAGAATTTATAAATCAAAGGAATACACAAAGCAAAATTTACTCCAAGATATATTCTCTTGTTTGTCAAAATGTCCCCAAAATCTTGCAATATTATTTAATATAAGAGCATCTGCTTTAGGAGCAAACCTAGTTGGAACTTTCCCCATTAAAGAAAACGCTACAAGTGGGATAGCTATGACTTTCTTTAAATTTGTTCCCCCGGCTACATTTTGCAAATCAAACTCCGAAATGTTTGATAAATTACCAGAATTTTCGAATGCTAAAACAAAAAGTTCAGACAAGACGAACTTGAATTCTTCTTTTGTGAAATCTTCGTCTGAATATTTTAGACACAACTCGAAAAGCCTATCAATGCTTTGATTATAGCTGCCAAAGATTTCTTCTTGTAAATTTTCATCCGAAATAATTTTTCTGAGTGCTATCATTACTTTTTCATTCATAACTTAAAATTCCATAAAATTAAATTTTAAAAAATACAAAGATCTTCCCTCTATTATAACACTATTGACCAACGCAGTACAGTAGACCCGCCCTAAAACTTCGTGACAAACTCATGAAAAAAATATACCAAAATGTTTCATAAATTGACTAATATTTGTTCAAATTTAAATTTTTCATTTCTTTAAAATCAGTAAAATCAAAATTTTGACACTTTTCGTGTGTTTGTCATGGCCTATTTCATGTACATCATTGATATTTTTTTTATATGATGCTACAATTAAAATATGGAGATGTGCACGAAATGGGGGAACAAAAATGAGAAGAAAACATAAAATTCAGTTGGCAACATTAGTGCTGGTTAGTCAGATGTTTAGCGGGTTCGTCTTTAGTGAAAACAAAGAGAAGTCGACGATGCAACAGGAAATTAACGGTAATTTAACTATTACAGTAGATGAAAATAAAGAAGATGAAAAGATAAAATTATTCCAATTAAAGAAAAACATAGGAAAATTTGCTGTTTTAGCCGCAATGATGGGCGGCGCTATTGCGTTGACACCGTGTTTTACGCCGTCTGCTATTGCTAAAAAGAAATTTAAAAATAAAATCGAAAAATTGAAACAAGTACTGAGATGTTTGCGTGAAGAGGGAAGCGAAGATTATACGTTGATAGCAGAAACACCAAGTGAAATAATTAAGCATTTTCAATGGGATGGTCCAGAGATTAATCCGGGCGAAAAATTATACAATAGAATAGGAATTGAAAATCAAAGAATTTTTTTTGAGAGACGGAAGGTAATTGGTATAAGCAGAATATGTAAGAACGAGTCTCTGAGAATTTTAAGAGAGCGGCTTACTTTAAAAGATGTAAGAGGATTGATTGATGTTCTTGATGGAAGTTGTCCGAATAGCTGCCTTGTTTTAAGTTTTCAAGGTCCAGCTGAGGAATCTCTTATTCAGGAGTCTTTTTACACTACTATTTGTGCCGTGAGTGTTGACAAAAATGGTATAGCAACGATAACTTCAAGTTCTTCTGAAAGCCAGAGAGTTAATATTAATAATAACGATGAAAATTTTCTTGAATTTTTAGAAAAAAATTTTGGCAACGAAAAATTTGTAAATCGTATTCAACGAAAATTTAGTTTGGAATGTGCTTTAAAAGATTTCGAAGCACTCGAGCTTTGTATATGCAGAAAAACTCAACTATAATGACTGTTATTTAAATTAAATATTTTTTGTTTTAAATTTTAAAAATTTTATTGTAAAATTTATATAATTTTAGAATAATATTTTATAAGAGTCTGTCTAATATCTCTAAGTAGTACAGATTTTGTGGTAGATTTTTAAAATTTAAAGTACGAGGAAGGCGAATACTTGCGTATTTAACTAACGAGCAATGCAAAATTTTAAAATTTTAATTAAAATTGTGCTATTTCGAAGATATTATACAGGCTCTAAGGCTTTAATATGACAAATACAGCTGTAATAACGGGCGCCTCACGTGGAATAGGGCGAGAAACCGCGAAAGAACTCGCTTCTGAAGGTTTTAAAATTTTAATAAATTATAAAAAAAATAGAGATTTAGCCGAAGAACTTGCCGAAGAAATAATTTCAAACGGTGGGGAAGCTTTACCTATACAGGCGGATATTTCTATTCCGGAAGAGGCGGAATATTTAATTGAAAACGCGGAAAAATTTGGTGAGATTGATGTTTTAGTTAATAACGCAGGAATATGTCTGCAGAAAGTATTTCAAGACGTCACAAAAGAAGAATGGCAAAAACTATTTGATACTAATGTCGGAGGAGCGATTAATTGCTGTGCTTCGGCAGTAAAACGAATGATCCCAAGAAAACATGGTAAAATCATAAATATTTCTTCAATTTGGGGAATTTGCGGGGCTTCAACAGAAGTCCACTACTCTGCTTCTAAGGCGGCAATAATAGGTCTCACAAAAGCTTTAGCAAAAGAACTCGGACCTTCCGGAATTAGAGTTAATTGTGTTGCCCCGGGCATTATAAACACAGATATGAACAAAAACATTAGCGACGAAATCTTTAATGAACTAACGGAACAAACCCCTTTAAAACGAATCGGAACAGCATCTGATGTCGCTAAGATTATTAGGTTTCTTGCGTCTTCACCTTCTAATTTTATTACAGGGCAAATCATAAGTCCTAACGGAGGATTTTTAATCTAAAAATAAATTATAAATATATCTAGAACCTTTTCTTATAAACTATAAAACGCCATTTTCAAATAAACTTGCTAATTTTCTTCTCAAACCCACACCTGATATCAGCTAAGTGACATAATTTTTAATAAAAATTATTCAAAACTTTCTTTAAAACCGGCATTCTGAGTCTGTGAGAATAGGTTTTTTAAATCTCATCCGGACCATAAAATGCGTTTTTTATTATCCTTAGTATGTCGTTATAAGCTGCAAAAATCATCAACAAAATCAAAAGGCAAAAACCAACAATATTAATTATATATTCAATTTTTTTGCCAAGAGGTTTACCGCTTATTAGCTCGGGCGTAAGCATCAAAATCCTACCGCCGTCAAGTGCTGGAAACGGCAAAAGATTGAAAATACCTATACTTATAGTGAACATTACCATAAAAGAGACAACGCCTAAAATTGCATCGGCAAACCCTTTTTCTAACCCTTTGCTTGTAATTGAACCAATTTGCGATGCAATTCCTATGGGACCAGCCATGTCTCTAAGTGACACCTTGCCTTTTATTAACCATACTATACTTTTCCACGTAAGACGAACAAACGAAACAATATTCATAACTGAATAATTTATTACATTAACAAAATTCTTCTTTACTCCAAATAATGAAAAATCTATTTCGCACACCTTTCGATTGTTATGTTGAATTAAATTTAATTTTACCCCTTTAATTATCATACGTTTTTCATTTCTAATAATTTCCACATCCAAATTGCCGTCATAAGCCGTTCCTGCCGCAAATAAAACATCTTGATCAGTATGAGTCTTAAAATTATTTATTGAAATAATTTCATCATTAACTTTCAAACCCGTGCGCACAGAAACTGCCGAATCGGAAAAACCCGAAACAACTGTAGTTGGGATGCCCTGTCTGGAAACCGTGCAAATGATGGAAAAAATCAAACCGACGACAATATTCATAAATGCTCCGGCAGCCATGACTATCATTCTCTTCCAAACAGAAATTTTTCCAAATGAATTTTCTGATTCAGAATCGTTTTCTTCTCCTTCAAGTTCGCAAAAACCACCTATCGGGAAACACCGCATGGAATACACCGTATTTTCTCGAACAATTTTAAATAATTTTGGACCCATTCCAAGGGCAAATTCATTGACTTTTACACCAAATTTTTTTGCGGTAATGTAATGACCAAACTCATGAGCTAAAACAATTAAATTAAAAATTAAAAATGCAAAAATCCAAACCAACACATTAATGGACAGGAACACCACCCCCTACAAAATAACACACTAATAAACCCGAACTAGGATCCCGAACTCCGATTATATCTAAAGTTCAAGAAAAACACAACATAACAAAACATCACCTTATCAAATCAACTAAAAAAAATGTTTTTACGATATAATTTTTTATGATATAACTTTAGAACCTGTATTCAAAAGGGCGAATTCCAAATTTTTGAAGAATTTTTCTTTAAAATGAGAGAGAAAGCGCAACGAATACTTTATGTATTCTTAGCATTTTTGACAAAATTTTGAAAAAAATTATTGAAAATTTGGTATTTTGATCCTTTTGAACACAGGTTCTATATTTTATGAATTTGCTTGATTGCTACATTCGATACAAAAAACCTTATCTTTTTTCTTAAACATCGGTTTTCCGCACTTTAAACAATTTTCCCATGCGGGAGGGTATGATGATATGAAATCGCAATTTGGAAAATTCGAGCATCCATAGAAAAAATTGCCTTTTTTTGCTGAACGTTTTACAATTTCACCATCACATTTTGGGCATTTTATACCAATACTTTGAATAAATTTTTTTATATTTTGGCATTCCGGGTATCCCGGGCAAGCGATAAATTTTCCGTATCTTCCGCGTTTTACAACCATTTGTCTTCCACATTTCTCACAGACTATATCGGTTTCATTTTCTTTGAGACTTATTTTTAAATCTTTTGTTTTTTCTTTTGCAATTTCAAGTGTTTTTTCAAAATTTCCATAAAAACCTCGCAAAAACTCGCGCCATTCAACTTGACCTCGCTCTATTTCATCAAGTTGAGTTTCCATTGAAGCAGTAAATTTTACATTTACAATATAAGGAAAATATTTTTTTATTAAATTAGCGACGACTTCGCCTAACTCCGTTGGTTTGAAAATTTTACTTTCTTTTATAATATATTCGCGATAAATGAGAACAGAAATTATAGAAGAATACGTCGAGGGTCTGCCGACTCCGTTTTCTTCTATAGATTTTATCAAAGAAGCTTCGGTAAAACGAGGAGGAGGCTCCGTAAAGTGCTGTTCTGGGTCAATTTTCTTGAGTTGACACTCAGTCCCTTCGGAAAGTTCAGGAAGCATTTTTTCTTTTTCCTCTTTCTCATCCTTTGTTTCGGTATAAATAATCGTAAACCCATCAAATGCTACAGAAATTCCCGAAGCTTTAAAAATATAACCCGAAGCCTCAATTTCCGCTCTAACCGTATCTTGGATGCAATTTGCCATTTGACTAGCCATAAATCTTCGCCAGATCAAATTATAAATTTTAAATTGATCCGGAGTTAAACTTTCTTTTATGTTTTCAGGGAAAAAACCAGGATTCGTCGGCCGAATCGCTTCATGAGCATCTTGTGAATTAGACTTAGATTTGAACTTGCGCTTTGACGGAGGCAAATATCTCTTTCCCCATTTTTCAGCAATCAATTTTTCTGCTTCTTCAATTGATTCCTCAGATAGCCTAAGCGAATCGGTGCGCACGTACGTTATAAGTCCGACGGCGCCATGATTTTTGATGTCGACACCTTCGTAAAGTTCTTGCGCGGATTTCATAATGCGTTTTGAAGTAAAGCCAAGTTTACGTGAAGCGTCTTGCTGTAAAGTTGACGTGATAAACGGCGGAGCAGGGCTTTTATTTCTTTTTCCTTTTTTTAACTTTATGACTTTATATTCAGAATTTTCAACTTTTAATAAAATTTCCTTAGTTTGGGCTTCGTTCAAAAGTTTCATTTCCCCGTTCTTATCTCCCCAAAACCGCGCTAAAAAAACCTTTTCTTTAGGTTTTGGCAAAAGAGTGGCGGTAATGGTCCAATATTCTTGCGGAACAAACGCGCGTATTTCATTTTCACGATCAACGATCATTTTTAACGCCACGGACTGAACTCTTCCGGCTGAAAGCCCTTTTTGGATTTTTTGGCACAAAAACGGGCTAAGTTTATATCCAACCAATCTATCGAGAACGCGCCGGGCTTGCTGGGCATCTACAAGCGAAAAATCAATCTTGCGCGGCGAAGAAATCCCGGCTTTAATTCCGGATTTTGTTATTTCGTTAAAAGTAACTCGATTTTTTTCTTCAGAATCCAACTTTAAAATATGCGCTAAATGCCAAGAAATGGCCTCGCCCTCGCGATCTGGATCCGTTGCAAGAATAACTTTTTTAAATTTTAACGCTTTTTCTTTAATTTCTTTAACAAAATCTTTTTTATCTTTAATTATAGAATAAGTCGGCTCAAAATTATTTTTTACGTCGACCCCAAGTCTTTTGAGCGGCAAATCACGAACGTGCCCGACTGAAGCGATCACATCATAACTACCTCCCAAATATTTTTTAATTGTTTTCGCCTTCGCGGGCGACTCTACTATAACCAAGTTATCTTTTGAACTCATTAAATCACTTCTCGCTAATTTTAAATACTAACTACTCGACACGAACCGGGATGATATCATATTGTTAATTTTGCAGTCAATAGACTTAGAATCTGTCTTCAAAAAGATCAAAATTCCTAATTTTCAATAATTTTTTTCAAAATTTTGTCAAAAATATTCAGAATACGTAAAGTATTCATTGCGTTTTTTCTTTGCTAGACTATTGACTTTTAATTGAGTATGTGTTATTATATTTTATAATTTATTTTTGCACAATTTTTCGAACTTTAAACAAAATTTGAACCATGCCATGAAATAGTTGAAGCTTATTTTTTATCACCCTCCGTGGGCGGTGCATCGAAGGAGATCACAGTGAAAAATAGAGAAAATTTAGAAAATTTCATGAGAGAAGCCGAAAAAAATTACAACAATGCAAAATTACAACTTTCTGATAATGAATTAAAAGAGTTTGTCGGAGGTTCGAATTTTGTAATTAGAGCTACTGCTGCTGCAATGGCATTTCTTAGTTTTTTGTTTTCAACAGAAGTTGGTGCGAAAAACCTAGAAACTGCTAAACAACCACAGGTGGGCACAGTTCAAAAAATAAAACGTATAAAAAATAAATCTACTGTTGGTATTAAATTTGCTGCAATTACCGGAATACCAGCAACACTAGCTTACTTTGCAGTTAAGTTAATAAACTCAAAAACGATAGAGAATAAAAGAGTGCTTTTAGCTTATCTAAGAGATAAACTATCTGATGAGCGTTTAAAACCTGAAATAAAAGAAAGATTTATTGAATTAGAAATAGAAATCACAAGTATCATAAATAAAGGTGATAAAATTTCAAAAAAAGAAATTGGAGAATATTTTGCTAAAATAGATCAGTTATGGTTATCAAATTTAATGTTAGGTGACGAGAGACCACCAGATATTCGTTTCTCCACCACACACGAGGAAGAACCGCCAAGAGAAGAACCGCCTAAAGAAACCGATATACAAAACGAAGAATTAAAGAAGAGAGTATATGATTCCGCTAGAGTTTACCTTATGTTTCAAAAGAAAAAAATTGAACTTTCCAAATCTTTGAATGCTTTAAATCCATTTTTAGAAAAACCAACATATCATCCATATCCAGAAAATCTTACAGGAGTTTGGCATGAATTTACAGAACGTAGATCGCTCCCATATGTCGAATTAGATGCGCTTTTAAAAAGAATAAATGCTGGATTTTATAATAGATTCTACAGGACTATCGTGGAAATTGAAGAGCCAGCAAAAAAACGGGAAGGTTTTTTCCATGTTATTCCTGAAAAATTTGAAGAATACTGGTCTCAAGACCATGATTTTGAAAAACTCAAAAGCGATATCTTTCGTTTAGATTATTTTTTTTCTGAAGAAAAAGCAAACGATTTCATGGTTGCAGCTAGAAATGCAATAACATGTTTAGACGAAGCAACACAAACATCTAACCAAAAGTTAGAAGAGCATCGCGAAAAAGAAAGAGAAGAAAGAGAAGAAAGAGAAAGAGAAGAAAGCAAACAGTCTGTTGTAAGAGCGCAAGAAGCAGCCAAAATTTTTTTAGCTCAGCAAAGAGTAAGACGTGAATTTGCTGTACTAAAAAATAGGTTTTTAACACAAAATGGTATAACTTTATTGAAAGCAGACGATGATCCAGTTAGAATGTGGATTGAAGCCAGAAAGGATTATCGCGGTAGACAACAAATAGTTTTCGAAAGTCTGATTGAACTTTCCGGCGCAAGGTCGCTTAAAATGTTTAGTTTTAATATAAATCCCGAAATGTTTGAAAATTTTTGGAATGATTCCTCCGTTATTGAAGGTAAAAAATTTGAAGAATTTTTTTTTGAAGGATCTAGCGGAAAATACAAAAAAATAAATTACGAAGCATTTATGCAGGTATCAAGAGATTTGATACGAACTTTTGAGGAGTCAACACGAGAACTTAATGAATTGTTGGCCGACCCGTTAAAAAGCAAAACATATTTTGATGATTTGGGAAAACAAGAATTCGAAAATTTAGAAAGATTAAAGCCAATGGATGAATTAACCAGATTATTACAAAAATCCAAAGAAATTACAGACCACAGCGAACCATTTTTAGTGCAAGCTTTTCGTGAAATAAGTGCAGTAACGGAAGCATCACGCGAAGATGTTGTTGAATGGTTTAGCGAAATGAGAAATTTTTTAGTGTATATGAATAAAGTTATAGAAAAACATATTGCTAATCCTTCAGTTGAGACGTTAAAGGATATTGTAGTAGGAATAGATTGTCTTGCGGTACCTCGTATTGGAATACTAGAAAACGAAATAGAAAAAGTAAATGTAGAAGAAACTCGTTTATTTCATTATACTATGGAACATTATCGTAGAATTTATGAAGTTTTATGTCAAAACAACGGGAAAACCTCAGTAGAAAAAACCAACGCATTAAGAGACCTTATTAACCATTATCGCCAATTGACAGAAAGTTTTAGAAGTGTTAAAACCCACCCATTCTTAAAAGAGATTGCTGCTAATTTTTCACGAATTACTGAGCAAGTAAAGATACAGCTGGAAACGGCTTTAAGGGAAAAACTCGAAAAAGCAAAAGAATCAAGACAATCAAAAATTGATTTAATAATCTTAAGTACAGCATCAGACGAAAGATACATTCCTTACGTTCTTCCCGGAGAAAAATGTGAGAAACACTTTGGTTCGGGTGGTTCTGTGAAGTTGTTTTTAGATAGGATAACCCGAGAGAAGGTTATAATTAAGGTAGGCAGGTACGGATTGGAACCAACAATAAGAGCAGCGAGAATATTAGAAAACCTAGATAGCTCGTATATACCGAAAATAAGTTGCACGGAAAAAGGCATGATTATGGAATATGTGTCTGGAGCTAAAAATATGAGCACTTATGTCCTTAGTGTTAGAAGTAACCCTAAAGAACTTTTAAGACTTTGCCGAGAAATCACTGCTGGACTTAAAGAATTTAGTAGAGTGGGAATCTATGATATGGAAGAAAAACCTGAACACGTTTTAGTAGATAAGCATGGAACTGTTAAATTTATTGACTTCGATGAATCGTCATACTGCCAGAGCGGACTTACAACGACAGCTTTTGAAAAAAATTTTTTACGTGCAAATTCTCTTATTGATTACTCCGTGTTATGCTGTGACTGGTCTTTGCGAAGTGAATTATCAGAAAAATATTTAGAATTAAAACGAACAGACACAGGCGATTGTTTCGACATATTGATAAGAGCAATTGATGAGTTAGACGTTTATAGCCAAGCGTCTTGAAAAAAGTTTAACGTTATATAGCACTTTGACTTATTGTAGGATATATCCATAGTGATTCAACCAACTCAGGATATCATCCAATGAAATTGAATTTAATGCCAAAGAAAGAGCCGATTTCAAAGCGTCAAAAGTGTAAGCTTTAAGTTTTTTGAGGATAGATTTGATTTTTGACCAAGCGTTTTCGATCGGATTAAAATCAGGGCTGTAGGGCGGCAAAAACCATACTTTCACACCTTTTTCAAAAAGAGGATCAAGAACACCTTTGACTTTGTGAACTGAGAGATTATCAAGCACTAAAACATCACCATTTTCAAGCGCAGGAGCCAAAATTTCTTTTAAAGGCAAAGGCAAAAGGCGCAATGACATCTTTTCTGTTCTTTGCAGCAACGATATTGGTTCTTTTAAAATACCGGCCACTTATTTCTCCGATAACTTTTTCTCCACGTGGAGCACAACCATATTCGCGAGCATAATATTCGTCAAATCCACTTTTTTACACGCTCTATCCCCGGAGCACTGCAATTAAAGGCATCTACAGCTCCTTTATCTGTGCTATATGAATTCTTTTTATAGTATTGAAGCGATTTTTCACGGTCTATTTTATACGCTCATGGCGGTCCGCCCTCTAATGACTCAGTTTCTTCCTCAAGTTTCTCCCAAGACCTGAGGGTATTTACTCCGAGTCCGAACATTTTGTTTACTTCTTTTCTCGTACTTCCATTACGCAATGTTTCTAGTGCGTGTCGTCTGAATTTTATCGAGTATGCGTTCATATTTTTCTATTCTAACTATAATTGGGACTTTTTGAAAAGGGGTGGACTATAGTTTTTGATTTCATCAGGAATTTTACCACCATTTTTTTCATAAAAATTTTCAGTTTCTTTAATTTCTTTTTCCCATAAAATTTTATCATCTTCTAAAATACTTATTAATTTTTTCTCGTCAATGTTTAGATTTTCAACATTTAAATCTGAAATTTTGGGAACAAAACCATAGGTAGTTTCTTTTGCGCTAACTTTGTTTTCGCATCGCTTAATAATCCAATCAAGAACTCTTAAATTTTCAGAAAATCCCGGCCATATGAAATCTCCATTATCATCAGTGCGAAACCAGTTGACATTAAAAATTTTAGGGGCATTTTCATTTAATGTTTTTCCTATTTCCAGCCAATGATTAAAATAATCGAAAATATTGTAGCCGCAAAACGGAATCATCCCAAATGGATCATGACGCAAAACGCCCACTTTTCCTGAAGCGGCGGCTGTCGTCTCAGAAGACATTGCCATCCCTAGGAATACTCCATGAACCCAATTTTTTGACTGTAAAACAAGAGGAGTAAACTTTGCTCTTCTTCCACCAAAAATTACTGCGGAAATGGGAACTCCGTCTGGGTTTTCAAATTCAGAACTTAAACAAGGGCAATTCACGGCAGGAGAAGTAAACCTGCTATTTGGGTGTGCCATCCAAGAGTTTTTTTTAAATTCTTCGCCCTTCCAATCAAGTATCTTTTTAGGGATTTTTTCGCTTAGGTCTTCCCACCACACGGTACCATTTTCAGTGTTATAAGCGACATTTGTAAAAATTGTATCTCGGCTTGCCGTTTTTAACGCATTTGGATTTGTTTTTTCGTTAGTACCGATTCCAACCCCAAAGAAACCATTTTCAGGATTTATCGCACGCAAAATTTTGCCCGAACTATCTGAATTCGAAACAACCCTGAGCCATGCGATGTCATCGCCAACACATTTTATCTTATATCCTTTTTCTTCGAATGTTTTCCCTGGTTTTAACATTGCTAGATTTGTTTTGCCACAACCGGATGGAAATGCTGCGCATATGTATTTAGCTTTATCGATATAAGGAGTTTTTATCTCCAGAATAAGCATATGCTCGGCAAGCCATCCTTCTTTTTTGCCCATATATGATGCAAGTCTTAAAGCAAGACATTTTTTGCCCAATAAAGCATTTCCGCCATAACTTGAATTAACCGAAAACACCATATTTTTTTCAGGAAAATGACAAACATAACGATTGTCTTCATCACAATTACAAGAACAATGCAGGCACTTAGTCCAATTATTATCGGATGATTCAAATATTTCATAAACTTTGTTATTTACCCTTGTCATTATAAGCATATTAAGAGCGACATAAACAGAATCCGTGATTTCAATTCCAAGTTTTGAGAATTTCGAACCTACATGCCCCATTGAAAATGGAATGACATACATTTTTCGGTTTTTATAACTGCCTTTTGCTATTTTTGATATTTTATCTAGCATTGCATTTGGTTCATGCCAATTGTTCGTAAAGCCAACATCCTCTTTTTTTTCGCAACAAATAAAGGTTTTGCTTTCTACTCTGGCTACATCGTTTGGATTTGACCGATGAAGATAGCATCCAGGCAAAAAATTTTCATTTAATTTGATTAATTCCCCGCTTTTACATGAATCTTTTCGGAGTTCTTCCGTTTGTTTTTTTGAACCATCAAGCCATATGACCGAATTAGGTTCGACTAAGTTTTTAACTTCAGAAACCCAATTCAAAACATATTTATTTTTAATCATTAAAAATCACCTTGTGGAATTATATTGTTTGCCAGATAAAAAAGATACCTTGCTACGAAAATAAAAGTAGCACCTGTACCTTGACAAAATGGTATAAAGTTCCGGGTGATAAAAATGGCAAATCCATTGTCAAAAGATTTGAGAGAAAAAATTGTAAAACATAAGCAAAGTGGAGAAAAAGACAGCAATATTTCAAAATGGTTGTTGATATC
>JAISBW010000014.1 GCA_031265995.1 Oscillospiraceae bacterium
CAAAACGTGAGCTAGTCAAGGAAAACAGCACTGTTTCAATTGCAATAATCGATGTAACCGAATGTGAAACTGAGCAACCAAAATACAATCAGAAAGCATCATATTCAGGTAAAAAAACGACACACGATAAAAGACCAGTTAATAATAAACGGAGAAAACATCTACTGTGAATTTCTCTGATTTCAGATATTTATAACTGTGAATCAGGGTTTTAGAATAGGTCTATTTTTATTTTACAATTTTTTATTTAAATTGTCAAGGTTTATTTTTTTAAAAATTCAAGTTCTTTAAATTTATTTTTCTGATTTCTTGTACTTTTTCATATTTTTTTATGAACTGTTTGACCATATATGGCCAAGCGTCTTGAAAAAAATTTAACATTATGTTAGAATAAAAAATGTACAGTCTAGATTATAAAAAACGTGTGGTAGAATACAGACTAGAAAATCACACTACATAAAGAAACAGCCGAAGTTTTCAAAATCGGAACGAAAACAGTGAACAAATAGGACTCGAGTATCAGGAAAAAGGTATACAGGCATGCAAGTATGCTTATATCCTAAAAGAAGGGTGTTCATTTGAAGAATTTTAAAAAAAGATTAAATAAAATGGTGAATTTTGCACAAAATCAACTAAGCCAAGAAGACATTGAAAAAGTTTTTGGCGGGAAAATGTTATTTAATAAAACTGCATCAATTTTAATAGCCACCTTGATCGGTGGCAACAGCTTGGGTACAACATTTGCGTCATCAAATCAGGGCAAAGCTGATAAACCAAATGCAAGTGCTCGGCAAAAGGTTGCGGCAGTTGCGTCATCAAATCAGGGCAAAGCTGATAAACCAAATGCAAGTGTTTGGCAAAATCCTATGGCAGCGATTAGAAATAACAAGAAAAAAATTGTTGCTTTTGGATTAACAGGGATGATGGCAGCTTCTGGTGTATTATTTTCAAAATTTTTTAATAGAAAATGCAGAATTATCACAGAAGATGTTTTTTTTGTAAGCCAGTGGTTTACACATCTTGGCGGAAATGATGAAGATATTGATAGTTATATTAGTAAACCTAAAGATTATAAGAGTTGGAGTGGTTCGGCAAATTGTGAGTTCCTTGATAATCTTAAAACAATAGATAAAGACGTGCCTAGGTCCTCGTATTTTGAGGAAGAGAGTAATTTAAGGATTGATTCTGTTTCATTATCATCGATGCTCTCAAACATTTTAAAGAGTACCGCTTTTGAATTTGGATATTACCAGGGAATGGGTCAGTTAGCTGTGACAATACTCATAGGACTTTTGAAAAATGAATGCAGCCGCGACCAGACAACATTGCAACGATTAGAAGCTAAAGCTTTTTTTATATATAAAAAAGTTATGGCTAAATATCATATGGTGTATTCGGAATTTTGTGGTCAAGAAACATTTGATCGTGCTCTAAAAGACTTGGAAAATGCTTGCCCAATATCGCAGAGAATACGCCAATCTCTCGCTTTGCCAATAAATAAATCACTCGCTTGTGAACTGAGTTGGTTTTCACTGCCTTTCTCATGTTTTGCGTATTACTTGACGTTACAGTGTACCCTAGAACTTTGGAATAATATAATATTCAATCTACATAACATCAATTCAAATGAATTAATCATAATAGTGAAGAATTTGACGTCTGGGCTTATAACGGAAACTTATAATAACAATCCTAGATTGCTCAATAGTAGCGACGTAGAACGCCATCAAAACGCCATACTGGAATTTGCAAAGATAATGAGTAATAAGACTTTTAACCACTTATTAACAAACGCATTCACAAAAGTGTAGATACAGTCAAGTCCAATTGAAGACGTGAAATAGAAATACTAGAATAAACCTCTTTTGAAACTAGTGATATGGAATATGAATTAATTTTAACAGACGCAACAGAAACACCGAATTTTGAAGAAAAGTTCTTAGAACCTGTATTCAAAAGGATCAAAATACCCAATTTTCAATATTTTTTTTCAAAATTTTGTCAAAAATGCTCAGAATACATAAAGTATTCATTGCGCTTTTTTATCATTGCTGAAGAAAAATTCTTCGAAAATTTGGAATTTGCCCTTTTGAATACAGGTTCTAAAATCTATTGAAATTTAATATTCAATTCAGTTAGAATAGATAGATCAAAACAAATTTTGATCACTAACGATAGTAGTTAAAGAATAGTTAAGGAGGAGTTTTTGTGTTTGCGGATTTACACTGTCATACTAAACTCTCGGATGGGTCGGCAAATATCGAAGAATTGATTTTCATAGCAAAACACATGCACGTTAAAGCTATTTCGGTTACCGACCATGATACTTTTGCTGGTGCAAAACGAGCGATGGTTGTCGGCAATAGATTTGGCGTAAATGTTATTTTAGGGGCGGAATTTTCGTCTTTTAGTTCTAAGTTTAATAAAAATGTTCACTTGCTTTGCTATATGTGTGATTATCCAGATAGGCTTGAAAGTTTGTGCAAAAAAAACTTTCAAATAAGGCAAGCAAATAACATGATGATACTGCAAAAAATTATGCGTTTTTATCCGATTTCCCCTGAAATAGTTTCAATAAAATCGCGCGGAAGCTCGAACATTTTTAAGAATCATATTTTACAAGCGGTTATGGATGCCGGATACAATTTTCCTGATTATGCATCGGTTTATGATAAAACTTTTAATTCCGAAGCAATTAATTCTTTATTTTTGCAAAAATATCCTGAACCAGAGTATGTTATCGCACAAATTCACGAATCCGGCGGTCTTGCCGTAATGGCACATCCGTGCGAATCAGAAGATGAACTTATTTTAAATGAGCTTCTTAAGGTCGGAATTGACGGTGTTGAGGCGTTTTGCCCTAATATAGATGAAGAAAAACGTAAAAGACTTGTTAATTTTGCAAAAAGTAACGGTATTGCGTTAACCGGAGGAAGCAATTTTCACGGTATGTATTCTTCGTATCCGCGTATTTTGGGTTCTTTTGGTGTTGATGAAGCTACTTTTGATTTTTTAATCAAATGCAAAACAAAGTTATTTAAGAGTGCTTAATAGTGAATTTATTTAATATTTTTAAAAGAAAACAAAAAAGAAGATGGCTTATAACGGGGCTTGGCAATCCAGGGATTGAGTATGAAAATACACGGCACAATGCAGGGTTTTTGTTCATTGATAGTCTTAGTATTTGTGGTTTTAAAAATAAATTTAATTCCTATTTGGCAGAGTCAGAATTTTCAGGTGCCGGAGTGATATTCCTTAAACCTCAAACTTTTATGAATCTTAGCGGAATTGCTGTTAAGTCTGTTTTTGATTATTATAAAATTCAAATTGGAGATTTTATTTTAATTTTCGATGATATTTATTTACCGTTAGGCAAAATAAAAATTAAGACTTCTGGATCTCATGGAAGTCATAACGGTGTAAAGAACGTGATTGATTCAATTGGCACGAATAAATTTAAAAGAATAAAAATTGGAGTAGGCGCAAAACCTTCTGGTTGGGATTTAAAAAAGTGGGTTACTTCGAGGTTTTCTCAAGAAGAAAATGTTTTGCTTTCAAGTAGTTTTGAATTGGCTCTTAGTTCATTAAGTTCTTTGATTGTAGATCGATCATAGGATAGATCTGTGCTTGTTTTTGATGAGGTTTTTGTGAGAACCAAAAATTCGGTTATAAACATTTTGACTAATTGTTCATGTTATTTATTTTTAATAATAACATCTTTTTTTATACGTAGAGCTTTTTCACAAGTTTTTGGTCTTGAATTAGTTGGCGTTGACGGGGCTTTTTTAAATACAATTTCAATTCTTTCAGTTGTAGAACTAGGTCTTGGAACGGGTATGGTTTATAAACTTTATAAACCTATTGCTGAAAACGATGAAAAAAAGATAGCTTTAATTTTAAAATTTATGAGAAATGCTTATGCTACAATTTCGTTAATTATTCTCTTTTTTGGATTAATATCTGCATTTTTTTCAGTAAATGCAATAAAAGAAAGTTTTTCTAAAACTTGGTTATCAAAAATTTTTATTTTTTACATATTTGATATGCTTGCGTCATATCTTTTTTTTCACAAACGTGCAATGTTTATTGCTAGCCAAAAAAATTATCTGAATAATCTGATTAAAATATTTGTAATTTTCATTACTTTTTTTGTTCAAATATTTATTATTTATTTTTTAAAATCATTTGAAATTTATTTAATTATAAAAATTATTTCAAGGGTAGCCGAAAATATTTTAATTTCTTATTTTTTTGACAAAAAATATAAATTTTTAGACATTAGAAACGCTTCAAATTTTTCCGAAATAGAAAAAAAAGAGATATTAAATAGTATCAAAGGCATGTTATTTCACAAGATTGGGGGAGCTGGTCTAAAGCAAATTTCGGGTATTATTGCCTTAATGTTTATTTCAATGCGAGAAAATGGAATTTATTATAACTATATGATGATAATAACTGCAATTTGGGGAATTTCAGCAGAATTTTTTAACGGAATTTCGGCAAGTTTTGGGGATTTATTAAGCACCGAAAATAAAGAAAAAATCTATGAAAATTTTAAGGCACTTTTTTTTATTAATTTTTTAATTTATTCTTTATTTATATCGATATTTTATAACGTAATAAGCTACTTTATGACTTTTTGGATTGGAGACTCAATTTTTTCAGTTAATAATAATATGTTAATATCGATTTATATTTATGTTTATGGCATAAAACAATGCATTGATATGGTAAAAAGTAGTGCAGGAATTTATTCACCCGACAGATTTTACCCCATTTTGGAATCAGTAGTTAATTTTGCTCTTTCTTTTTTTCTAGCAAAAAAATTTGGAATAAACGGAGTTTTTGCTGGGGCAATTCTTAGCACACTTTTGGTTCCTCTTTTTTCGCAGCCGTTTTTTCTTTATAAAATCGTATTTAAAAAAAGTATTTTTAATTATTATAAAAAATATTTAATTTATGCGTTAGTTTCGTTTTCTAATGTTATTGTATCGCATTTTGCAGTTACATTTATAAATTTAAATTCACTAATTTTAAAAATATTATTAAATTCTTTTGTTTGTTTATCTTTTTCAGTTATGATTAATTTACTTTTATTTAATAAAAACGAAGAATTTAAGTTTATTAAGCAAAGGGCCCGTTTTTTAATACGATAAATCTAAGAACCTGTATTCAAAAGGATCAAAATACCTAATTTTCAATAATTTTTTTCAAAATTTTGTCAAAAATACTCAGAATGCACAAAGTATTCATTTTTGCTTTTTTCTCATATTGAAAAAAAATTTTTAAACAAATTCTTGACAGCTCGATTTAAATAAATTAGTATGGAACGGTAATTGCGCTGAATTTTAAAAAGCATTTCAGTTTTTTAAACTTTGTAAAAATATTTTTAAAAAATATCAACTCGAATTCATAAGGATATTTACAAAACGATGCCGGAAATTTTTATATTGATAGTTTTAATCTCATTAAACGCGTTTTTTGCTCTTTCTGAGATCGCAATTGTTACGCTTAACGATAAAAAAATAAAGAAAATGGATTCGCAAGGTCATAAAGGTGCATCTAAGGTTCTTGAATTGCTTAGTGATTCAAGTGATTTTTTAGCAACTATTCAGGTTGGTATTACGTTATCCGGTTTTTTAACTTCAGCTTCCGCTTCTAAAAGCTTTGCTGAACCTCTGGCAAACGCGCTTTCTTTTCTAAAATTACCTAGAAATATTTTAGAAGGAATTTCAATGTTCGTAATTACGGCGATTCTTTCTTATTTTTCTTTGGTTTTTGGTGAGTTGGTACCTAAAAAAATAGCAATGCAAAATGCCGAAGAAGTTTCGTTTAAAGTTGTCGGTATTTTGTTGTTTTTTTCAAAAATTTTTAAACCATTTATTTGGCTTCTTTCAAATTCTTCAAATTTTGTTATGCGATGCTTTGGGCTTAATCCAAAGCTTGGTGAGCGAACAGTTACCGAAGAAGAAATTTTAATGATGGTTGATGCCGGAAAAGAAAAAGGGCTTATCGAAAGCAGGGCAAAAAATATGATTGAAAATGTGTTTGATTTTGATAATATTACTATTGAAGAAATAATGACACACAGAATTGATATAGTTGGCGCAAATTCAGAAATTACACTGGAAAAAGCTGTTGAAATGTCGATAGAATGTGGTTATTCGAGAATTCCGATTTTTAAGGAAAATATTGATGAAATTATTGGAATTCTGTACATGAAAGATTTGCTTAAATTTATTAATAAAGTTATTACAAAAGATTTGACCATTTCTAAAATTATGCGTCCCGCTATGTTTGTTCCGAGCACTAAACGATGCAATAAGCTTTTTTCTGAATTTACATCAAGCAAAACTCAAATAGCAATCGTTGTCGATGAATACGGCGGAACCGAAGGGCTTGTCACTATGGAAGATTTGGTTGAATCCATTTTGGGCAATATTCAGGATGAATATGATAATGAAGAAGAAGATATAAGAAAAACTGGGGAAAATACTTTTACCGTTGACGGGTCAACTTTGATAGGTGAACTTGAAGAAATCGCTAAAATTAAAATTCCTTCGGGAAATTATGATACCGTAGGAGGTTTTTTAAGCGAAAAATTAGGAAGAATTCCTAAAGAAAAAGAGAATCCAGTTATTAAACTAGGGAATATAAGTTTCACAGTACTTGAGGTAACTAATCGCCGTATAGCGAAAGTACGAATTGAAAATGAAATTGCCGAGTCATAAAAGTTAAAGATTTAAAAATTTGCGAAATCTTTTTACTAAGGTGAGTTCGTGTTGTGCCATAAAAATCTTATAATATATAGCTTAAAAAGCTATAAGGTTTTATTGAATGGTTGATATAAAAAATATTGCAATTTTAAGTTTTGAAATTTCGGATATAGGCGGAGGTCAAAAAATGACACTCAGAGTTGCCGACTGTTTATCTGAATATTTTGGTGTTAATTTGATTTTATTTTATAAAATCGACAAAAATTTTTGTTTAAACAATAACAAAATAAAAATGAAAAATTTTGATATACCAAAAAACAGCCGTGCCGGAAGAGTTGCAATAATGACTTTTTTAAAACTTAAAGAATATATAAATTCAGAAAAAATAAATGTTCTGATAATCAGCGGAACTTTGCCGATTCCAGTTGTTTTTTTGGCAAAAATTTTTATAAATAAGTGCAAAATAATTTTTTGGGATCACGAATGCATTACAGGACGAGATAAAAAGTCACTGTTTTTTCGTAAATTAGCCTGTATAATAAGTGAAAAAATTGTAACTATATCAAAAAGAACTTATAATGATTACATAAGTATTTTAAAGTGCCCTCGAAAAAAACTTTTACATATCTATAATTTTGCAAGCGATAAATTTTATGAAAATACAGATAAATATAATGTTGATTCAAAATTAGTTTTATCTGTAGGAAGACTCTCCCCAGAAAAAGGCTTTGATTTGGCGATAGATTCGGCAAAAATCATTTTTAAAAAGCATAAGGATTGGCAATGGCACATTTATGGGGAAGGCTCAGAACGTAAATTTTTAGAGAAAAAAATTCAAGAAAACGAATTAGAAAGAAATATTATTTTAAAGGGCGAATGTCTAGATATTTATAAGAAATATCAAAATTATTCAATTTTTGTAATGCCATCTTATAGAGAAGGCTTTTCTTTGGTTCTTTTAGAAGCTAAAATCAGCAGATTACCATGCATAAGTTTTGATTGCGCGGCGGGCCCGAGTGAAATTATTCGCGAAGGAATTAATGGATTTCTAATTGAATGTTACGATATATCAAAAATGGCTGAAAAAATTATTCATCTTATTGAAAATCGTGATTTAAGGATTAAATTTTCAGAGAATTGCAGTTTAGATTTAGAAAAATTCGATAGAAAGATATCTTTGGAAAAATGGAAGCACCTAATATAGTTAAAAATTTATAATATTAAGAGCCTGTCTAATATCTCTAAGTAGTGCAGATTTTATGATAAAATTTTTAAAATTTAAAGCACGAGGAAGGCGAATACTAGCGTATTTAACTAACGAGCAATGCAAAATTTTAAAATTTTAACTAAAATGCTATTTCGTAGATATTAGGCAGGCTCTAAGACGTACAGAAGTTGATAAGAAATTTCTTTATTTAAAATCTCAATAGAAAATCTTAAAACAGTTGGGAAAAAAAGTGCAGAATTGTTCAAAAAGATGGGAATTTCAAACGTAGGTAGCTTAATTGAATTTTATCCCGTTTCTTATGATAATTGGAGCATTGTGGTTCCTCTTAATTTAGTGGATGGAAACGCCGTTTCACGTGCGCGCGTTGAAAACGAAGCTAGTGTTTCTGTTTTAAAAGATGGAAGAAAAATTTATAAAATAAAGTGTTCAGATAACGGTTATGAATTAACCGTTACTTTTTTTAATAATAAATCAGCGGCAAATTTAATGAAAAAAGGCGAAACATTTCTTTTAATGGGCGATTTTAAAAGAACTGTTTTTGGGTTAGAAATTGTTTGCCCTAAGTTTAAAAATTTAAAATTTCCATTTTGTAATTTCGAACCGATTTATGAACAAGTAAATGGCTTGCCATCTTGGAAAATAGGTCTTGCTGTTAGAGAAGCTTTAAAATTACTTCCGAATAAAATTCCAGAAACTATCCCGGAATTTATAACTTCCTCTTATTTAATTGCATCGCTTGATTTTACTTTAAGAAAGATTCACTTTCCTGAAAATGAAATTGAGCTTGAAAAAGCGAAAACTAGATTGGCTTTTGAAGAAATTTTGGTTTGGTGCCTTGCTGTTTGGCAAATAAAAAATAAAAAAACACCTGGGGTAATTATTGGAGATTTCTTAGAAGAATTTATAGAATATTTACCATTTAAACTTACAAAATCACAAATTGAATCAATAATCCAATGCTCAAAAGATATGAAAAGTGGCACGTCAATGAGACGGCTTCTGCAAGGCGATGTCGGATCCGGAAAAACCGCAGTTTCAATGGCGATTTGTTATAACACAGTAAGATCCGGTTTCCAAGCCGCAGTGATGGCTCCTACAGAAATTTTGGTAGTTCAGCATTATGAAAATTTCAAAAAAATTTTAAAAACAAAATCAAAAGATAATCAATTCGCTCCAACCGTTGAAATTATTACTGGGGCGAGTACAAAAAAAGAACGCCTTTTAATTGAAGAAAAATTTAATTCAGGAGAGCCCGGAATTTTAATTGGCACTCATGCTTTAATTTCTTCTTCTGTGAAATTTAAAAATCTCGCGCTTATAATTACCGACGAACAGCATCGTTTTGGCGTGGGGCAACGCTTAAAACTTGTTAGAAAGGGAATTAACGCACATACGCTTATAATGTCCGCTACTCCGATTCCTAGAAGTTTAGCTATGGTTATTTATGGTGATATGGATTTTTCTACTCTTGACGAATTCCCAAATGGAAAAAGAAATGTAGAAACAATAGTTATAGAAAGCGAAAAAAGAACCCGCGTTTTAGATTTTTTAAAATCTGAATTAAATAAAGGCGGAAAAGGTTATATTGTATGCGCAAGAGTTGAAGAAGGCGAAGAAAATTCTGAAGAATTCGAAAGAATTGCTGCGGAAAATTATGAAAAAAAATTTTTAGGTGAATTTAAAAATAAATTTAATATCGGTTTACTTCACGGTAAAATGAAATCTTTAGATAAAGAATCGGTAATAAAAGAATTTCATCAAGGCAAAATAAATTTACTTATTTCAACTACTGTCATAGAGGTTGGGGTGGACGTTCCCGATGCGTCAGTTATGATTATTGAAAATGCGGAAAGATTTGGTCTTTCCGCGCTTCATCAGTTAAGAGGGCGAATTGGGAGAGATGGTAAAAAAGCGTATTGTATTTTAATTTCAGACAAGCAATTCGGGTTTGCGCGCGATCGTTTGAATGCGATTAAAAAATCTGACGATGGATTTTATCTTGCGAACAAAGATCTAGAACTACGCGGTCCAGGCGAGTTTTTCGGTAAAAAGCAACATGGAAAACTCAGTCATCGATTTCTCGAAGCTTTGAGGAACAAAAATATTGTTGAAAAATGTAGTGCCGCCGCAGAAGAAATCTTAAAAAAATACCCCGATTTGGAAAGCAGAGAATTTAGATTTATAAAAGCGAAAATCAAAAAATTTTTTGATACGGCTTAGAGAGCCTGTCTAGAAACCTTTATTCAATTGAACACAACTAAACAACAGTAACTGTATAACCATCAAATGATTTTAAAATTGAATCATAGTTCTCGGTAGACCGGCCAGGAGCAGAGAAAATGTTAAAAATTACCCTATCAAAAAAATTCGCATAACCTTCTTTAATTAATATTTCATAAAACAATTGACCGACCAATTTAGGTGGATTTCTAAACACACCGCAACCAAAGGCACCCAAAACGATTGTGGTACATTCCTCTTTTATAGCTGCTATTATTATCAGTTTGAGCACATTATAAATCGTTTGTTTAAGCTCTTCTTCATTAATATTATGACGTGAATTATTGGGAGCTGCGGCGGTTATGACATCGAATTCTATCCCGAATGGTTTGTCCAACAGCTCACCATCATCTGCCTTCAATTGACAAACTTGTGAAGAATAAATAATTCTACTGTCAGTGTTAAGTCCAGAATCCTCATTAATTTTATAGAATTTATCATTAAGCAAAATCAAACGTGAAAATAAATCAGTAATTCGGCATAAATATTCTTCTTGTGCTTGTGCACCGTTTTCTACACCACCGCCTGCTTTTGTAAAATTTGCAAAATTCAAAATGGCAGTTTTTTTGAACTCACGAACGGCAAATTCTTTCATTTTTTCATTTTCAGATCTGAAAACATGTTCAAAAACTCTCATTGTACCGCTAATGGAAGGGCAATGAGTGAAAAAAATTTTCCCTTCTCTGTTTTTTTCGAATCTCTGGATGTTTTCATTAGTAAGTTCAATATCCCCTTTTTGCTTAATACTACAATCCGCCCCGCAATAAATGCGCGAAGAATGCAAACTACTAGCGTAATCAATATCATTTTTTCTTCTTTCTTCGACCATTCTCACTGTGTCTTGGAATATTTCTTTCAATGCACTTCGATCATTAACTGGCTTGCTTGGATTATTTTGAGGTTTATTTTTTTGCTGATAAAAATTATTTGCGACACATACAGCAAAAGCAGCAAATCCAATACTGATAAAAAAACCATATGTTATTTTCCACGACCATTTGTTTACATCCTCTTTTGCGTATAGATTTTCTGTGCTATCAAAAAGATTTTTTTGTTGATATTTTATAGCCGTTCTTTTATTAACTGCCAGATTCTCAGAAAAACAGCTCATTGGTATCATTGCTGATAAAAAAATTCCTAAATGTCTATCTATTTTCACAGTTCCACTCCTTTATTCACTTATCTTTAAAGTTAGGTACTATTACGTACCTTTTGAATTTCCAAACGAAGAAAAAACGTAATGAATACCTTAAATATTTTACATATTTTGAGCATTTTTAGCAAATTTTTGAAAAAAATTATTGAAAATTACGTACTTTAATCCTTTTGAAGACAGGTTCTAAATTCTATCAAGATCAGCCAATGCAGATTTTTCAAACATATGTTACAAAAAAACTGTTTGAAAACTGACTGGTAATATTTTACGATAGAATTATATAAAAAGTATTTAAACGTTTTTATTTACATTTTTAGATAAATTAAAAATGCAATCTATAATTTTTTCAGCTTCTTTTAATTTATTTAAATCTTTTGATTCGTACATAATTCTTAAAAGTGGCTCGGTACCTGATTTTCTTACAAAAATTCGCCCGTTATTCTTAAGCATTTCCTTTGCTTTTTCCAAAATAATTTTAAAATCAGGATTTTCCAAAATATCTTCATCGGGATTAATTTTAATATTACGGCTAATTTGAGGTGTTTTTTCGAAAAGTTTTTTAATTTCCGAAGCCTTAATTTTTCGTTCGGTTATAACATTAATCAGCATTGCTGCCGTAAGCATACCATCGCCTGTGGTTGAATGCTCGAGAAAAATTAAATGCCCCGATTGTTCTCCGCCTAGAACAAAATTATTTTTAATCATCTCTTCAAAAACGCACCGATCACCTATTCCAGATCTTAAGAATTTTATGTTTTTGCTTCTTAAGAATTCTTCAAGACCCATATTAGAAATAAGTGTTCCAACAACTGAATTTTTTATAAGTTTACCTTTTTTTGACATATCAAGTGCGCAAACAGCCATAATTTCATCGCCGTCTATTATTTTTCCGGTTTCATCAACCGCAAGGCACCTATCGGCATCTCCGTCGAAAGCTATGCCTAAATCAAATTTATTTCTAACCACAAAATTGGAAAGTGAATCCAAATTAGTAGAACCGCACTTATCATTTATGTTTATCCCATCAGGAGAATTAAATATAAATTCCGAATTAATTTTATTTTCAAAAATCTTATCGGCATGACTGCAAGAAGCTCCATTGGCGCAATCAAAAACTACTGATAAATTTTTGTTTTCTAAAATTTTTGAGTTAATATTTTTAACATACTTTTCAATTAAATTGTTTTCGTTATATACCCTTCCTAAGTATTCACATATTGATAAATTGTGATTTTCAAAATTATTCATTAATAAATTTTCTATTTTTTCTTCAATTTCATTGCTTAACTTAAATCCATTTGAATCAAAAATTTTAATTCCATTAAATTCAAACGAATTATGTGAAGCGGAAATCATTATTCCTGCGTCTGCTTTTGCGTACTTTACTAAAAATGCGACTGTAGCCGTTGGAACCACGCCTAGCATAATTGAATCTGCTCCGGCCGAACAAACACCGGAAGCTATTGCATTTTCAAGAAACGAAGATGAAATCCTAGTATCGCGCGCAATCATTACTTTGCCGCCAAATTTACTTAAAACTAAGGCAGTAGCCCTTCCAACTTTCATTGCTAATTCGCAAGTTAAATCCAAATTAGCAATACCGCGAATTCCATCCGTACCAAAAATCTTAGACAACAATATCACCTCTTTTGCTGGCAAAGCCAAAACCTACACTCACATACTTCAAACATTGAATTCTTGGGTATCTTTGTTTTTGAATTTAACTAAAAACACCTTAAAAACACAAATATTTCTAATTATTCAAAATCAAAATTTTTTCAAATTCAATTATCTAGATCTGCAAGTATAGGCCATATTATAGCGTTTACTTCCGAAAACACAAATTTTCAATACGATTCGTCCATAATAGGAGATTGCATCTTCAATAAACGAGCTATTGCATCTTCAATAAACTTTTTCTTTGTAAAGAATTGCAAGTTAAGATCTCTTACAGCGATTCTTCTTCTGTTTTTTAAAGATTCTTCTCCCCCATCATAAGACATAAAACCTCTTCTAGTAATCCCTCCATGAACCACGGAAACGGCCTCCGGAATAGATTCTAATCCAAGAGTTGGGCAAAATCCTTTACAATTTTTGAATGCCCACGGATCCACCCTAACGAAACCGGGAATTTGCACTTTACCAATTTCGCGAAATGAAAATGCGTTCCCTCCTATTGTGAGTATACCATCATCAGGACCACGATCACTAAATCTTAGTTCTGTTAAACCAGATTGAATACCTTCTTCATTAAGAGACGCTTGAAATCTTGTAAGATCAGGTGGAGTAGCTTTTTCATCACAAGCAAATGCTCCAAACTTTATTGACGAAACTGATGAAGGAATAATTAATATTTTCGGCAATTTACGATTAAAAAACGCATATTCCCCTATTTTCCTGATTTTACAATTTGCGTGAAAAACTAAAAGTTCTCTACTTCCAAGTATTTCTTCATTTTTTAATATGAAACGTTTATCATCATCATCATCAGGTTTATCATTCATCAATGAAAACGTATAAGGTTCAATAACTGTAATAAGTGGATAATCAGGAAAACGAGTTAAAGAAATACAACCAGAGAATGCAGCGGAGCCTATATGTCTTAATACATTTCGACCTAAATCTGGCACAAAAGATACACTTTCCAATTTTCTGCAACCATCGAACGCTCCATCCGCAATTAAACGCAATGAGCAAGGAAGAGAAATTGAATCCAAAGACGTATTTGAAAAACATTTTTGCCCTAAAAATTCTACGCATTCTGGAATTTGTATTGCTGTCAAAGATACATCTTTTTCGAATGCGAAGTCAGAAATTGCTCGTAATCTACTTCCTGCATCAAAACTTACAATCTTTAGATTTTCGCATGAAGAAAAACCTCCAAGCCTTCCCAAACTTACTGGGACAGTAACTCTTTCCAATCCCATACTTCCGTGGAAAGCATCTTTTTCCACTACAATTACTCTTTCTGGTAATTCAATGGCAACAAGCTTGGAATTTTCAAATCCATCTATTGATTCTTCTTGTCCTGAAAAAACTAATCTTTCGCATCCTGAACTTATAAAAGAATAACGACTTATACCAAAGCACGGTGGCAAAACAACGGTCTTTAAATCTAGGCAACCATCAAACCCATCAATTCTTACAGGCTCAAATACCAAATCACTGCTTTTTTGTCTTAAGAGCGATGAACAACCTGAATTCGAAAATGCCGCCGTTTCAACTTCTACGCCGTCTCCGATAAAAACGTTTTTAACATTAATTTGAGAAAAAGCACCAGTTCTAACGCGCACTCCATCAGGTATAACAATAGATTCAATTTTAGTATCAAAAACACCTCCATTCTTTTCTATCTTTTCTCTCGTGCGTCCGAACACCCCAAGAGCAGAAATCCTTTTCAATACTTCGGGCTTAATACTTAAGGAGTGAACTTTTTTATCATATTCATCTACAAAACCATTAAAACATAAGGAATCTACACCATATCCATCATCGTCCCTCATCATCGGCCCCAAAAGCTCATATCCCCCTGGATTCCCTATGTAGGATATTTTCACTGATAGAGTTGATTCGCGATTTAATGGGTTATTAAGTTCAACAAATCCTGGTATAGTCATTTTGCCATAATCAGTTACCCCTTCTTCCAGTCCAATCTGAATAAGATGTCCCATTCTCAAATCTTCTCCATCTTGTTGAAAAATGTATAAATAGAATTTTTTGCCCAAATCATCAAAAGCCCCAATTCTGTGAACACATCCATTCGCTCTTCGCCCAAGAATTGTATTAACGGCTTGTACACCCGATAAAGATTTCCACGACGCAAAAGCCATTATTGATAACATAATAGCCTTTTTAAATGACTTCATTTTACGTTTCTCCTCCAAAAATTTTAAAAAAAAAGTAAAAATGCCGGCAGTTTTTATTATAAAACCTTATTTGTTTTTTGTCAATAAAATATAAACCCTTTAATTATGCAGGCAAGCCTTAAAGCCTCTCTAATGTCTCCAAGATAGCACATACTTTAGTTAATTTTAAAATTTTGCATCGCTCGTTAGTTAAGTATTCTATAGTTAATTGGCTTGAAAAAGGTTTATATATTAAACTCAAAATTAATATATATAGCTACTTAATTACACTTCATGTATACTGTTTTCAATCCGCTTAGCTATTAATCTGTATCCTACCACATGTTTTTTATAATCTAGACCGTACATTTTTTTGTTCTAGCATAATGTTAAACTTTTTTTCAAGACGCTTGACTATATGCTTTATGCTGCTTTTCGTGTGAACAAGTCGTTGTTTTTAGCTATTTAATAAATACTCACTTTTTTATTGGTGGTCAAGTCTATTTATTTTTGATCAAGAATCATTAATACGCCATTCAATAATTTATCTAAACCTTGTTTTTTTAACGCAGAAATCTCAAAAAAATTAAAACCTTTGGATCTTATGTAATCTTTAAATTCATCTATTTTTTCTGGAGAAGATATATCGCATTTATTTGCAGCGACAATCATCGGATAGCTCAAAAGATCAGCGGAAAAATTTGAAAGTTCTGAATTTATTAACTCAAAATTATTTATTTGTTTTGTTATTTTAGGTTCTGAAATATCTACCACATGGATTAAAACCCGACATCTTTTAATGTGCCGTAAAAACTCATGCCCAAGACCGGCACCTCGAGAAGAACCTTCAATCAATCCTGGAATATCCGCTGCGACAAAGGATTTTTCCCCGTGCGTGACAACTCCAAGAACAGGGGAAAGAGTTGTAAAAGAATAATCGGCAATTTTTGGTTTAGCATTACTAATAACAGATATAATCGTTGATTTGCCGGCATTCGGGAGACCTATTAAGCCGACGTCAGCAATTAGTCTTAATTCAAGTCTAACTAAACGGCCTTCGCCCGCGCGCCCAAATTTTGCATATCTGGGAACTTGCCTAATAGAATTTGCGAAATTTATATTTCCCGCTCCACCTTTACCGCCATTGGCAGCTATAAATGGTTCAAAATCATGTAAATCGCACAAAATTTCCTTTGAATTTTCATCAATAACAAGTGTGCCAAGGGGCAATTTAATTAACAAATTTTCAGCACTTTTGCCGCTTCTTTTTTTAGAACTGCCATCTTGGCCATTTTTTGCAAAATATTTAGTTTTATATCTTAAATCCGCTAGAGTAGAAAGATTTCTGTCCGCAACAAATACGACGTCGCCACCGCGCCCGCCATTTCCTCCGTCAGGACCGCCGAAAGGGGTAAATTTATCACGATGAAAGGAAATCGCACCGTTTCCCCCATTTCCAGCTTTAATTTCGATAACTGCGACATCTGTAAACATAAATCTTATCTCTTAAAAAAATTGTATCTAAATTCAATTATTATGTATATTTTATAATCTAAAAATCTAATTCATATTTATAAAACAACAAACTTTTGCTCTTCCAAATTTTAGAACCTGTATTCAAAAGGGCAAATTCCAAATTTTTGAAGAATTTTTCTTCAAAATGAGGAAAAAAGCGCAATGAATACTTTATGTATTCTGAGCATTTTGACAAAATTTTGAAAAAAATTATTGAAAATTGGGTATTTTGATCCTTTTGAATACAGGTTCTTAGACTCAAACCAACTTCTTAGAGCCGTTCTCATAGACTTGAAATGTCAATTCTAAAAAAAATTTTGAATAATTTTTATTGAAAATGGTGTCTCATAGTCTATGAGAACGGGTTCTTAAAGTCCTAACAGGTTTAAATTCTCTACCTTTTCCTGAAAAAAATCTGCCGAAAAGCTCACAGAACTCAAGGCGCATAATCTGCATTCCCACAAGTAAAGCTTCTAAAACAGTTACAATCAAATTTCCTAAAATTATTACCAAAACAGACAGACTTCCCGACATTTTAGCTAAACTAAATATAACCATCATCATACCTGAATGAACAAAAACAAATACCCCGATCCTTACAAAAGATACTGTATTTGTGAAGTAGCTTAAAACAATTTCGAGCAATTCAAAAAAATTGCTCAAAATATAATCCCCCCAATTAGGTTTTCTAAATTTTCCTTCAAAAAATTCTTCAATTAATTCTTTAAAAAACATAAGCAAAACAGTAAAGACAATTAAAAACATCGCCAAAGTTTTTTCAAAAACTCCAATTTTTAATGCCGTTGCGCTTAAAAACAAGAAGATAACAGAAACATAAAACAAAATTCCGCATAACCCATTATGCGAAAGCAAAGCTTTCGATATTTTTTTTTGTTTGATAAGTTCAACGATATTAAAAATCATAGAAACAATCAACAGGATCGTCCCTAACATAATCGCTGAATAAATTATAAGCATGGTCGAACCTGATGCCATAACTTCAATAGGTTTCGATTTGAATCCAACTAACTTATAAATAGGATCTAACAAATTTTCAAATCCGAAAACTGAACCGAAAATTATACCGAAGAACACAGAAGAAAAACCACAAACTGTCAGAACACCTCCTAATTTCATTTTTTTTCGCTTATCTGCGAACAAACCTGCTAGAATCAACAAGAAACCTTGTCCGGCGTCAGCAAACATAATTCCGAACAAAATCGTATAAGTAACCGCAACAAACGCAGTAGGATCAATTTCACCATAACACGGGAAACCGTAAGTTCCTATAAAAAATTCGAATGGAGAAAATAAACGTCTATTCTTAAGTTTTACTGGGGGATTAAATTCCAAAACATCCTCACCAGGTTCAATTGAATATTCAACACTTGAAATATTTTTGAGTTCTTTGGTTAATTTTTCAACTTCACAGCGTGGAACCCATCCGGCAAGAATAAAATATCCTTGATGCTCCGCCGCATTAGTTTTAATTTGTTGAAATTTGTTTATTTCCAATAATTTCAAAAAAACCCAAAAGCAAATTTTCTTTTGATGCTCCCAAAACTTATCGATCCTTTCTTTGGCGTCTAATATTTCCGACTTTATTCTTTCACGTTCATTTTCTAAATTCTCAATCTCTTCCTCTGCATTTCCGCCCGAATCAGGAATTTTCGTTTCCTCGAATCTTACTCTATCAAGACTGGGCAGGACTTTGTCAAAAACAGACTCCGGAGCAAATACGGCGCAATAACAATTTTTCTCGCTTTCGCAAAACTTTAAAAACATTGACTCTTTATCGGAACTATTCAACTTTTCGAATTCAACTTTTGGAATTTTTCCAAATTTAAACCTAACATACTTGCAAGAATTTAAATCCGAAAGTTTTACTTTTAAATTTTTAAAATAGCGGAGATTTTCCTGAGATTTATTGCAAATTTCCAGTTTAGAATTAAGATCTCCAATTTTTTGAATCATTTTTTCAACTTTTTTTGAAAAAAAATCAGAATATTTAGTCATCTGGCGAATGCTCAAGGTATCCTTGCAATCTTGCATAATAAAAGCTTCATCAAAATTTTTATTTATTTTCCTTGCGGAATCAACCATTTTTTTTATAAGAGAGGTAATGCTATTATCATTTTTAATTGGAGAAAACCCAGAAGTATCCTTAAGAAATTTAAAAACACTTTCCGGCTCGAAGACACAGGATCTACCGCACACCTCAACGGTGTTGCCGAGACACCTCACCGTACCTATTATGCTTAAAAGCACCATTGGAACAACCGACAAAAGCCTCGCCTCTTTTTAAAACAAATTTTTCAAAGAAACATCAAAAACTGCTATTTTATTATCATGGATTCAAATTCACTTCTTGGTAACTTATATCTGATGCCTTCGATGATTTTAACTATATTTGAAACCTCGGTCTCTTTTAAAAACATATACGCCATCATTGCCATCGGAGACGAACTTGAATAAAAAATTTTGCGATGTGCCCATTTATAACGCATTAACTTTGGAATTTTATCAAAATCGCAATCTTCGGAAAATTTAAATTTGAAAATCGAACTAATTTTCTTACATACTCTGTCTAAATTCAAATCTTCATAAATGTCAATTAACTCTTTGGTTTTGATATTCCCAAAATCAAAAAAATACAAACGTACACAGTTCGGTCTTACATTATGAAATTTCCTCAAACGTATTATTCTCACTAAATTTACTAAATCGATATAAGAGTTATAAAATTTCTTTATTTCAATTGAAAACTTACGTGATATTTTCAGATTTAAGGCAGTATTAATAAGATAAGAATAAAGTGAAATCTCAATTTTATTCATATCTAAATTCTCGCCTTTTCCGTCTGAAAACATTTTATAATATGCCGAACTTTTTATTAGTTCCAAAAAAGATTGATAATCGCTAACATTCTTAAAACTTTTAAAATCTATCTTGCTTCGCTTTTCGAAAAAACCAGGAAAGCAACACACATACTTATGAGCATTTCCTGACATAAAAAATACCAAAAATTTTAGAAGACTGGCGACCTCCATTCTGACCATTACATACTCAAAAAGCTTTTCCCCCAAAGTAAGATCGTATTTCGCCAAAGCCGCCATTTCATTAAAAAGCTCTCCTCTAAGAAGCGATTCAAGAACCCCTCTGTGAACGTCCCCCTCGTTTAAATTCATAATAAAACTTGAATAAAGTTTCATACTTTTTAAAATTTGAGAAATTTGATTCACGTCTGAACAAGAGAAAAGTTCTTCATAATCGCGACTTCTCAATCGTTTTGCATACATCAAGCGAACCTTAGTAAGAAGCGCATTATTAGACAAAAGAGCCACAAGCTTCACCTCGCTAATCGCAGAACCTGATAAAACCACATTTATCGTATCAAATACTCATAATCACTTCTTTTACTATTTTTTCTACCAAAGAATCCTTGTTGTCTTCATAATTTTTCTCAATTTCTTTAATAACAACTTCACAATTTTTATCAATTTCAGAAATTTTACTCTCAGATTTAACTTTTTCGATTTTTTCAATTACTTTTATGTTCATACGTGCCTTTTCTAAATATTCAACTCGCTTTCTTGCTAAAAGTTCATCAACCTTCTTGGCCGATTCAACTCTAAGACGTTCGGCACTGTCAAGTATTTCGCTGGTTTTTCTGTCTGCATCAATAATTTTTTCAATCATACTGCCTATTTTTTCCACAGCCAAACCACCTCACAATTACCAGACTTTGCCTTAAAAAAGCTAATAAGTAGCAAGAAATGCGCCTAAAGCTCTAAATAACTCAAATAAATCCAGTTTCGAAATTACTTCAAAAGGCGAATGCATAGAAAGAACAGGAATGCCGACATCCACGGTATCAATATCCAAATTAGCTACGTATTTCGCTATAGTCCCGCCGCCGCCATTGTCTACTTTACCAAGTTCGCCGACCTGCCATGTGATATCATCCGTTTCAAAAACCATTCTCATATACGATAAAAATTCGGCCGAAGCATCGGAAGCCCCAGCCTTACCTGCAAAACCGGTATATTTTGATAAAACAACACCCTTATTAACGTAAGAACTATTAAGAGGGTCAAAATTCTCTGAGTAATTTGGATCAAACGCGGCATTAACATCCGCTGAAACACATTTTGATTTAGATAGAACCTGACGATTCTTGACACCGCTGATTTCGGCAAGATCCGCAAGGAAATGCTTTAGAAACGTGGATTTCATACCAGTGTTACCTTCGCTTCCAATCTCCTCTTTGTCCACAAAAAAAGCGACAGAAGTAGAGGGTTGGACAATCGTTTCAAACATGGCATACATCGCGGGAAAAGCACAACATCTGTCATCATGTCCGTACGCACCAATAAAATTACTGTCAAATCCTACATCCCGAGCCTTGAAAGCCGGAACCATCTCAAATTCGGCAAAAACAAAATCATGCTCAGTTATTTTATACTTTTTATTAAGAATATTTAGAATATTAAGTTTAACAAGCTCTGAACCTTTGTCTGATTTAAAAGGTATTCCGCCGACAAGAATATTTAAATCTTCACCGTTTATTGCCTTGTTCATACTTTTATTCATCTGATCATGTGCAAGATGAGGCAAAAGATCAGTCACACAAAAACAAGGTTCGTCCTCGTTTTCGCCAATAATTAAATCTAATTCAGAACCTTTTTTAAGAACAATTCTACCATGAAGCGCAAGTGGAATCGCAGTCCATTGATATTTTTTTATTCCGCCGTAATAATGGGTTTTAAACAAAGCAAGCTCGTTTTTCTCATAAAGCGGACTGGGTTTCAGATCCAATCTTGGAGAATCCACATGAGAAACAATCAACTTAAACCCATTTTCAGCACCTTTTTCACCAATAATCGCTAAAGCTATGTTTTTGTCACGACTAACTTTATAGACCTTATCTCCTGGAACATATCTTCTGCTCTTATCAAACTTCTTAAAACCCACCTTTTCTGAAATCCTTAAGATCTCACGCACAACTTCGCGCTCAGTTTTGGCTTTATCAATAAATTTCTTATACCTCTCGGCAAATTTGTTAACCTCGTCTAAAATCTCTTCATTCCTAAGCAACAAAATATTTTTATTATCAAAAAAGAGCTTATCTTTAAGCTTTTTGACAGTTTCTTTGTCGTTTAAAATAAAATCATCCAAAATAAAACTCCATTTCGAAAATTCCAAAAATTGTACCCCGGATTGTATGCCTAAAAAAAAATAAAGTCAAATTTTTAAATTTGAGAAGTGTTAATTAAAATGTAAATTTGAATTAAATTTTTTACACACAAAGTGAGCCTAATTACATTTAGCAAGTAAGAACCTGTATTCAAAAGGGCAAATTCCAAATTTTCGAAGAATTATTCTTCAGTAATGATAAAAAAGCGCAATGAATATTTTACGTATTCTTAGCATATTTGACAAAATTTTGAAAAAATTATTGAGAGTTGGGTATTTTGATTCTTTTAAATACAGGCTCTAAGAACGGGTTCTAATTTTTATTGTATTAGATCATTTGACATTAGCAAAAAACAACTATAGAATAGTAGGGTTTTATGTGCTTAGATTGATCTAAAAAATGGTGAGGTTTGCCGTGTTTAGAACTTATCATCCCAAAAAAATTCATAAAAAAAGAGAACATGGTTTTAGAAAGCGTATGTTTACACGTGCTGGGCGTGGAATTTTATCAAATAGAAGGGCTAAAGGAAGAAAGGTTTTGTCGAGGTAATCTTGAAAATTGTCACCCTCAGACGCAGTAGTGAGTTTAGGCGTGTCTATTCGCGCGGGCGTGTGTTTTCTTCGCCTATTGTTGTTATGTATGCTATAAAAAGTAGAATTAAAGAGGTAAGAGTGGGAATTTCTGCAAGTAAAAAAGTCGGCAACGCCGTAGTTAGAAATCGTGCACGCAGAGTCATGCGCGAGGCTTGGTTTGAGTTGGTTTCTAGAATTCCTAAAGGATTTGATTTTGTTCTTTCAGCTCGTGCAAATACGGTGTCTGTAAAAACAAAAGATGTTCAGCGGAAGATTTTTGCTTTTTTGAAAAAATTCGGATTAAGTGGTTTATAGACCATTTGTGTTAATAAAAAGTATTGAATTAATTAGAGGTAAAATTTAATTCATAATTCTGAAGTTTTAGAAAATTTAAGAAATTTTTGTATCATAGCTCATATAGATCATGGAAAGTCGACTCTTGCCGATAGAATTTTAGAGCTCACACATTCTGTTGAAAAACGCGAGATGTCTGATCAAATTCTTGATAATATGGAGATTGAAAGGGAGCGCGGTATTACGATAAAGTCCCGTGCGGTTACTGTTTTTTACAATTCCGATGATGGCAGGAAATATACATTAAATCTAGTTGACACACCTGGACATGTTGATTTTAATTATGAAGTTTCACGTTCACTTGCGGCATGCGAGGGCGCGATCTTAGTTGTGGATGCCTCTCAAGGGGTTGAAGCCCAAACGCTTGCGAATTGTCATTTGGCAATTGACGCTGGACTTGAGATTGTTCCTGTGATAAATAAAATAGACCTCCCGAGTGCCGATCCCGAACGTGTCGCTGCAGAAATTGAAGATATAATCGGCGTATCAGCGCTTGGCGCGCCGCGTATTTCGGCAAAAAAAGGAATTAATATCAAAGAAGTTTTAGAAAAAATTATAGAAATTATTCCACAGCCAAAAAGAAAAATTGATTCAGCCCTGCGTGCGTTAGTCTTTGACTCTTTTTATGACCCTTATGTCGGGGTTATAGTTTATGTTCGTATTATAGATGGCATATTAAAACCCGGTGATAAAATACGATTTATGTCCACTAGTACTGAGTTTAATGTTATTGAATGCGGCATTATGCTGCCTATACGTCGTCAAACAACGGAAAATTTAAAGGCCGGGCAAGTTGGCTATATAATTGCCTCAATTAAAACCATTTCTGAAGCTTGCGTAGGAGACACCGTAACTCTGGCGGATAATCCTTCGAAAACTGCTTTGCCTGGATATCGAAAAATAAATCCAATGGTATTTTGCGGAATTTATCCTTCGGATGGTTCTAAATATAGTCTGCTTAAAGACGCGCTTGAAAAGTTAAGGCTCAATGATGCCGCTTTGACCTTTGAAATTGAAAATTCCGCGGCGTTAGGATTTGGTTTCAGATGCGGATTTTTAGGTCTTTTGCATACTGAGATTATTTGCGAGCGGCTCGAACGCGAGTATATGCTTGATTTGATAGTGACTGCTCCAGGCGTCGTTTATGAGGTTAAAAAAATTAATGGGGAAACTTTATTTGTCGATAACCCTTCGAATTATCCAAGCGATGGTCAAATAGAAAAAGTAAGTGAGCCAATTGCGAACGCCCACGTTTATGCGCCGTCAGAATTTGTCGGGTGCATAATGGAGCTTTGCCAAAAACGCCGCGGAGAGCTTATAGAGATAAAATATATAAATCCTGAGAGAGTTGATATAAATTATAAACTACCGCTAAATGAGATTATTTATGACTTTTTCGATACTTTAAAATCAAAAACTAAGGGCTATGCCTCGTTCGACTATTCTGTGGAAAACTATAAAGAATCGGATTTAGTAAAATTAGATATTATGATCGCGAGCGAAATAATAGACGCGTTATCAATGATTATTCATAAAAGCAAAGCATATACAAAAGGGAGGAAAATCACAGAAAAACTAAAAGAGAAAATTTCGCGCCAGCAATTTTCTGTTGCAATTCAAGCGTGCATCGGCGGAAAGATAATCGCCCGAGAAACCGTCAGCCCATTTAGGAAAGACGTCACTTCAAAGTGCTACGGCGGAGATATTACAAGAAAAAGAAAATTACTCGAAAAACAAAAGGAAGGAAAGAAGCGGATGCGCAAATTTGGAAGTGTCGAAATCCCGCAAGATACCTTTCTTTCAATTTTGAGGTCGGATTTGTCTGATTCTAATTGAATTCTGTGAACGCAAAACCATTTTCATCAATTTTATAAGAGCCTGTCTAAGAACCTGTATTCAAATTGAATATGGGTTTTCAATCTCTAAATAACCCCTTTAATAGCTTCAATAAACGCAATTGTTCTATAATGGAAGATTTTCCAGTTTTAGAATCTGTATTCAAAAGGGAAAATTCCAAATTTTTGAAGAATTTTTCTTCATTAATGATAAAAAAAGCGCAATGAATACTTTATGTATTCTGGGCATTTTTGACAAAATTTTGAAAAAAATTATTGAAAATTGGGTATTTTGATCCTTTTGAATACGGGTTCTTAATCATTTGCGCAGACTTTCTAAAGATTATGAAATTTCAATTTCTTCAGCAAAGAACATAGTAATAATCTCTCATATTCATACGTTTTTAAAACGTTACTGAATACGGGTTCTAAGTATATCCCAAATTTTGTGTAAAGTCCGAAAACCAGCGTGAGAATATGGCCAAGTGGATTGAAAACATTATAAATGAAATGTGATTAAGTAGCTATACATCTTGATTTTGAGTTTAATATATAAACCTTTTTAAAGCCGATTAACTATATGAGAACAAGTTCTTTCTTGCAATTTAAATTTTATATGTTAGAATAAAAATTGTTGTTTCGTAGATTTTAGTTTTTTTGTCTTTTTTCTTAATTTGGTTATTTCAAACATAAATTATTCCGGATTTTTGTTTCTGCGCTAGATTGAAAAAGTCAGTATTGATTTGGGTTTTGGCTCTAAAGCGTCAAAAGTTTATTTTTGGTGAGTGCTATGTGTAGAGTAAAAAGTTTTCTTGAAATTCAGATTCGGAAGATTGAGATCGTCATCGCAGATATGTCTTTAGAAACGGCGAAGTGTTTATCAAAGATTGTTTTAGCACTTAATGATATTGATATTGAAATTGCTAAGGAGGTTTTGAGCACCCAAGAAAAACTTAAAAATTTCGACAGTGAAGCCGAAAATAAATATTTGAAAATTATTACTCTTCAGCATCCGGTTTTTTACGATTTGCGTTACACAAACGCTTGTTTGAGAATTGTCGGAGACATAGACCGGATCGCAAGCCAGTGTATTGACGTCTGCGAGATTATTAAAACCGAGACTATAGACAAAGATTTAGATGTTCTAAAGAAAACGGTTGGGATGTTTAAGTTAGTTTTGAAAATGTATGAAAAATCTTTGGAATCTTTTTTTACCTGTGATTCGGAAAAAGCAAGAAAGGTTTGCGTTTTCGATGATGAAATCGACGCAATGTTTTCGGATATAGTATTTAATATATCATCATTTATATCAAATGATCCGAAAAAAGTTGAATCCTGCACTGATTTGATGTTCATTACAAAATATGCGGAGCGAATTGCAGATCATTGCGCAAACATAGCAGAATGGGTAATCTATATTGATAGTGGTGTGCACTACAACTTAAACTAGAAACCCGTTCTCATAAACTATGAAACACCTTTTTTATTGAAGATTGTGCCACTTGGCCGGTCGCCAGTGAGGAATTTATTTAATGGAAGAGAAATTATAGTTAGGCGACTTGAAAAAGGTTTGTACATTAAATTCAAAATGAAGAAAAAATCACAATGAATACTTTACATATTTTGTGAATTTTTAACAAAATTTTGAAAAAAATTATTGAAGATTAGGTATTTTGATCCTTTTGGAGACAGGTTCTAAATTTTTAGTAAACGGAAAAAGATAAAAAACGCGAATAAATCGCTTTTTAGAGAAAAGAATACTCCTATAGTCATTCCTTCCGGGAGATTTTGTGTTAAAAAAGTAGTTTAAAAAATGAGATGACTATTGAAAGGAGGATGTTTTATGAAATGTCGATGTTTTTGTTTAATTAAAAGTTTTATTTTTCTTCTATTTGCGGGTGCTGTTTTATTTTTAATTTTTTCAGAACCATTCGGGAGAGATGGTCGGTTTTTGAAAAGAAAAACCCGACGTGCTCTCCAAAACATAGAAAACCTAATGCACGAAATACACTCGGCAGTTACCAAATAAGAACCACTCGAATTAATTTATAAAAACGAAAATTTTAAAGAATTGCAATTATTCTTATATTCCAGAAAACAAAGCTTCTACAAAATCTTTTGCATTAAATTCTTTTAAATCTTCAGGAAACTCTCCTATTCCTATGTATCTTAAAGGAATCTTAAACTTATTTCTCACAGTTATAATGGCACCACCGCGTGCGGTTCCATCTAGTTTTGTAATAGTTATTCCTGTTATTTTTAAAATTTTTAAAAATTCTTGAACTTGCGAAACCATATTTTGCCCAACAGTGGCATCAAGAACTAGAAAAAATTCCTTGTTTTGATTGGGTAATTTTTTTTCTATAATTCGTTCAATTTTTGAAAGCTCAGCCATTAGGTCAGATTTATTATGCAGTCTGCCCGCGGTATCACACAAAATCACATCGAAATTGTCTAATTTTAACTTATCGATCGCTTCAAAAACAACAGAACCAGGGTCTGAACCTTCGGGTTTGCTCACGATATCGCATCCCGCGCGAACCGACCATATCTTAAGTTGTTCTGCGGCAGCCGCGCGAAAGGTGTCCGCTGCGGCAAGCAAAACTTTTTTGCCGCTCTTAGCCATATTAAAAGCCATTTTTCCTAAAGTAGTGGTTTTTCCTGACCCATTTACTCCTACTGCTAAAATCAACACAGGGTTTTTATCTAAACAACTAGAAGATTGTTCATTAGATTCAATCAAAATATTTTCTATTATTTTTTTTAACATATTAATTATTTCTTCTTGAGATTCAAGTTTATCCAATTTGACTTTAGATTTCAGCTCATTTTTAATCTCATTTGCTGTAGAAACGGAGACGTCGTTTAAAATCAGTGTTTCTTCTAATTTATCGAAAAACTCGTCATCTATTTTTGTGAAAATAAAAAAAATATTTTTTAAACTATTTGTTAAATTATCACTCGTTTTTTTTAAACTTTTTTTTAATTTATCTAAAATACTGTTCAAAATTTATCCCTTTTTGAAAAAAATGCTCAGAATACGTCCTGAAAAATCTATCTATCCAAAGATTCTGCAAAAAATTTATCCAACGACTTTATCTCTATCCTTTCTTGCTTCATAGAATCCCTTTCGCGCACCGTAATTTTTCCATCATTTTCGCTTTCAAAATCATATGTTACACACCAAGGGGTGCCGATTTCATCTTGGCGGCGATATCTTCTTCCAATTGAGCCGGAATCATCATATTCTGACGAAAACTTTTTCATTAAATCTTCATAAATTTTAAAAGCGGAAGATCCGAGTTTTTTTGAAAGCGGCATAACGCAAACTTTAACTGGAGAAATCTTTGGGCTAAATCTAAGCACAACACGATTCTCTTCCTCTTTTTCGCCTTTTTCTTCATCGTAAGCATCACAAATAAACGCTAGCAATACCCTATCCAGCCCAAGTGACGGCTCTATTACTGTGGGAATATACTTTTCATTAGCTTCTGAATCAAAATACTCCATTGATTTGCCGGAAAATTCTTGATGCTGTGACAAATCAAACGTTCCCCTGTTGGCAACTCCCCAAAGCTCGCCCCAACCGAACGGAAAAAGGAACTCAATATCGGTGGTTTGCTTTGAATAATGTGAAAGCTCATCTTTTTCATGATCGCGCATACGGATATTTTCTTCTTTTAAATTCAAATTTTTGAGCCAATCAAAACAAAAACTCCTCCAATATTTAAACCAATCATCGTCTGTTCCTGGTTTGCAAAAAAATTCAAGCTCCATTTGCTCAAATTCGCGCGTACGGAACAAAAAATTACCCGGAGTTATTTCATTCCTAAACGACCTACCTGATTGCGCAATTCCAAATGGAATTTTTTTCCTTGCACATCTGCAAACGTTATTAAAGTTTACAAAAATTCCCTGAGCCGTTTCCGGTCTTAGATAAATTTGATCGGATTTATTTTCAGTAACCCCTTGAAAAGTTTTAAACATCAAATTAAATTGCCTTATTTGAGTAAAATTTGTGTCCCCGCAATCAGGGCATTTTATTTTTTTTTCCGAAATAAAACTCCCCATTTGACCCATATTCATAGCCACTGGATGACCAACTTTTTCTTCGATCAATTTATCGGCTCTGTAACGCCGCTTACAACTCCGGCAATCCATAAGCGGATCAGAAAAACCGCCAACATGTCCAGAAGCTTCCCATACACGCGGATTCATTAAAATCGCAGAATCAATAAGAAAATTAAAGTGGCTTTCCTGCACAAACTTTTTGATCCAGATATTTCTTATATTATTTTTTAGCATAATACCAAGATAACCATAATCCCAAGTGTTCGCAAGCCCGCCGTAAATCTCTGAACCCTGAAAAACAAAGCCTCTTCTTTTGCAAAGGTTCACAATTTTTTCCATTGATTTTTTGTTATTTTCCATATACTCTATCCTATTTTTAAATTACTTAAGAAATGCTGGAACATCCTCGTCTTCTTTTTCATTGCTCAGCGCCGATATACCAGGAAGTTCTCTTCCCTCAAAAAACATCAAAGACGCACCACCGCCGGTAGATATATGCGTCATTTTTTGAGCAAACCCGAGTTTAGCAACCGCCGCGGCGGAATCCCCTCCGCCAACAATTGATACCGCTTCGCCTTCAGCAAGGGCACGCGCTACAGCAAATGTTCCATGCGAAAAATTTTCCCATTCTGACACCCCCATCGGTCCGTTCCAAATAACTGTCCCCGCGTTTTTAATTTCTTCCGAAAACATCTCCGACGTACGCATCCCAATATCCAGACCTTGCCAGCCTTCGGGGATTTTATCCGAATCTACCGTCTGAGACTCCGTATAGGGTTTGTACTCACGTCCTATTCTGTTATCTACAGGGAGCAAAAATTTAATACCCTTATCTTTTGCTTCAGCCATAATATCTCGAGCTAAACTAAGTTTATCCCTTTCGCAAATCGAATCACCAACAGAATACCCAAGCGCATTCATAAAAGTATAGGCCATGCCACCGCCTATTATAAAAACATCAACTTTTTCCATTAAATTCTTAATTAAATCAATCTTGTCGGAAACCTTTGCGCCGCCAAGAATTGAAACGAAAGGTCGCTCAGGCTCATCTACTGCTTTAGACATAGCATCTATTTCTCTTTGAACTAAAATCCCACAATATGACGGTAAAATTTTAGGAACGCTCACAATTGAAGCATGTTCTCGATGACAAGTACCAAAAGCATCGTTCACATAAATATCAGCAAAAGACGACAATTTTCTGGCAAAATCAAAGTCATTTTCTTCCTCTCCGATTTCGAACCGCAAATTTTCCAGCAAACAAATTTCGCCGTTTTGCAAATTATCCACAAAACTTTTCGCGATTTTCCCGGCTGTGTCGCCTGTAATTCTAACCAGCTTTCCTATATGTCTGGAAAGACAAAAAGACACTTTTTTAAGCGAAAGCTTAGGATCCTTTTTGCCATGCGGTCTGCCCAAATGAGAACACAAAATAACCTTAGCACCTTGTGCAAGAAGTAAATTTATGGTAGGGATAGCCCCAGTTATACGCCTATCATCCGCAATTTCACCGCTTTCCAAAAAAGGCACATTAAAATCGCAGCGAACTAGCACTTTTTTACCATTTACCGAGGCGTTAACCACACTTCTTTTTTTCATAATTAATAAAACTCCATTTATAAAATAACTAAAAAACTTGTATTCAAAGGGATCAAAATACCTATATTTTCAATAATTTTTTTTCAAAATTTCGTCAAAAACGCTCGGAATACATCAAGTATTAACTGCGCTTTTTACCTCATTTTGAAGAAAAATCTTTCAAAAATTTGGAATTTGTTCTTTTGAATACAGCTTCTAACAAAAACACGACGCACGTCGCCTATATTTCTGATGAAAATTAGAATCTTTCAAACTAGAAATCGCATTTTCCATATTTGAAGAATTTAAAATATAAGTCCCCGCAACACAAATATCCACACCTAAACTTGAACAAATCGAAACGTTTTGCGCGTTTATACCGCCATCTACTTCTATGAGAGTTTTAAACCCGCAGAAATCGATTTTTTCTTTTAAAATACCAATTTTTTCGATCTGATTTTCAATAAATTTTTGCCCTCCAAAACCTGGTTCAACGGTCATAACAAGTACAACGTCGACTATCGGTAAATATTCAAAAATAGACTCTGCACTCGTTCCAGGCTTAATTGAAATTCCCGCTTTTTTTCCGCTTTTCTTTATTTTCTCTATAGTTTCAAGGATCTCAGATTTAGATTCAACATGAAAAATTATTATATCTGCGCCGGCGTTAACCAAAGAATTTACAAAACTAATAGGGCGAGAAACCATTAAATGAACTTCAAACGGCAGGAACGTGCAATGCCTAACAGATTTTATCACGCCTGCACCGAAAGAAATTTCAGGAACAAAACAGCCATCCATTACGTCGAAATGAATCATATCAACGCCAGAAATGCTCAACTTTTTAATTTCTTCGCCAAATTTGGAAAAATCCGAAGAAAGAACCGACGCCGCAATTTTCAATCAAATACCTCAAATTTTTGGTATTGACACAACGACCCACTAAAAGGTAAAATCACAATTGTCTTTGTATCGGAGCATCGCGAGTAAGCTTATTTTAACAAAATTTTAGGGAGATGTCAAGTGGAGCACATCAAAACAATCAGCGAAACTAAACTTAATGAGGATATTTGCAAAAAGGGGTGCGGCGAATGTCAGTCGTCGTGCCAGTCTGCGTGCAAAACTTCAGAAACTGCCGCAAATCTAAGATGTGAGAAAGATAATTGATTCATAAGTATCGCCTAGGGGAATTTAATATTGTAGTGGATGTAAACAGCGGGTCTGTTCATGTCGTCGATAATGTCACATATGATCTTTTGGATTTATGCGGGGATTGTGATTTTACGGAACCTCGACACGAATCGCTGGATAGTTTAATACGAAATCACGGCGAAAAAGAAGTTCAAGGCGCCATGAGTGAAATTAGATTTTTAATAAACGCAAGAAAACTTTTCACTCCAGATCCTGTACCGGAAAAATTCAAAAGTAGCATACAAATGCCGATAAAGGCAATGTGTCTTAATATTTCGCATGATTGCCAGTTAAGGTGCAAATATTGTTTTGCTTCACATGGAAACTTTGGCGGTTCGCGTGCTCTAATGAGCTTTGAAATCGCCTCCGGAGCCATAGATTTTTTAATTAAAAACAGCGGCGCCAGAAGAAATCTTGAAATTGATTTTTTCGGCGGCGAACCGCTTATGAATTTTGGTGTAATAGAGAAAACAGTTATTTATGCTAAAAAAATGGGAAAAACTTACGGCAAAAATTTTAGGTTTACATTAACAACCAACGGCGTTGCGCTTGATGATGAAAAGATCGATTTCATAAATTCTGAAATGTCAAATGTCGTAATGTCTCTAGACGGTCGCAAATCTATCAACGATTCTATGCGCGTTAATTCATTAGGTCATGGATGCTATGAAAGTATTATAAATAAATTTAAAAAACTAATAAACAAAAGAAAAAATAAAGATTACTACATAAGAGGAACCTTCACGAAAAAAAATCTTGATTTTAGCAAAGATTTATTTAGCATTTATAACCTTGGATTTAGTAAAATATCAATAGAGCCGGCAGTTTTGGATAATAAAGTTGATTTTTCTATTGGTAATGCAGATTTAGAAAAGATTTTTAAAGAATATGAAAAAATAGCCTATAAGATTATAGATCTTAAGAAAAACGGTTCAGATATTGTTTTTTTCCATTTTGTAACGGAAATCGACAAAAGCCCTTGCATAATAAAACGCATCAAAGGCTGCGGTTGTGGTAACGAATACATCGCCGTCACACCGGAAGGGGACATTTATCCTTGCCATCAGTTTGTCGGCGTGGATAAGTTTAAAATGGGAAATATAACTGAAAATACTTTCGATATGAATATAAAAGAATGTTTTTCAACCCCTAATATATATTTAAATGAAAAATGCGAAGATTGCTGGGCAAAATTTTATTGCGGTGGCGGGTGTTCCGCTAATAATTGGAATTTTAATAAAGACATAAAAAAACCCTATTCAATTTCTTGCGAACTGCAAAAGAAACGCACTGAATGTGCAGTTATGATTAATTGTGCGCTTTATTCGTAAAAATAAAGGATGTGAATTTAATTGATAAAAGTTGTGTTAATTTCCCATACTCCAGATCCCGAAGCTCTTGTTGCAGCCGCCGCCAGGCTTTGTTATTCTTCTGATTCGGTAGAAAAAATATACAGCCGAAACAGTTCTGAATCAAATTCAAAATTTGTGAAAATGCTGTCTAAATTAGGACATCAAAGCCCGCTTGAACATATTAGTTTTACGTTTGGTATAGAGGGAGTTTCCAGAATTTTTCTTGCCCAGTTAACACGCCACAGAATAGCTTCTTATAGCGTTCAAAGCCAGCGTTATGTTAAAGAAGTAGGTTTTAATTTTGTAACCCCTCCGCAGATTGAATCCTGCGAAGAAGCAAAAAAAGAATTTGAAGATCTTGTAAACAAATCAAAATTGGCTTATGAAAAAATTTCCGAAATTTTGGTCAAAAAACAAAAAGAGAGTGAAGAAAACCAGAACTGTGCGGAAAAACTTGCTATCGAAGATGCTAGGTATGTTTTGCCTGGCGCTATAGAAACTAAAATTGTGTGCACTTTTAACGCAAGGAGTTTGTTGAATTTTTTCTCCTTGCGATGCTGCAGCCGCGCCCAATGGGAAATCAGAGAAACCGCCGAAAAGATGTTAATCTTAGTGCTTAAAGTTGCTCCAAATGTCTTCTCAACCTCAGGTCCGCCGTGTGTCAGAGGAAAATGCGGCGAAGGTAAAATGTCGTGCGGGAAAGCAGATAAAATTTCTGAAAAATTTAATAATTTATATTTATAAATTACATATATTTTTTTATAAATTCAGTTTTTAAAATGTGACAGAGCTATATGTTATTTGGTAAGATTATCGTAATAGAAGGTTTAGATGGGAGTGGCAAGAAGACACAGTCGCGAATTCTGGCCGATCAGCTATCTGAAAGAGGTCATAATGTTAAAATAATCTCAATTCCAAACTACAAGAGTTTATCGTCAGGACCTTTAAGAATTTATCTTCAAGGAGGTTTAAGCGAAAACGCTTTTGACGTAAACGCATATGCGGCTTCGTCGTTTTTTGCGGTCGATCGTTTTATAAATTATATTAAATTTTGGAAAGATTTTTATCAAAAAAAAGATTCGATTTTAATATGCGATAGATACACGACATCCAACATGATCTATCAGCTTGCCAAAATCAAAAGAGAATGCTGGGATGAATTTTTAGAATGGCTGATTGAATATGAATATAAAAAGCTTGAGATTCCTGAGCCTGACGCTGTAGTGTATCTTAAAATTCCTTTAAAGATTTCACAGGAACTTATGAAAATCAGATATAAAGGTGACATTTCAAGAAGAGATTTACATGAATCTGATGAAAAATATCTGGTCGAATGTGAATTGGCGGCGCAATATTCTTCTAGAAAATTCAATTGGAATATTATAGATTGTTTAGATAAAAACGAAAAGATTGATACTACTGAGCGAATTTCAAATAAGATATTAAAAATAGCAAAATCAATTATCGAAGGTTAAAATGACAAGTTTAGAAGCTGCTGTTCAAGGAATTATCCAAGGAGTGACCGAATTTCTGCCGATCTCAAGTAGCGGTCATCTCGCGATAGCTCAACATTTTTTCGGAATAAAAGAAAATAATATGGCATTTAATGTCGCACTTCATGTAGGAACGCTATTTTCTGTAGTTGCCGTTTATCATGAACTTATTTTTAAATTAATTGTCTCATTTTTTACAAGTTTATGGAAATTTTTCTCAGGAAAAAAAAGAAATGATAGCGAACAAATATTTGTTAATTTATTAGTATCTGTCATTCCACTTTTCCTGATTTTTTTACCGTTCCCAAAATTTAATAATATAAAAAGTATTGCGGACAGTTTTGCAAATAATCCAAATATGAAATTTGTCGGATTTGCGATGATTTTTACTGGAATATTGCTTTTCATAAGCGTTTTTGCTTCAAAAAAAGCAAATAGGCAAATAGGGAAAATGTCCGCAGGAGATTCGTTTTGCATTGGAATCGCTCAGTTTGTTGCAGCCATATTTCCTGGTCTTTCTCGTTCGGGTTCGACTTTTTCTATTGGCGTTTTGCGAGGAGTAGAAAAGCAATCCGCACTTGATTTTTCGTTTATAATGGGAATTCCCGCAATAGCCGCGGCCGCTGTGCTTGAACTTAGGGAAGTATATTCCGCTAAAATAGTGATAGAAGCAGCGCCGATAATTGTTGGAATGCTAGCTTCAATGGTAGTAGGTTTTTTTTCTATAAAAGCTTTAAGTTGGATAATAAAGACAAACGGAATGTGGGTATTTTCTGTTTACGCACTTTTTTTAGGAACTATTTTAGTGTTTTTTGTTTAAGAATCCGTTCTCATAGGCTATGAAACAATGTTTTCAACTAGGAACTTGTGTTCAAACGGAAATGGTTTAAAAATCGCTAGCTGATAGTATCTCCTGGTTCATTGCTATCAGCAAACAGTACTTTAACGCTTTTGCCGTTTTTACTAGAAGCCGCAAGTATCATTCCGTGGCTTTCGATTCCGCAAAGCTTTGCCGGTTTCAAATTTTCAACTAAGATAACGTTATGTCCGATTAAATTTTCGGGTGAATAATATTCAGAAATACCTGAAACCACAGTTCTTTCGAATATTCCGCCACTAACTAGAAGTTTTAAAAGTTTTTTAGAATTTTTAACAATTTCGCAATTTAAAACTTTAACTACTATTAATTTGATTTTTTTAAAATCTTCGATGCTACATGTTTTATCGCTTTCTTCTTTTTTATTGTTGTTAAGATTTAAAATTTCAAGAGATTCTAATTCTTTTTCGCAATCAATACGCGGAAAAAGCGCACTTCCCCTTGATATTTTGTTGTTATTTTGAAACATTCCCCATTTTTTTGCGCATTCCCATGAACAAATTTTTTTGCTCGCGCCTATTTGAAATTGAATTTTCTCAGAAGTTTCGGGCATTATTGGGGCAATTGCGATAGATATTATTCTAAGGACTTCAAAAATATTATAAAGAATAGACGCTAAACGAGCATGTTTTTCAGGTATATTAACCATTTTCCAAGGTGAATTTTCATCGATATATTTATTACATGCTGAAATTAAATTCCATATTTTGGAAAGCGCCGAAGAAAATTTAAAATCATCCATGTCAATTTCAAATTCGTTTATAATTTTAAGTGCAAGTTCTGATATTTTTAAATCTTCATTTGTGTTTTCTCTTTCCAAAGGAATTATAGAACCAAATCCTTTTTCCGCAAGCTTAGAAGAACGGGAAATTAAATTGCCCAAATCGTTGGCCAAATCTGAATTTATTCTTGTTATTAATGCTTCGTTTGAAAAATAACCATCAGAGCCAAAAGGTATTTCTCGGAGTAAAAAATATCTTATTGCGTCTACGCCATATCTTTTACATAAAACAAACGGATCGACAACATTTCCACGAGATTTGGACATTTTTTGGCCATCGCCGAAAAGAATCCAGCCGTGACCATAAACTTTCGAAGGAATTTCCAAATCAAGTGCCATTAAAATAGCAGGCCAAATAACTGCGTGAAAACGCACTATTTCTTTTCCGACAAAATGAACATCAGCCGGCCAAAATTTTTTAAACAATTTTTCATCTTCTTGACAATAACCAAGAGCGGTAACATAATTGGTAAGTGCATCAAGCCAAACATAAACAACATGTAATCTGTCAAAATCAACGGGAATTCCCCATTTAAAACTTGTTCTGCTTACACAAAGATCCTCAAGACCGCTTTTTATAAAGTTAATCATTTCGTTTTTACGGCTTTCAGGCTGTATAAATTCTGGATTATTTTTATAAAATTCAAGAATTTTTTCTGAATACTCAGAAAGCTTAAAAAAATATGCCTCTTCTTCTTGTTGTCTTACTTCTCTACCGCAATCGGGGCATTTGTCATTTTTGAGCTTTCCGTCTGCAAAAAAAGACTCACATGGAACGCAATACCAACCTGAATATTTCCCCTTATAAATTTGCCCTTTTTCATAAAGAGTTTTAAAAATTTTTTGAACAGTATTTACATGATAATCATCGGTTGTTCTTATAAATTTATCATAAGAAACCCCAAGAGTTCTCCATAATTCCTTAAATTCGAATACAATTTTATCAACATAAGATTTAGGCGAAAGATTATCGGCCGCCGCGGCAAGCTCAATTTTTTGCCCATGTTCGTCGGTTCCAGTCAGAAACATAACTTCAAAACCACGCGACCGCTTATAACGAGCAACGACATCCGCCGCAACTGTAGAATAGCAATGACCCATATGGGCTTTCCCCGAAGGATAGTAAATAGGCGTTGTAATGTAAAATTTCTTCATTAGCTGCTCCTTACTAAGTTTAATTGGTTGTTTCCTAAAACAAAGTTCAATTCATTGCCCTCAATTTTTGATGGTTCTATCAATATGAGCATTTCGACAACTCGAGTTCCTTTTTTTCTAAGATTATCAAAAAATTTATCTGTATGAATTTCATACCCTCTAACAGCTTTTGTGTCTTCCATTTTTATCTTTTTTCCATTTTTCGATACTAAAAGAGAAAAGTCATTTTCAGTAAGAGAATTTTTAAGTTTCGTTATTTCGTTATATTCTATACTGTATTTCGGAATTTTGGGTTCAAGAAAAAAAACGCTTTCATCATTTATCATATGAGGAGACGTAATGGCTAAAGGCTTCCCCGGCGAGAGTTGTAATGCGGCTTCCAAAAAACTCTCGAATTGTTTTCTTGTTTCGATATTATCCGGAGCAGTGTTGATATTGTAAATACAGATTCTAAATAATTTTAAATCAGTTATTGCAGAAAATGTAAAATCGTATTTACCATGTTTCCGAAAAAGAGAATAGTCCCTCGATGACCAGTTTAACCAAGCGGAAACTAAAAGAGAACCACTTATTTCGGTTTGAGAAATCAATTTTTTATGACATTTTAAAATTGCTTGAATACACGCAGGAATAGACCAATCAATCCCTTCTTGTATTTTGACAAATCTAGCAGGATTCAACTGACCGTAAGAAAATCTTAAATACCTTTCGTATCTTAACAACAAATTACAAACATATAATGCGTTAGTAGTTTCTATAAGCAAAGACATAAAACACATAAGAAAGCCCATGGCTGACAGAAAGACATATACATCTTTCCAAGAAACAATATAAGCTAAAAAAGATGAAGTTGAAAGAAAAAAAGCAGATTTTGAAAAGCTATAAAATTTAAAACCAGAAGAATACATAAATTTAATAAAATTACCGTGAAAACTAATTCCCTTTTTCTTTTTTGTTTTTTTTCTTAATCTTGTTTTCTTTTTTATTTTCCCACTTAATTCTGATTTTACTTTAGAAACTTTATTTGAAATCTCATTTTTTCTCTGTGACACTGTAACTTGAGGGAAAAAACATAAAATCGATAAAATCAAAGATAAGCTCTTAGTTATTTTGTTTTTCATAATTTGTTCCTCGGAACTAATTCAAAATCAAATCATTTCGATTATATCGAATTTAATTTGAACTGTCAAAATTTTAAATTAAATATAAAGTTCCGAACTAAGAGCCTGTATTCAAAAGAATCAAAATACCTAATTTTCAATAATTTTTTTCAAAATTTTGTCAAAATGCTCAGAATACATAAAGTATTAATTGTGCTTTTTTCCTTAACTTTGAAGAAAAATTCTTCGAAAATTTGGAATTTACCCTTTTGAATACAGGTTCTTAGTTTCGAAAGAGGTTTATTAATAGAGCAATTAAAAAATATTGCGGATATCTTATTGACAGAACTCAAAGGAGATCCAATATTATGAAATTCAAAAAATTTACGGCACTAATTTGTGCATTTGCTTTCTTGCGTTTGAATTTACCTAATGTCTATGCTGAAAATAGCATTAGGGTGGCAGTTTTAGGAGATCCCGGAGTGGGAAAAAATCAAGTGGTCAGTAGAGTGTGTCATGGCAGACTTCGACTTTTAAAGCCACGTAATAAAGTGGTGTTTCACAAATTACACAACTCAGCAAACAGTGAAATTGTCAAATTCAGTTACAATGAGTTTCAAGCTACAGAATCCTTAATATTATTATAGTATTCTTCTCTTTTTTTAAATGGCGGAACACCTCCGATTGCACTGCAAATCCTAC
>JAISBW010000016.1 GCA_031265995.1 Oscillospiraceae bacterium
GTTTCAATTGCAATAATCGATGTAACCGAATGTGAAACTGAGCAACCAAAATACAATCAGAAAGCATCATATTCAGGTAAAAAAACGACACACGATAAAAGACCAGTTAATAATAAACAGAGAAAACATCTACTGTGAATTAGGGTTTTAGAACGGGTCCATTGTAACGAACTTCTTATTCGAGAAGGAGCATATCCTAAATTTTGTCAAAAACGCTCAGAATACACAAAGTACTCATTGCATTTTTTCCCATTTTGAAGAAAAATTCTTCGAAAATTTGGCATTTGCCCTTTTGAATCCAGGTTTTTAAAATGGTTGCGGGAGACGGATTTGAACCGCCAACCTTCGGGTTATGAGCCCGACGAGCTTCCGGGTTGCTCTATCCCGCGATAATAAATCTTAAGATCTGCCTTATTATTGACCTAAGCATATACACTTACACACAAACGGCGACGCCCGAAGCGTTCGAATTTCGCTTTCCCTGATATCAATGCGAAAAGAGTGTCATCAGAGCCTTGGCCAACATTCTTCCCTGGATGAAACTTAGTCCCTCTTTGCCTAACAAGTATATTCCCAGCTTTCACAAATTGACCACCGGCACGCTTAACACCAAGCCGTTTTGACTCAGAATCCCTACCGTTGCGTGTTGAACCCATACCTTTCTTGTGAGCCATAAAACCTCCACTTATTCAAGAACAAAATTAGAACAATCTACTTTCAGATCTCAGAACCGCAAATTCTAGAATAACCCTTCGTTTTTAATTGATACAATTTTAAACTTCGTGTAACCCTGTCGATGACCCATTTTGCGTTTACAATTCTTCTTAGGTTTATAAGTGAAAACCACTATTTTCTTCTTTTTCCCATTTTTCAAAACCTCGGCGGACACCCTAGCTGAATTTAAATAAGGAGAACCATACCTGACCCTATTCTCAAATCCCATAGCAAGTACAGGAAAATCGAAACTCTTACCCTCTGAATTTGCCACCTTTTCTGTATAAATCACATCGCCCTCCGCAACTTTATACTGTTTACCCGCGATTTCAATAATTGCATACAAATCTAATCCAACTCCTAAATCAATCTCGCAAAGAAATTCTAGAATAATCCGTTGCAAATGTCAAACTATAAATTTCTAAACTCGAAAGTTTAAAATTTTAAATATATATTTTTAATGAATAATAATAACGAGGACTAGCATTGAATAATCAAGTTTTATGAGTGTAAAATTAGAACCTGTATTCAAAATGGCAAATTTCAAATTTTCAAAGAATTTTTCTTCGAAATCGAGGAAAAAAGCGCAATGAATGCTTTGTGTATTCTGAGCATTTTTGATAAAATTTTGAAAAAAAATTATTGAGAACTGGGTGTTTTGATCCTTTTGAATACAGGTTCTTAGTTTCGGAAGAGATTTATTAAAGACAGGTTCTAAGATTCTTGACGATGTTTAGCAAATTAGTGTATAATTTAATTGCAACGATCAATTTAAATAAACATAGGAGAAAAACATTAAACACGTCATATTTAAAAAAATTTTTTCTAGCGTAATGGCTGTATTCAGCTTGCTATCTGTGCCGAACAGTCAAGTTTGGAGTGTGAATACACTAGGTAAAGTTGTGATTTTCGGAGGACCACAAGTCGGTAAAACGAGCTTGAGGAATCGGTTTGAGTCAAATTACTTTAACCCTGAATATAAACCAACTTTAGAACATTTAAATTTTCGGTTAAAGAAAGGAATTGTAGAAAGTGTGCATAAAATAGCTGAAAATGGATATACAGAATTATGCATTTGGGATTTACCGGGATGGGAAAGACATAGATGGATTCGCAATATGTTTTTGAAAAACGTCAGTATAGGCATATTAATGATAAATTTGGATTCAAAAAGTTTAGGCAGAGGTGAATTAAATGAATTGCTTAAAGATTTTCACGGTAGTTCTCCAAAAGGGCATATTATTTTGGTGATAAATAAATTTAGTGTAAAAAATAAACTTGGAGAATCTGATATAGAAATATTGGAGCAAACAAGAGAATTTGCCGGAGGATTTGGTAAAGAGGTCATTGAAATTAATACAAGAACTGGGGAAGGCGTCAGTCAACTTAAAGATAGAATTTTTGGAGGTATAGAAGGGAATGACGACGACGATGATGATGATGTTGATGAGCTTTCTGATGAATCATCATCTGAAGATGATTTTCGCGGACCGAATATTCGGCCAGTTCGTATATTCGTAGGCGCAGCTCTAACTTTATCCGCAATGGTCGCTATAGCCGTTATAATAAAATTTGTTGCCAAAAACAAAAAATCCGATGTAAAATTCCAAGACGTTAATCATACCAGCTAATTTTAAGCACCTGTGTTCAAAAGGGCAAATTCCAAATTTTTGAAGAATTTTTCTTCATTAATGATAAAAAAAGCGCAATGAATACTTTATGTATTCTGAGTATTTTTGATAAAATTTTGAAAAAAATTATTGAAAATTGGGTATTTTGATCCTTTTGAATACAGGTTCTAAGATTGCTATCATAAAACTTAAAGCCTGTCTAATATCTCCGAAATAGCACATATTTTAGTTGAAAATTTAAAATTTTGCATTGCTCGTTAGTTAAATACGCCGGTATTCGCCTTTTTCGCGCTTTAAATTTTAAAAATTTTATCATAAAATCTGCACTATTTAGAAATATTAGACAGGCTCTTAAAGAGATTAAAATGAAATCAGCATTAACAATAGCTCAGCTTAATTCTTATGTTAAACAGGTCTTGGATAAAGATGAAATCCTTCAAAATATCCACGTTGTTGGAGAAATTTCTAATTTTAAAAGTCATACATCTGGTCATTTGTATTTTTCATTAAAAGACGAAAAGTGTAGTGTCAAATCTATAATGTTTTCCAGCTATGCTTTAAAACTTCGCTTTGAACCGCGTGATGGTCTGAAAGTGTTTGTTTACGGATACATTTCTTGCTATATAAATACGGGCCAATACCAGCTTTATGCTTGCGATATGCTTCCTGCTGGAATAGGTGAGATCAACAAGGCACTGGAAAAGTTACGTGCCAAACTTTCAAAAGAAGGCCTTTTTGATGATTCAAAGAAAATTCCGATTCCTAAATTCCCGAGAAAAATTGGTGTTGTAACATCGAAAACAGGAGCGGTAATTCACGATATTGCAAACGTTTTATCACGAAGATATCCAATTGGAATCATAGCCTTAGCACCGGTTAAAGTTCAAGGAGCCGAAGCGCCAAATGAAATCTTAATAGCGATTTCAAAGCTTGACAAAGAGCCAGAAGTTGACGTTATTATAATCGGTCGGGGCGGTGGTTCGCTGGAAGAACTTTGGGCTTTCAATGATGAACGAGTGGTTCGAGCCGTTGCTTCATGCGAAACTCCGATAATTTCAGCCGTAGGGCATGAAGTCGATTATACACTTTGTGATTTCGCGGCGGATTCGCGTGCTCCGACGCCCTCTGCCGCGGCTGAAATCGCTTCTGTAAATCTTGATGAAATATCAAATCTGATAAAATCTATTAAACAAAAAGATTATTTTTTAATAAATAATATAATTTCAAAGAATAGATCTTTAATTAGTGATATTAAATTAAATTTAAAAAAATTAAGTCCAATTACTAATGTTTCAGAATTGAGATCTAAATTAAATCAACTTAAAATTAAAAATAAAAATAATATTTTTAAAATTTTAGAATCTAAAAAAGCTCAAATTTTGTCGCTAAAAAAAAGTATTGCTACGCTAAACCCCGACAATACACTTTTGAGAGGATATTCTATCGCAAGATATGAAAATAAGATTATAAAGGGCATTGAAGAAATAAAAAATAATACAGAATTAAGCCTAACTTTCTCAAACGGAACAGCTAAATTTCGTGTTACGAAACTTAGTATAATAAGGAGAGATCATGAATAATATTTCATTTGAATATGCGCTTGAAAAACTGGAAGAAACAACTGAACGTTTGGAAAAAGGCGAAGAAAATCTGGAAGTTTCAATAAAACTTTATAAAGAAGCAGACAGCCTTATAAAATGTTGTGAAAAAATTTTAAAAGAAGCGGAGCAGGAAATCACAATTTTAGAATAAAATTAAAAACTTAGAACCTGTATTCAAAAGGATCAAAATACCCAATTTTCAATAATTTTTTCAAAATTTTGTCAAAAATGCTCAGAATATATAAAGTATTCATTGCGCTTTTTTATCATTACTGAAGAAAAATTCTTCAAAAATTTAGAATTTGTCCTTTTGAATACAGGTTCTTATCTCATAGACTTAGAATGCCAATTTTATTTGTTAGAACGGGTTCTAAGAGTTTATGTTTTCTTATGTTCGGTATATTCCATACAGATTTTGATATTGACTTTTAAGAAAATTTTCATTAGCATAACTCCAGAAAGGAGTGCGTCGAGTGGTTACGCGCAAACATCGAAAGGTGTTGCGTGAGGAAAGTCCGAGCTCCATAGAGCAGAATAACGGCTAACGGCCGTCGGGGGCGACCCTAGGGAAAGTGCGACAGAAAGTAACCGCCTTTTAAGGCAAGGGTGGAAAGGCGAGGTAAGAGCTCACCAGTATTTGGGAGATCAAATAGCTACGTAAACCCTATTCGGAGCAACACCGTGGTGAACACAAAAGTCTGCTCGACTTGTTCATGGAGGTGGCAGTGAGCTCAAGTGGCAACACTTAGCCCAGATAGATGATCACTTTTAACAGAATTCGGCTTACAAGCGCACTCTTTTACTGAATAATACAGGTTTTAAAATTGACACTCTAATCCTATGAAAACTAGTTCTAAATTCAATATTGCTCGATTATAAATTAACAAGTGCACATTTCAAGTTAATTTTCAATAAATCGAGGCAATATTTTGAAAAAAGTTTTTATTTTTATTTTTTTTATTCTAATTTTAGTAGCGAGTTTTTTTGGAATAAAAAAATTCATAAGCAAAAAAAAATCAATCGATAGTTTAGAAACAGAGTTTAAATCTGTATGCATGATTGATTTTCTTGAAAAAAAATATGAATGTGAAATTCAAAATAGCCCAAATATAACAATTATAAAAATCAATTCGCCTAAAAATCTAGAGGGCATGGTCTTTTCTGTTGAAGGCGAAAAACAAAAAGTAATTTTTAAAAACAAGGAATTTGACAAAATTCCAATTCCTGAAAATTCCTTTTTAAGCCTGACAGCGAAAATTCTAAGAAGTTTAAATGATATTTCGAACTTTACTCAAACTGCCAGCAAAGACGGTTTTCATCTAAAAAGCAAAAAAGATAAGAACAATTTTGAGTTAATCTGCGATTCTAAGGGAAAAATAATGGAAATTTTATCACCAGAAAACAATTTGAAAATTAAATTTTCAGGTTAAGAACAAGTTCTAAAATTTAGAGTAACTTGAAAACCTTGTGAACTCACCTTGCCAATGAAGTGTTATGCTGCGTGTTTCCCCATGGCGGTTTTTTGCAATTATGCACTCGCATTCACTATAATCGACCGTAGGATCATTAGGCGCAGCGTAATAACTTTTTCTATATAAAAAAATAACAATGTCGGCATCTTGTTCTATTGAACCTGAATCGCGTAAATCAGAAAGAATCGGCCGGTGATCTGTCCGGTGTTCGCTTGCGCGGGAAAGCTGCGAAAGACAAATCACAGGGCAATCAAGTTCCTTTGCCATAATCTTTAGTTGTCTGGTTATCTCTGAAATTTCTTGAACTCTATTGTCCGAACGCTTTGTTCCAGACATTAGTTGCAGGTAATCTATAATAATAAGCCCAACGTTTCCAAGTCTTCGGCATTTTGCTTTCATTTCGGGAACTGTTGAGCCTGGTGTGTCGTCGATATATAAATTTGATTTATTAAAAATTTCAGCTGATTCAATTAAACGAAAATATTCTTCAGAATTTAACTCGCCTGTTCTCATTTTTTGATTTGGAATAGAAGATTTAGAGCTAATTAGCCTCGAGGCAAGTTGTTCTTTGCTCATTTCAAGCGAAAAAACAGCCGTTCTTTCATTTAATTTTGAAGACACATTTTGAGCAATATTGAGTGCCAAACTGGTTTTGCCCATTCCGGGTCTGGCTGCCAAAAGTATTAAATCTGTTTTGTTTAATCCCGATATAGTGTTATCTAAATCCCCGAGTCCTGTTGAAAGACCGGTTATTTTGCCGCCTTTTTTCCTTAATTCCTCGATTCTTTCTAATGTGTAAACTAAAACTTCATTGATTTTAGTTAAAGTCTGATTTGATTTGTTTGTTCTTATATTAAAAATTTTTTGCTCGGCAAAATCTAACAAATATTCAATTTCTTCATGTTTAAACGCTTCTTCTAAAATTTCTTTAGAAGCTGAAATTAAAGAACGAATATTACTTTTGTCCCTGACAATCTTGGCATAATTCCCTGCATTGGAAATTGAAGGAACGGTTTGAGCAAGAATCAGAAGATATTTTCGATTTTCTTGATTATTTGTTTCGCTTGATTTAGAAATTTTCCCAAGAACCGTAACATAATCGATTTTTTCTTCGAGAATAAACATTTCTATCATTGCCGAATATATAATCTTATGAGCCGAAAGGTAAAAAAAATCAGAGTTAGGCAATATCTCGATAACTGTGCTTATTGTACCGCCATCCAGCAGAATCGCGCCCAAAACAGATTGTTCGGCTTCCAAACTGTAAGGACTTTCAAATTCTTCGAGCAAAAAATACTCCTAATATATTAAGAACCTGTATTCAAAAAGATCAAAATATCTAATTTTCAATAATTTTTTCAAAATTTTGTCAAAAATGCTCAGAATACATCAAGTATTCATTGTGTTTTTTTCTCTATTTTTAAGAAAAATTCTTCAAAAATTTGGAATTTGCCCTTTTTAATACAGATTCTAAAAAACATACTATAAACTAAATAAAACTTAATCTTTTATATCTGTTGTTAAACTGATTTCTCTATTTCCCAACAAAAATGCCTTTGAATTTGAAATTAACAAGGATTTTTTTGTAGTAACCGGAACTCTTTTTTTCCAACGCAAATTTCCAGAAACGTCAAAAACTGAGACTTGATTTTCTGAAAGACACATTATTCTTTTTTTAGCAAAAAACAAAGATTTTATTCTTTTTTCTGTGTTAATTCTAGAAACTAATTTTCCATTTTTTTTCAAAACGAAAACTTGTTGATTTCGTTCATCAAAAGTAGCTGAAAGACTTAGAATTAGCCCAAAATCCTTGTCAATTGACGCCAGGCAAAATTGCTTTGAATCATAATTAAATTCTTTTATTTTATTGTGACTATCCACAAAAATAGCCAATCTATCGCCTATCGCCACTATTTCATTATTCGAAAAATAACATAAAGAAATCAAAATATTATCTTTGGATTCGTACGTAAATTTAGGTTCTTTTGATTCGATATCAAAAATTTGAACAACAGACTTAATTTCGTTATCAGAAGCATAAAAACCGCAAACCGCCACATTTTTTCCAGATTCATTGATTGCAATGTCTACCGCATGAAGTTGAGAAAAACAATATCTATATTTTTTTTTATCATCATGCAAACCAAACACAACCATTTCACAGCAATATCCATCTGAATCTGTTAAAAAACAATAATTTTCAATTTCTGAAATTGAAGATGAAATGATATTATTTTCCGTCTTACCGGTTTTATAAACTTTAGATCTAGAAACTATCTTGAAATCGTTTCCTCCACAATCAGAAATAAGCGCACGACACCGGCTTTTTTTCATCAAAGGGCAGGAAAAACTATGACCTGTTCTAAAAATAATCTTGGATGATGGCGAAACAGAGATAAACTCGGAACTGCCCAGAATCATGGCCGTATTATCTATGATTTCAAAATTCAAAGGATTTACGTCTTGATTCAAAGAAATTGGAAACCCCGAACCAAATCCAAAAGACAAAATTTTATCCCGAAACAACATCAAAACATTATCAGGATAAAACAAAACCTTCGGTGTGTTTAAAAAAACTATCAAAACAAATAAAGATAAAGACACAAAAGCCAATCTGAAAAAGAATCTAAAGCTAAAAATTTTTTCTAGTTTTATCAAATTATACTCATATCTTCATTAAAACTGTAAAAAACAACAAAAAACTTGAGCTTTTTGAACTTTTGTGAATTCATTCTCTAAATTGCGATTAGAAAACACCAAGACTCAATCTTCAGAGCAGTCTTCACCACCAAGATCCAGCACACCACCGCATCCAGGGCAGTTCAAATTCTCATCATCTAAATCGTTTGTACAAGTTTTCTCGCCGCAATTAGGGCAAACAACTTCGCAATTGTCTTCATCATTTTCGCCTTCGCAATCACAATTATCATAAAAATCTTCAATTTCCTCGTGGATTTCATCAAGCATTTCTTCTAAATTTTCGCATCTTTTGCTCAATTTTTCTATTTCTTCCGCCGCAGACTTAGAAAATTCAGCAAGCGCCAAAATTGCTTTTGTCATTTTAGAATCCGGTTCGAGCTCTAAGCCTTTTATTAAACCCATAATATAAGACGCTTTTTTTTCCATAATTTTAAAACTCCTAAAATATAATTTATTAAACTATCTGTAAATAAAAAACACAAAACTACATAATAAATTCTCAATCATGCTCTTTCAATATACTCACTCGTACGTGTGTCTATTCTAATTTTATCGCCTTGATTTATAAAAAGCGGTACTCTAATCTCCGCACCCGTCTCAAGAGTAGCGGGTTTCGTTACATTTGTCGCGGTATCTCCGCGAACTCCAGGTTCCGTAAAAGTTATCAACAATTCAGCGAAAAGTGGAGGCTCCACCGCAAAAACATTTCCGTTACAAGAAAGAACCTTACATTCGTCGTTTTCCTTTACAAATCTAAAATTATCGCCAAGAATCGACTTATTTACCGGAATTTGCTCAAACGTTCCGCTATCCATAAAATGATAAAGCTCACCATCGTTATAAAGATACTGCATAAGACGACGCTCAATAAATGCTTCCCGAAATTTTTCGTTTGGATTAAAAGTCCGCTCGACTGTACCGCCAGAAACAACATTTTTAAGTTTAGCGCGCACAAACGCGGAACCCTTACCAGGCTTGACATGCTGAAACTCAACGACAGAAACAATTGCGTTTTCAAGTTCAAATGTTATTCCGTTCTTAAAATCACCTGCACTGATCAAATTTCCCTCCGAACCTTAACAATTGATTAAAAAACAAACATAAAAAACCTAAAAACCTTGTGGTGGACGCTGACGGACTCGAACCGCCGACCCTTCGCACGTCAAGCGAATGCTCTACCAGCTGAGCTAAACATCCAAGCAGGCCGGATATTAAGCATATGCTATCACATAAGGCAACAAAATGCAAATTCTAATTAAACAGCTACATGGCGGAGCGAAGTGGCTTCTTGCAGATATTTTAGCGATCGCTCAACAAATTGTAATCTTTCATCCGATTCTATTTTTCTCGAGTCCTTTCTCTAGCCTAATCAAGTAGGTCTGTGCATTAGCGCCTTTAATCGCAGGGCGTTCAAAGCTTTCATTTTCACTTTCGTCTATTAATTCCTCAGATACAGAAAGCAACAGGTTAGGATGTTCACATAAGATTTTGATTATATTTTCTAGGTCGTACCAATCTTCAATAGATTCATCTCCTTTCAAGCAGTACTCATGCATCTGATATGCCGACCAAAGCAACAAATTTTGTTTTGAATTAGACTGATATTTATTTTCATACACTTTATTAAGATTAATTTCTAAGCCGAGATTTTTGCAGTTTTGCAGAATTAGAAGTATTTTAGGCGGGCTGTGCTCTGCTTCCACTTCTTCTGCCAGAATTTCTTCATATAATTCTTCAAGTTTTTTTCCGGTCAAAATTGCGGCAAATTCTATTATCAAATTCAAGTTATTGATGTAAGCCCAGTGAGCAACGAAACGAAAAGAAGAATCTTGGTGAAAGTTGCGAAAAATATTATTAGCGACAAAACGAAAATCTTTGCCCTTAACTAATTTCAGCCTTTCCCACTTCTGTTTATGTACTAATATTGCAAAATGTTCAAAGCATTTTATACGCGTTATTCCCACGTGTTCAGAAACATTATCACTAAGTTTATTTATTTCGTCATTTATTTCGCGAAGATCAACTCCATTTCTATCACATGCTTCGTATTCTTCAGCAGTAAAGCCAACCCTTGAGATTTTTGTTTCGAATATGGCTGGGTGTTTCTCTTTATTTTCGGGTTGTATTACAATAAATTTATTTAATAAAAAATAAGCTGAATAACCCGTTAGAAAAAGGCCTGTTGTAATCTTTGCAAAACGGAGAAAAATTTTTTTTCACTGCCAGTACCCTTGCTTTTGATATTCGTAGCTTGGATATGTTCTGAGAGAAATGATGGCGAAAATACAGTCACGGAAAATATGACAGACATAAATCTTTGCAACAAATCTTTTTTCACTTCAGCACTCCTTAGTAAAATTTTTAATAAATTTGAGTTACAAAATCTCTTTATTTTTGTGCAATAAAATTTAAATTCCGCCAAACCGTCTTTCTCTTCGCATAAATTCCTTAATTGCGCAATCGAAATCTTCGCAGGAAAAATCAGGCCAAAATTTTTTTACCACTACAAATTCCGCATATGCGGATTGCCAAATTAAAAAATTGGAAAGCCTAAGTTCTCCGCCTGTTCTTATTACTAAATCTAAATCCGGTTGGCCTTTTGTGTATAAAAATTTTTCAAAAACTTCTTCAGAAACCTCATCTTGATTAATTTTTTTATCACAAATTTTTTTAGCTAAATTCAAAACTGCGCTTACAATCTCTGACCGTCCGCTGTAATTTATTGCCAAATTAAGTATCATTCCATTATTTTCCTTAGACATTTCTTCTACTTTTTTCTCTAATTCAATGATTTCATGCGATAAACCTAATTTATCACCAATAAAATTTATTTTAATATTTTCTTTAAAATCTTTAATTAAACTTTCGAGCTGATTTTTAAAAATCGACATTAACCCCAAGACTTCATTTGACGGGCGATTCCAGTTTTCTTTTGAAAAGACATAGAAAGTAAAATATTTAATTCCAGTATTTTGTATATATCTAACAATATTTCTAAAAGCTTTTACACCTGCAATGTGACCAGCCTCTCGCGGTAAACCACGTGCCGAAGCCCATCTGCCGTTTCCGTCCATTATAATTCCAATGTGTTTTGGGATAAAATCTTTTTCTACATAAATATTTTTTTCAAATTTAATAATATGTAAACACCTTTTATAAATAACATAACCTATCAATCTTCTAAGATCCTGTCTAATATTTCTAAGCAGTGCAGATTTTATGATAAAATTTTTAAAATTTAAAGCGCGAGTAAGGCGAATGCTGGCGTATCTAACTAACGAGCAATACAAAATTTTAAAATTTTAACTAAAATATGTGCTATTTCGGAGATATTAGACAGGTTCTAAACTAAAACAGCAAAATCCAAACGCCCAACGATCATCCATAGCACGAAACACATACATTAGGCGGTTTATTACCTATCAAAAATCCTTTATTCCTATTCAATACTAAATTTTCCTTTGACAAAACCCTTGATGTGTTCTGCTTCTTCTCCTACGAAATCTATAATTTTATTACCTTCTTCTGGAAATTTTTTATGAAGCGCAGCACCACCTAACAAAGTGGCAGTAAAAAAAAATATATTTGATATTTTTTCTATAATGCCAGCGCCTTTGACTTCATTGGTGAAATCTTCATTATTTTCTTCAGAAACTTCATTAAATAAAAAACGCAAAGCTTTGATTTGCTCTTTATTCACTTCAACGCCTTCAGAGCTAAAAATACTTCGAATTTCACCGTCTGTTTTTTTTATAGATTTTAAGATTCTTGAGATAAAATTTTTATTAGTTAATAAATCCTTTAATTCTTTCATAAATTATCAACTCCATTATATTTTTTTTTAATTCAGATTTTTAACCATCTTAAAATACCACTTACTCCGACTCCCGTCGCAGCACCAACCAAAGCGCCTGCCGCAACCCCCACCATGGTGTTTTTAATCTGTTTTTTCAATCTAGAATTTCCTTTGTTATCATTCGATCCGATGACCCCACCTACAATCGCGCTAAAAAGACCAAAGATAATAGCGGATTCTAAAAAATTGTTTAAATTAGGTGAATTGAGCCCACCTGAAATCTCAACAAGCTGTTCGGTTGACAATTCCTTATTTTCCAATTTATTTAACAAATTATTTAAAATTTTTGAAAAAATTTTTTTAAGACGTGCGAGTTGCTTGTCACTCAATTTAACACCTTCAACAGAAAAAAGAGTGCGCACTTCATCTTCGGTCTGAGCTAACATTATCTTTGATACGAATTTACTATCAGAAAGCAAATTTTCTATCTTCATAAATTAACACTTCCATAAAAAACCAAACCAAAGTTATGTTTATGATAGCATAAACAAAGGTAATAACCTATCTCAATTGGCTGATATTTTTTGCATTTTATTTTTCTATTTTAATCACCATTCTATTACAATTTTGTCATCTCACCGCATTTTATAAACATTATTTCTGAATATCATTTCTGATTGTTCTAATGTTATTTTTGTTCGTATTTTAAACCACCAATAACAAGCTAATTCGCCTCCAACCATTCCCGCAATTGAACCAACAACTGCCGAACCCAAAACTTTAAGCACTTTTTTGCTCATTTTGTCGTCAGTTTTAATTGCTTTATATCCCGCAAATGCTCCAATTAGCACGCCTAAAGAAGCCCCTATAATTCCTAATTTATATTCTTTTCTTAATCCGCCCGCAACTTTATCAAGTTCTTCAGAATCGAGTTCATTAAGTTCTTTTGTGGCTTCTTCAAAAAGATTCTTCAGCTCTTTTATTTGAGATTCATTTAATTCTACGCCTTCTGAAGCGAAAAGATCTTTAACCTCGTCTTCAGTTTTAGATTTTGCAACCTTTGACATAAACTCTTCATTAGTTAATAATTTTTGTATTTCATTTTCCATTTTAATTGCTCCATTTTTAAATCTATTTGCTTATCGCAGTGACCATTTTAGTAGTCAAAGCGCCGCAGGAAAAAGAATACACCAAGTTGATCCCAAGGCGCAAGACTTAGAACCTGTATTCAAAAGGATCAAAATACCCAATTTTCAATAATTTTTTTCAAAATTTTGTCAAAAATGCTCAGAATACATCAAGTATTCATTGCGCTTTTTTCCTCATTTTGAGGAAAAATTCTTCAAAAATTTGGAATTTGCCCT